>JBOGKK010000086.1:0-27652 GCA_050745425.1 Terriglobales bacterium
GCCGTGCAGGAGGTGGCATTCACACTGGCCGACGCGATCGCCTACGTGGATGCCGCGGTAGCGGCGGGGCTCGCGCTGGACGAGTTTGCGCCGCGGCTGTCGTTTTTCTTCAACGCCCACAGCAATCTGCTGGAAGAGGTTGCCAAGTTCCGCGCCGCACGGCGCATGTGGGCGCGGCGCATGCGCGAGTGCTTCCACGCGAAAAACCCCAAGTCATGGATGCTCCGCTTCCACACCCAGACTGCCGGTTCCACGCTCACCGCGCAGCAGCCGCAGGTCAACGTCGTGCGTACCGCCTATGAGGCCCTGGCGGGTGTCCTCGGCGGGACGCAATCCTTGCACACCAACGCGTTCGACGAGGCGCTGGGCCTGCCCACGGAGGACGCTGCGCGCCTGGCGCTGCGCACGCAGCAGGTGCTGGCCTATGAAACCGGCGTGCCTGAGGTCGTGGACCCGCTTGCCGGCTCCTACTACGTCGAGTCCCTGACTAACCAGCTTGAACAGGCGGCCGAGACCTATCTGGAAAAAATCGAAGCCTGGGGCGGCCCGCTCGAAGGCATGTTGCAGGCTATCGAAAGCGGCTACGTGCAGCGCGAAATCCAGAATGCCGCCTACGAACAACAGCAGCGCCTCGAAAATGGCGAGGCCGTCGTGGTTGGCGTCAACCGTTTTCAGCAGCAGGAAGCGGCGCCCACCCCGGTGCTCCGCATTGCCGCCGAAGTCGAGCGCAAGCAATGCGAGCGTCTGCGCGTTCTGCGTCAGCAGCGCGACGCGCGCCATACCGAGGCCGCCTTGTCGCGCGTCGCCGAAGCTGCCGCGGGCAGTGAGAATCTCATGCCCTCTCTCATCGCCGCCGTCGAAGCCGGCTGTACCGTGGGCGAAATCGCCAATTCTCTCCGCACCGTCTTCGGCGAGTACCGCGAAACCGTCGTCGTTTGACAAACCGTGCTCTGCCGTGTAGAGTAGTTTGCATGAATCAACATCAGCCTGTATCCCGTGCGGAAGCCGCTGGCGCGCTGCAGGAAATCTCCACCGCTCAGCAACGCAGCAAACGGCTTTACGGTTATCAAAAAGCCTCGCCCCACCTGATCATGTGGGGCATCATCTGGGTGATCGGCTACGGCACCAGCCCCTGGCCGAACTTCGGCTGGATTTGGATAGTCCTGGTGATCGCCGGCCTGGCCGGCAGTTTCCGCATCGCCATGCAGCAGCGCCGGCAAGCCTCTGCACACGCGCAAGCCACCGGGCGCGAAGCCGGCCGCTACATAGCCGGCGTCATTGCCGTGACCGCATTTCTGATTGCTTTGTTCGCGATCACGCAGCCGCATACCGACCTTCAGGCCGAAGCCGTGATGCCGCTGCTGGTGGCGATTGCCTATGTACTGCACGGCATTTTTGCCAGCGGCACGCGCATGTGGGCAACCGGTCTGGCCATCGGGGTGCTCACGGTCGCAGGCTTTCTCTGGACGCCGCAATATTTTCTTCTCTGGATGGCGGCGGCCGGAGGCGGCGGGATGATCCTGGGCGGGCTATGGCTACGGAACGCATGATGGAGCAACCTGATTCTTCCATTCACCAGCCCGTGCGGCTGAAGATCATGGCCGCCCTGCGGGCCTTGCCGCGAACGGAGGCAGTCGAGTTCACCCGGCTGCGAGCCGCCGTCGGCGCCAGCGATGGCAACCTCGGCGCGCATTTGACGCACCTGGAGAAGGCCGGTTACGTAGTCATTACCAAAGACTTTTACCATCGCAAGCCGCGCACGCGGGTGACGATGAGTGGGTCCGGGCGCAAGGCGTTCGAGGCCTACGTTGAGTATCTGCGTGAGTTGATCGAGGCTCCATCTCCGGTAAGCTAAAAGGATGGATTGGCACAGTTCCCGGATCCAATCGCTGTTGGAGCACGCGCTGGCCGAAGATCATGCCCTGGCGGACGCGACCACGCTGCTGACGGTCACGGCGGAGGCCGAGGCGCAAGCGGAAATCATCGCCAAGCAGGACTGCACGGTGGCGGGCCTGGGGCTGGTGCCGGAGGTGTTCGCGGCCTTTGCGGCCATGCAGGCCAGGGCGGGAGCGGCCGGGCCGCAGCGAGCGGTGGTGGTTTCGCATCATCCGGAAGTTTTTGACGGGGTTAGAGTGCAAGCGGGGCAGACGCTGGCTGTGGTGCGCGGCCCGGCCCGGCCGCTGCTTTCCTGCGAGCGCGTCACCCTCAACCTGCTGCAGCGCATGAGCGGCATTGCCACCCTCACGCGTCAGTTCGTGGATGCGGTTGCGGGCTTGCCCGTGCGCCTCCTCGATACCCGCAAAACCGCGCCTGGGCTGCGCCTGCTCGACAAGTACGCGGTCACCTGCGGGGGTGGGCGCAACCACCGCGCCGACCTTTCGGATGCCATTCTGATCAAGAACAACCATATCCGCATGGCCGGTGGCATCGCAGCCGTACTGGAGCGGGCGCGCAAGCACCGCCGGGCCGGCCAGGTGCTCGAAATTGAGGTGCGCACGCCGGAAGAACTGCAACAGGCCCTCGCCAACGGCGCCGAGCGGCTGCTGGTGGACAATATGACGCCCGAGCAGGTGGCGGCGGCGGTAAGAGAGGTGGGCGGGCGCGTGCCGGTGGAAGTCTCCGGAGGTGTGCGCCTGGGCAGCGTGCGCGCTTATGCGGAAACCGGCGCGGATTTCATCAGCGTGGGCGCGCTCACCCATTCCGCTCCCGCCGCCGATATCTCCATGCGGATCGTGCCGGTGTGAGCGCCGATTTTGTACAACATTTTGGCGCCGCGCTCCACTATTACGACAGCGTGGATTCTACCCAGCAGGCAGCGCGCGCCGCGGTGCATGCCGGCGCGCCCGAGGGCTCAGTGTTTGTGGCCGAGCAGCAGACCGCCGGGCGCGGGCGTCACGGGCACCATTGGGTCTCGCCGCCGGGCGCCGGCATCTATGCCAGCCTGGTGCTGCGGCCGCGGCGGCCGGTAAACAAATTGCTGTGGCTGAGCCTGGCCGCCGGACTGGGGGTGGCCGATGGCGTCGAGCAGTGCTGCGGTGTGCATTCTGAGCTGCGCTGGCCCAATGATCTGCTGCTGGGCGGCCGCAAGTTTTGCGGCCTGTTGCTGGAGGCCGAAACCGAAGCCGCCGTGCTCGGCTTCGGTATCAACGTCCGGCGCACGGCGTTGCCTTCGGAGCTGAGCGCCATCGCCACTTGCCTCGACGAGCATACCGCGGTGCGCTGCGACCGTGCTTTGCTCTGCCGGGCGGTCGTCGACGCACTGTTGCGCCGCTATGCGGCCTGGAATGGGGGCGATGATGAAGCCGTGCGGCGGGAATTCGAGTGCCGCAGCCGTTACGCACGTGGTTTGCCGGTCACGGTCGAAGCAAGCTGGTCGGGTATTACCGCAGGGCTGGATTCGGACGGATTTTTACGGGTGCGCTTGCCGGATGGCTCGCTGCGGACGGTCGTGTCCGGCGACGTAAGACCGGCCACGGAAAGCTGACCACAGGCGGCGTAAATGTCGCGCCCGCGCGGGCGGCGGATATAAGTCGCCACGCCTCCGGCTACCAGCCGCGCCTGAAAAGCCAGCACCTGCTCTCGCTCTGGCGAGCCGAACGGCAATCCCCCGCCGCTGTTCCAGGCGATGAGGTTGACCTTCGCCCGCCGCGCCGCCAGCAGGCGAACCAGCCGGCCGGCATCGGCGGGGGTATCGTTCACCCCGGCCAGCAGTACGTATTCAAAGGTCAGGTATTCCCGCGCCTGATAGGCGTAGGCGTCGACGGCGGCCCAGAGTGCCGCCATGCCGCCCTGGCCGCCATGCAGCGGCATCAAAAGCTGGCGCTGTTCATCATGCGAGGCATTCAGCGAAATGGCCAGCCGGGGGCGGCCATGAGGGAACGCTTCCTGGCTCCAGCGGCCGATTTTTTCCACAATGCCAGCCGTGGATACGGTAATCCGCCGCGCTGCCATCCCGGCGCCCTCCGGATGCGTGAGCACCCGGATGGCACGAACCACGTTCGCGTAGTTGAGAAAGGGCTCCCCTTGTCCCATGAAGACCAGATTCACGCGGTCGGCGCTACCGTGCCTGCTGCCGGGCCGCAGATCGTGCTCGCGCAGCAGCAGCAGGACCTGGCCGACGATTTCTGCGGCGGTCAGGCTGCGTTTTAACCCCAGCGTTGCGGTCAGGCAAAACTGGCAGTTGACGGCGCAGCCGACCTGGCTTGAAATGCAGAAGGTCGTTCGCTTGCGGAGCAAACGGCCTTCGCCGTCGAACTCTTCGTCCGGTAAATAAACAGCCTCGACCTGCTGGCCGTCGGCTAATGCGAGCAGGTAGCGGACGGTGCCGTCGCTCGACACAATGCGGCGCGCAATCGCCGGCCATTGCAATGCGGCGCGCGCGGCGATCCGGTCGCGATCGACGGGGTTGAGCTGCCGCAGTTCGTCCCAGCTGGCTATTTGCCCGCGCTGCAGGGCGGCAAAGACCTGGCGGGCGCGATAGGCTGGCAACCCCGCCTCGGCGACAATTTCTTTCCACTCAAGCGGTTCGAGCGCCAGAGCGCGTGCCGTAACTTCTTTGTTTTCAATGGCTATTTTATCAACAGGCACGACGCAATGCCTCCCGGGTACCTCCCGGTGAATGTGCCACAATATGAAAAGCGCAGCACCAGCCGGAGGAGGCCCCCGTGTCCAGCCCCAGTACGCAACCGCTTGCCGGTCCTGTTGCCGGTCCTGACGTTCCCGAATCCCAGCAAATTGAGCGCACGACGTTGGCGAATGGTCTGACCATTATAAGCGAGCGCATGCCCCACGTGCGATCGGTAACGATGGGCTTTTGGCTGCTGAACGGCTCGCGCCGTGAAACCGCCGAGCTGAACGGCATTACGCACTTTGTCGAGCACATGGTGTTCAAGGGCACTAGCCATCGCACCGCCGAGCAGATTGCCCGCTCCGTGGATTCGATCGGGGGCAATCTCGACGCCTTCACTTCAAAGGAAAATGTCTGCTTCAGCGCCAAGGTGCTCGACGAGCATGTGCCGCTGGCGTTCGAGGTGCTGGCCGATCTGGTGCTGAACCCGCTGTTCCGCGAAGAAGACATTGCGCGCGAGCAGGGCGTGATCCTGCAGGAAATCAAGATGGACGAGGACAACCCCGACTATCTGGTGCACGAAATCTTCACCCAGAATTTCTGGAAGGACCATCCCCTGGGGCGGCCCATTCTCGGCACCAAAGATACCATCCGGCGCCTGCGGCAGTCCACGTTGCTTGATTACTATCACTCCTGCTTTTCGCCTGACAATCTACTGATTGCCGCCGCCGGCAACATCGAGCACGCCCGCCTGATCGAGCTGGCGCAGCGCTGGTTCGAGGGCATGAAGATCTGCCCCAACGGTCACCGCGACGCCCCGCCGGCCACCCATGCGCGCATTGTCATGCGCAACAAGAAGCAGCTCGAGCAGGTGCAGATTTGCCTCGGCATGCCTGCGCAATCGCTGATGAGCGATGATCGCTACGCCTGGTCGGTGTTGAACACGATGGTCGGTGGGGGCATGTCCTCACGCCTGTTCCAGAACATTCGCGAGCGCCAGGGACTGGCTTACGCCGTCTTTAGCGATCTAAGCCCCTATAGCGATACCGGCATGTTTGGCGTGTACGCCGGCACCAGCAAGCAATCGGTGCGCCAGGTGGTGGATTCCATTTTGAAGGAGCTGCGCGAGCTGCGGGGCCAGCCGATTCCCGAAGAGGAACTGCGCCGCGCCAAGGATAACCTCAAGGGCAGCCTGATGCTCGGGCTGGAGTCCACCGGCGCGCGCATGTCGAACCTCGCCCGCCAGCAGATCTACTTCGGCCGCTTTATCGGCATGAACGAGCTGCTGGAGCGCATCGAGCGCGTCGAGATGGCCGACCTGCAGCGCATCACCAGCACTGCCTTCGACCCCGCCCGCATGGGCCTGACCGTTCTCGGCAATCTCAACGGACTGCGCATCACGCGCGCCGATTTGGCCGCCTAGCGGCGGCTGGACGTTTAGCCCTCTACGGGTAGAAACAGGTGTTACGAAGCAAAGCCGCCCGCATGAGCGTGGTCTTGTCCTTCCGGCTCAGACGAAGCTGCACTCGCTCCTCGTCTTCCTTCCCTGTGTACACATTCAAAAGTGCCAGTCTCGCCGCCGTCAAAATGCAGCTGGTGCTGCGGCCTGCCGCTTGCGCAGCTCCAGGTGCACCAGCAGCAGCGAGAGTGCCGCCGGCGTGACGCCGGGGATGCGGGAGGCCTGGCCGAGGGTGACCGGGCGCACGCGCGTGAGTTTGTCCTGCATTTCATGTGAGAGGCCGGCAATGCCGCGGTAGTCGAAGCTGTCGGGGATGGCTTTGCCCTCGGCATCGCGTAGCTGCTCCATGTGGCGGCGCTGCTGGGCGAGATAACCTTCGAACTTGATGCCGGTCTCGACTGTCTTCAGCTCCCATCCCGCCGGGTCGGCGCGCTCGTGCTCTGCCATGACCTCGGGCAGACGCTCGCGTAGCCAGGGGAGGAACGCTGGCAGTGTGAGCTCCGGCCGCTTCAGCATCTGCGCCGCTCGTTCCCCATCCCCCGGCCGCGTCGCCACCGCCAGAAGCGCACCAATCGCGGCCATGCGGCGCTGCTTGGCTTCGAAAAGCTGCCAGCGTTGCTCATCGACGAGCCCGATGCGGCGGCCGTGCGGCGTCAGGCGCGTGTCGGCGTTGTCGATGCGCAGGTGCAGGCGGAACTCGGCGCGCGAGGTGAACATGCGGTAGGGTTCGTCGGCGCCGCGGGCAATGAGGTCATCGACCAGAATGCCGGTGTAGGCTTCGGTCCGGCTCAGCACCAGCGGCGGTTCGCCTTTGATCTGCAAGGCGGCGTTAATGCCGGCGATCTGCCCCTGGCAGGCCGCTTCTTCGTAGCCCGAAGTGCCGTTGATCTGCCCGCCCAGGAACAGCCCTGCGATCTTCTTGGTCTCGAGCGTCGGCCGCAGCTCGGTGGGCTGCACAAAGTCGTACTCGATGGCGTAGCCGGGCCGGATCATGGTGGCGTGTTCGAGACCGGGAATGCTGGCGACCATCGCTTGCTGCACGTCGAGCGGCATCGAAGTCGAAAGGCCATTGACGTAGGTCTCGTCGGTGTCAAGGCCTTCGGGTTCGATGAAGATCTGATGCCGGTCCTTTTGGGGGAACTTGACGACCTTGTCTTCAATGCTCGGGCAGTAGCGCGGCCCTACGCCGGCAATCTGGCCGGAATACAGCGGGCTGCGGTGAATATTGTCGCGAATGGCCTGATGCGTCCGCTCGTTGGTGAAGGTCGAATAGCACAGCACCTGCTCCTGCTCGATGCGACGCGTTTTGAACGAAAACGGCGTCGGTTCGGCATCGCCTGGCTGCGGTGCAAACTGCGTAAAGTCGATGGTGCGGCCATCAAGGCGTGGCGGAGTGCCGGTCTTCAGGCGTCCGCAGGTGAAGCCGAGCAGCTTGAGCGATTCGCCGAGAAGCTGCGAGGCTTGCTCGCCGCCGCGCCCTGCCGGATATGTTGTTTCGCCGACATGAATCAGCCCGTTGAGAAACGTGCCGGTGGTGATAACGACCGCTTCGGCCCCGATCACGCTGCCGTCGCGCAGCTTGAGGCCGCGCACGCGGCGCGCTCCGCCGGCGAGAGTCTCGACTGCCAGCTCCGCCACTTCGGCTTCGCGCAGCGTGAGGTTGGGCACGGCGGAGAGCACCTGCTGCATGCGCTCGCGGTATCGCTTCTTGTCCGCCTGCGCGCGCGGCGACCACACCGCGGGTCCGCGGCTGGTATTCAGCAGCCGGAACTGAATTCCCACGGCGTCAATGATCTCGCCCATGATGCCGCCCAGTGCATCGACTTCGCGCACCAGGTGCCCTTTGGCAATGCCGCCAATGGCGGGGTTGCAGGACATCTGCGCAATGAGTGGGATCTTGAGCGTACAGAGCGCCGTCCGCATCCCCATGCGCGCCGCCGCCCACGCGGCCTCGCACCCCGCGTGTCCGCCTCCCACCACCGCAACGTCGTACCGCTCTGGTGTCACCTATTCAGTTTAGCGGTTCACGCGCGGATGCGGTCGCAGCCCATGTAGGGCTGTAGGGCGGGGGGAATCAGCACTGAGCCGTCGGCTTGCTGGTAATTTTCGACGATGGCGATCCAGGTGCGGCCGACGGCAAGGCCGCTGCCGTTGAGGGTGTGGGCGAGGGCGGTCTTTTTGCCGTCGCGGAAGCGGATATTGGCGCGGCGGGCCTGGAAATCGCCGAAGTTCGAGCAGGAGCTGATCTCGCGGTAAGTGCTCTGGCTGGGCAGCCAGACTTCCAGATCGTAGGTCTGGGCCGCGCTGAAGCCGAGATCGGCGGTGCAAAGGTTCATCACCCGGTAGGGCAGGTCAAGTTCCTGCAGAATCGCTTCGGCATCGCGAGTGAGCTGCTCGTGGTCGGCGGCGGAACGCTCGGGGCGCGTGATTTTCACCAGCTCGACTTTCTGGAACTGGTGCTGGCGGATGATGCCGCGCACGTCCTTGCCGTAGCTGCCCGCCTCGCTGCGGAAACACGGAGTGTAGCCCACCACGCTTACCGGCAGCGCCGCCGCTTCCAGCACTTGGCCGGCAAACAAGTTCGTCAGCGGGACTTCGGCGGTGGGGATGAGCCACAAGTCCGTGCCTTCGCACTTGAACAGATCGGCGGCGAACTTCGGCAGTTGTCCGGTGCCGCGCAGCGCGGCGCTGTTCACGAGCGCAGGTGGGAGGATTTCGGTGTAGCCGTGCTTGCCCGTGTGACGGTCGAGCATGAAGTTGGCCAGCGCGCGTTCGAGGCGGGCGCCGGCGCCCTTGTAGACAGCGAAGCGAGCGCCGGAGATGCGGGCGGCGGCATCGAGATCGAGAATGCCCAACTCTGCGCCCAGTTCCCAGTGCGGCTTGGGAATAAACTCGAACGCATGCGGCTGACCCCAGCGGCGGGTTTCGACGTTGTCGGCTTCCGAAGCTCCGGCCGGCGTGGCCGCGGCGGGCATGTTGGGAATGCCGAGCAGGATGGGGTCGATTTGTTCGTCGAGCGCCTTGGCTTCGGCATCGAGCGCGGCAATGCGCTCGCCCAGCGCGCGCGTGGAGGCGATGAGTTCATTCGCTTCCGGGCTGTCGCGCTCCGGACCGCGCTTGAGCTGGGCAACGCGCCCGGAAGCCTGGTTGCGCTCCTGCTTGAGCGCGTCGCCCTGCTGGATGAGCTCGCGGCGGCGCTGGTCGAGCGCACGCAACGGGCTCAGATCGAGCTGCATGCGGCGCCGCTCCAGCATGGCGGCAACTTCGTCAACGTGCGTGCGTACAAAATTGCGGTCGAGCATTGACCCTTAGTGTAGCCGGTTGCGAGAGGCGTGCACCGCGCATCCGAGGGGACAAGGAGACTCGTATGCCGACCATCATGGAACGCCTCGCGACCGCGTTTTTTGAGAAGAAAGATGATGCCACGCAGGCCATTGCCGCTTTGCGGCAGGATGGACTCGCCCAGATCGGCGTGGCTTCGCACTATGACGGCGAAGAACGCAAGCTGGCGGAAAGAACCGATACCCAGGCCGGTGTGGCTGTCAGCCCGAACGCCGGCGGTCGGCTGGAGCGCACCGATGAGGATAGCGACTATGCCAGCATCGCCGATATCCACGGCACGCTGCTGGCAGCCGGGCTGTCCGAACATCAGGCTACTTACTTTCGCGAGCGGCTGGAGCACAAGGGCATTCTGGTGACGGTCGCGGCGCCTGCGGATCGCTGGCAGGCGGCACAACGCACGCTGGAAGAGTACGGTGGCGATGTCGCCGCGGAGATTCCCACCGTCAGCGGCAGTGAGCCCGAGCTGCCCCGATCGACCGCCGAGACCACGACCGTAGTGACGCCCATGCCGCCGGCGCCGGTCGAGCCTTCAGCGCAGGCCCGACCGCTTGTGGAAAGCAATATTCCGAATCCGGCCCAGCCGGGAACCGTCACGATCCACGGCGAGCCGGGAACGCCGCAGAGCGCTATCGAGATGACACGCGGCATGGGTCCGATTGAGCTGCGCGGGACGCTGCGCGATGCGCACCGCGACCTCAAGACGGACGAGGACGAACGCAAAATCGCCTGACGCCCGCCTGGCGCTCGCCTTAGCGCCGCGCTGTGGCGACACGTTGCCAACCGAGCGCATCACGCCGCGTTTCAATGTCGTGCCAGCCGGAGTGCTGCAGGAGAGCGATGACGTGCGGCGCAGAGTCGTAGCCCAACTCGAGCACGATCCATCCGCCGGGGCGGAGCGCACCGTGTGCCTGCGGTATCAGCCGCTCGTAAATTTCGCTTCCCTTGGGCCCTGAGGTGAGCGCGAGATGCGGTTCATGGTCCCGCACTTCCGGCTGCAGCGTGGCCAAGTCGTTTTCGGCTACATAGGGCGGATTGGAGACGATCAGATCAAGGCCGCCGGTAAGCGGCGTCAACAAGTCGGCAACGACAAACCCGACGCGCGCGCCCAGGCGCGTGGCATTGCTCCGTGCGACGGCAAGCGCGCCTGGGGAAAGGTCAGTTGCGGTAACGCGCGCGTGAGGGCGCTCCAGCGCCAACGTTATCGCGATGCAGCCTGAACCAGTGCCGACATCGACGATGCGCATCGCTGCCGAGGCCGGCATGCGCTCCAATGCCGCTTCGACGACCATGCCGGTCTCCGGCCGGGGAATGAGCACGGCTGGTGAAACCGTGAAGCTGCGGCCGTAAAAGTCCTGCTCGCCGGTTACATATTGCAGTGGTGTGCCCCCGGCTCGGGCGGCTATGGCCGCACGCGCGCGGGCTTCGCAGGGTGGCGGCAACTGCATTTCCGGATGGGCATACAAATAGCTGCGCTCCTGCCCGATTCCGTGCGCGAGCAGGATTTCTGCAGTGAGGCGCGGCTCGGCAATGTGAGCGCGCTCGAGCTCTGCGGCGGCATCAGCGAGAAGCTGACGCAGGTTCGGCATGGGCGAGCTGGGCAAGTGAGGCCGTAAAGGGTGGTCGTGCCACGCCGGCCTCAGTGATGATGGCGCTGACGTAGCGGTGCGGCGTGACATCAAAAGCCGGGTGCGCCACCGGCACGCCAGCGGGCGTGATGGGCACACCTTGCAAGTGGGTTACTTCGTGGGCGCTGCGCTGCTCGATCGGGATCTGCTCGCCTGATGTCAGGCTGAGGTCAAGCGTCGACAGGGGCGCGGCCACATAGAACGGAACTCCATTTTCCTTCGCCAGCACGGCCACCGAATAGGTTCCGATCTTGTTCGCCACATCGCCATTGCCGGCAATGCGATCGGCGCCGACGATGACGGCGGCAATGGTGCCGGAGTGCAGAAAGTGGCCGGCCATGTTGTCGGTGATGACCGTGACCGGGATGTGGTCCTGGTCAAGCTCCCAGGCGGTGAGCCGGGCGCCCTGCAGATACGGCCGCGTCTCGTCAGCGAAAACCTCGATGTGCTTGCCGGCTTCGACCGCCGCGCGGATCACACCCAGCGCCGTACCGTAGCCGGCCGTGGCCAGCGCCCCGGCGTTGCAGTGCGTGAGCACCCGCGCCGTGTCGGGCAACAGGGCCGCGCCGTGGCGCCCCAGGGCGCGGTTGATGGCGATATCGTCAGCGCTGATGCGCAGGGCTTCCGCTTCGAGCGCCGCGCGGATTTGCTCCAGCGGCTTGCCGTGCTGTGCGGCCAGGCAGGCGCGCATGCGTTCCAGCGCCCAGAACAGGTTGACAGCGGTTGGACGCGTGGCGGCCAGCTCGGCGCAAATCGCGTCAAATTCGGGCTGCAGTTCGGCTTCGGTCTGGGCGTGCGAGCGCTTCACGCCCAGAGCAACACCCATTGCTGCGGCTACGCCAATGGCCGGAGCGCCGCGCACGATCATGTTGCGGATGCCCGCGGCCACCTCATGATGGTCGCGGCAGAGATGGTATTTGACGGTCTGCGGCAGTGCCGGCTGATCGAGCAGCCGCACGCCCTCCCGCGTCCATTCAAGCGTCGGGATCATAGCTCGGAGGTCTCGGCAATCGAGTTTCCGCCCCGCAGCAGTTCTTTATGCGCCGCCCGCACCTCCTGCGCACCAAAGATCGCAGCAAACGGACAGGTGCGGCCGCGATGCGCGCGCCAAAGCTGGTTGAGGTTGTTACGGCCACCCGCTTCTTCGCGTTCGACCAGGCAGCGCACCGCCACCACGTCGAGTTCGGCCGCCCAAGCAGCTTCGATGGCCTGGATGGTCGAAGCCGCCGTCGTGCACACGTCATCCACGATGGCCACGTGCATGCCCGCGCGGATGGTGCCTTCAATGCGCCGCTGTGTGCCGTGAGTCTTTTCCGCTTTGCGCACCAAAAAGCCGGTAATCGGGTGCGGGCTCCCCGCGCTTGCCACCGCCACGCCCACCACGATGGGATCGGCGCCCATGGTCAAGCCGCCAACGGCATCGAGCGGCGGGGCAAGCTGGCGCAAATCCTCGAGAAAAAGCCGTGCCGTGAGCAGCGCTCCCATGGGCGAGAGCGTGGTGGTGCGGCAGTCGACGTAATAGTCGCTCACACCGCCGCTGGAAAGCCGGAATTCGCCCAAGCGGAACGAATCCCGCGCCAGCAGATCGAGAAGTTGCAGTCGTTCTTCCATAGGTGCATTCCAGCTGCGCCGGTGGCGCGCTGCGCCAATCAATAGTTTAATGCGGGAAGTGATGGAACCCCTGCGTGGTCACGAACTCAGCGACGAAGACCACGCCATTGTAGGTGGCATGCATCAGCCAGCTCGGAATGAGCGAGTCGCTGGCGGCGCGCACGGCGGTGAGCACCACGCCTACCAGGGCCAGCAGCAGCACGGCGCCCCAGGCCCAGCCGAGCTGCGCAGCGTGCATGAGGCCGAACAGAAATCCGGTTACCAGAATGGCCAGCATTTCGCCGCGATTCAGACGTGCGATTTGGTTGAGAATCCAACCCACGGCACGAATCGGCCATTGCGGCACGATCAGGATGAGCACCAGCACAGCCAGAAGCACGGGGCGCTCGATGCCGATGCCGGTGCCCAGAAACTCGTGAACCCGCAGCGCCCACACCACGACGGCCAGCGCTGCCAGCGCTGCCAGCACCCGGACCAGTGGCTGCCAGCTGTGCAATTCCTCGCGTTCCATGCCCGAGGTGAAGGTCGCCTTCAAGGTTGGGTAGAGCAGGCCGCGGAAGAAAAATTCCTCGAAAAAGGGCGCAATGACGACCCCATAGATGGCCAACAACCAGGCCGTATGCGGCGTGAACAATGCCTGCTCGGGCGAATTTTTGGGCATGCGAACCCAATGGCCCAAAAGCTCGACTACCACCATCAACACCGCGCCGCCCAGCAGGGAATAACCCACGCCCTGCGCGCTGAGTTGGCGCCAATGAATGGCTTCCCAGAACTTCCGCACGTGCGCCTGCGCCACCCAGAGCCAGGCGAAACCGAAGCCGAGCACAAAGCCTCCGGTTTGGCCGATGAGCATCAGCGCCACCAGCATCTGCTCGTGGGGCAGGCCCATGAGGCCGCCGCTGGCGCGCGCCGCAATCGCCCAGGTGAAAACCGCGATCAGCGATACCACCACCATGGCGGCCAGCGTAAAAATCACAATGAGCGTGAGTTCGAGACCGCTCCACGCCGGTTCGCGCGGCGCTGGGGGTGGCGGAGGCGGTGCAAGTTCCGGAAGCTGCCAGGGCGGTAGCGTGGGTGGGATCGCGTCCAAGCGATCAGTGTACAGGATTCGCTGTAAAAGCTGGATCTGCTTTAGGCGGCGGCGCGGGCGGAGGTCATGGCGCTGACCATTTCATCGAGCATGCGGGGCAGCGAGTATTCCAGTTGCCAGTGCGGAAAATGGGCACGGAGCTTCCGCAGATCAGAGATGTAGCAGATATGGTCGCCGAGGCGCGGCTGCTCACGATAGCTGGTCTGCAATACCAGACCGCGCTCGCGCAGCGCAGCAATGGCTTCCAGAACGGAGAGGCTGTTGGCGCGTCCGCCGCCCAGGTTGTAGACCTCGCCGGCGCGCGGGGACGCGTAGAACTGCAGGAAAAGCGCTGCCACGTCGGCGGCGTGGATCTGATCCCGCACTTGTTTGCCCTGGTAGCCATAGACCGTGTACGCGCCGCCTTGCACGGCGCAGCGCACCAGGTAATTCAAAAAGCCGTGCAACGCGACGCCGGCATGTTGCGGGCCGGTGAGACAGCCGCCCCGGAATACGCCAACCGGCATGTGAAAGTAACGCCCGTACTCCTGGCAAAGCACGTCGGCGGCCAGCTTCGAGGCGCCGAACAGGGAATGCAAGCACTGATCCACCGGCATGTCTTCGGCGATGCCGGTGCGGCCATCGGCATAATCGAAGCGCGTCGGCAGCTCGCGCAGTGGCAGATGGTTGGGCCGGTCGCCATAGACCTTGTTGCTGCTGGTGAAGCAGAACGGCGCTTCCGGCGCCGCGGCATGGGCGGCGAGCAGCAGGTTCAGCGTGCCGCCGGCATTGACATCAAAATCTTCGGCAGGAATGGCGGCTGCGCGATCGTGCGAGGGCTGGGCCGCGGTGTGAATGATGAAATCAGGGTGCAGCGAGACCACGAGGTCGCGCACGGCGTTGCGGTCGCGCAAATCGAGGCGGACATGGGTATAGTGCGGCCAGGTGCGGCACAGTGCCGCCACCGTCGCTGCCGTCGATCCGCCGGGGCCGAAAAACCAGGCACGCAGGTCGTTATCGAGGCCGGTCACGGCCCAACCCTCCGCGCACAAGCGTGCCGCACAAGCCGAGCCAATCAGCCCACCCGAGCCGGTGATCAGAGCTGTTTTCACGCCAGCTTGGATTCGCTGACGGGGCCTTGCAGTTGCTTGTCGGCGCGCAACGCCGTCCCGGTCGGGCTCTCCGGAGAGGCCGCAACCTGCTCGGGCGTGCCTGCGGCTACCAGCCGGCCGCCGCCGGAGCCTCCGTCCGGCCCCAGGTCGATGATCCAATCGGCCGCCCACATCACGTCCAGGTTGTGCTCAATGACCAGTACGGTGTTGCCGAGCGCGACCAGCGCGTTCAGCACTCGCAGCAGTTGCTTCACATCGGCAAAATGCAGGCCGGTGGTGGGCTCGTCGAGCAAGTACAAGGTTTTTCCGGTGGCCTTTCGGCTCAACTCGCGCGCCAGCTTGATGCGCTGCGCTTCTCCGCCCGACAGCGTCGTCGAGCTCTGCCCGAGGTGCACGTAGCCAAGGCCAACCTCGCTCAGAGTGGCCAACTTGCTCGCGATGCTGGGAATATTGGCGAACAGTTCGCGCGCTTCCTCCACGGTGGCGTTGAGCACATCGGTGATGGAATGACCTTTGAATTTGACGGCGAGCGTTTCCTGGTTATAGCGCCGGCCGCCGCACACCTCGCATCGCACCTGCACGTCGGGCAGAAAGTTCATGGCAATGCGCTTCAGCCCTCCGCCCTGGCAGGCTTCGCAGCGCCCACCGCGCACGTTGAAGCTGAAGCGCCCCTTGCCGTAGCCGCGCGCGCGCGCCTCGGGCAATTGCGCAAACAAATCGCGAATGGGCGCAAACAGTCCAGTATAGGTGGCGGGATTGGAGCGTGGCGTGCGCCCGATCGGGTCCTGGTCGACGCGTACGGCTTTGTCGAACTGCTCCATGCCCTCAATGCGGTCGTGCTCGCCCGGCTGCGCCAGCGCGCGGAAGTAGCGCTGCGCCAGCGCCGGGTAGAGAATGTCGTTGATCAGCGTGCTTTTGCCGGCGCCGCTCACCCCGGTGACGACGGTGAGCAAGCCGGCCGGAACGAACACGTCGAGATTTTGCAGGTTCCGGGCGCGCGCCCCGACGACGTGCAGACCCTGGCCTGGGCGCAGCGGGCGGCGCTGCGGATGTCCTTCATGCACCGTAGCGCGTCCGGCGAGGTAATCGCCGGTGAGCGAGCCCGGCGTTGCGGCTACGGCTGCGGGCGTGCCTGAGGCGACCAGTTGGCCCCCGTGCCGTCCGGCACCGGGCCCCAGATCGAGAACGTGATCGGCCTTTTCAATCGTCTCGCGGTCATGCTCGACCACCAGGACGGTGTTGCCAAGATCGCGCAGGCGAAGCAGCGAACGCAGCAGGCGGCCATTGTCGCGCGGATGGAGGCCAATCGAGGGTTCATCCAGCACATACAGCACGCCCCGCAGGCGCGAGCCAATCTGGCTGGCAAGCCGGATGCGCTGGGCTTCTCCGCCCGCCAGCGTCGCCGCCGGACGGTCCAGCGTCAGGTAGCCCAGTCCGACTTCCAGCAAAAAGCTGATGCGTTCACGGATTTCCGTGATCACGCGTCCGGCAATGAGGCGCTGGCGGGGATGCGCCAGGATCGCTGCTTCCATCGCCGCTGCCGCTGCCGCCGCATCGCTCAGCGCCAGCGCCGTGAAGGCCGCAATCGAGCGCCCTTGAATCGTCACCGCCAGGCTTTCGGGCCGCAGCCGCTGACCATGGCAGTCGGGGCAGGGAATCGCCGACATGTAACCCAGCAGCCAATCCCGGACCACATCCATCGTCGAATCTTCCTGCATTTCCTGCAGATGGCCGATCACGCCCGTGAAATCGCCCAGGCCATGCAGGATTTCCTGCTGCTGCCGCGCGCTCAAATCGGCGTAGGGTTTTTCGATGGGAATGTTGCGGCTGCGGGCAAACGCACTCACTTCCTTGCGCCAGTCCGGAGCGCTGGCGCCTGGTCCCAGACCGCCTTCGAGCAGTGGTTTGCCGGGGTGGGTGATGCATTTGGCGGGATCGAATTCGTACCGCGATCCCAGGCCTTCGCATTGCTCGCACGCCCCGTATCGGCTATTGAAGGAAAACGACCGCGGCTCCAGCTTCGCCAGCCCAATGCCGCATTGCGGACACGCCCACAGTTCCGAAAACAGCCGCTCTGCGCCCACATCCGGATCGTTGCCGCCGGCCAGCCGCGAGATGACCACCAGGCCGTTGGCCATGGCGAGCGCGGTGGTGATCGAATTGCGCAGGCGCGTGGCCATGGCGGGACGGGCAAAGAGCCGGTCCACCACCACTTCAATCGTATGCGCGCGGCGTTTGTCCAGACGCTCGGTGCTGAGTGGGTCTTCTTCGAGGTGGCGCATGGAGCCGTCAATGCGCACCCGCGTAAACCCCTGGCCCGGCAACGCTGCCAGTTCCTGCCGGAACTCGCCCTTGCGCCCCCGCACGAGCGGCGCCAGCACCATGATCTTGGGTGCGGCTTCGTCTTCCGACGCCCAGCTCAAGATCGTCTCGACGATCTGATCAGCGGATTGGCGCACAATCGTTTGCCCGCAGCTGGGGCAGTGCGGCTCGCCAATCGAGGACCACAGCAGCCGCAGATAGTCGTAAATTTCAGTAACCGTGCCCACGGTGGAGCGTGGATTGCGGCTGGTGGTCTTCTGCTCGATGGCAATCGCCGGACTCAGCCCCTCAATGGAGTCGACATCGGGCCGCTCAAGCTGATCGAGAAACTGCCGGGCGTAGGCCGAGAGCGTTTCCACGTAACGGCGCTGGCCCTCCGCGTACAGCGTGTCAAACGCCAGGCTGCTTTTGCCCGAACCGCTCAGCCCGGTAATGACCGTAAAGCTCTGCCGCGGAATCCGGACAGAGATGTTTTTCAGGTTGTGCTGCCGCGCCCCTACCACGCGTATTTCGCTGATCGCCATGCGAACCTCTATTCTAGCGGGCCCAGGCGGCGCCGCAACTCTGCTAGCCTATGGGCTATGCGTGTGCTGGTGGCCGGCGGTGCGGGATTTCTGGGGTCTCATTTCTGCGAACGCTTGATCGCCGAAGGCCAAGAAGTGATTGCCCTCGACAATCTGGTCACCGGCAGCGAAGCCAACATCGAGGGTCTGCGCGGCAATCCGCGCTTCCAGTTCGTGCACCACGATATTTGCGAGCCGTTTCCGGTCCTGGGCCCACTCGACTTCGTCGCCAATTTCGCCTCGCCCGCCAGCCCGGTCGATTTCGCCCGGCTGCGTCTGGAGATCCTCCGCACCGGCAGTGTCGGGACGTGGAATTGCCTCGAGCTGGCGCGCGCCCACAACGCCGGCTTCTTAATCACCTGCACCTCCGAAGCCTACGGCGACCCGCTCGTTCACCCTCAGCGCGAGGACTACTGGGGCAACGTCAACCCGGTCGGCCCCCGCTCCTGTTATGACGAGAGTAAACGCTTTGCCGAAGCCATGACCATGGCGTACCACCGCACCCATGGTTTGCGCACGCGCATTGCCCGTATCTTCAATACCTATGGCCCGCGCATGCGGCTCGACGATGGCCGTGTGGTTCCTGCGCTCGTCGCCCAGGCGCTGCGCGGCGAGCCGCTGACCGTCTTCGGCGATGGCTCGCAGACGCGCAGCTTTTGCTACGTCGATGATCAGATCGAGGGCTTGCGCCGCCTGATGGACTGTGCTGATCCGTACCCGGTCAATATCGGCAACCCCACCGAAACCACCATCCTGGAATTCGCCCGGGTGGTGGCCAGCCTGGTGGATGCGCCCGAGAACATCGCATATCGCTCCTTGCCCGCCGACGATCCGAAACGCCGCTGTCCCGACATCACGCGCGCCCGCCAACTGCTGGGCTGGCAGCCGGAAATACCGCTGGAAGAGGGGTTGCGCCGGACCGTTACATATTTTCGGGCGCGCCTGGCGCCGTCCGCTGGTTAGCTCACGGCGTGGCGATTTTTCCCATCCCGGCGTGATCCGTAAATTTCTGTAACCCCATGCCGCTCCGGTTCGTCTATACTGAGTTCCCGGGGAGGAACTGCGCGTGCTCGATGTCCGCAACCTAAGCAAGAATTACGGCCCTTTCCACGCGGTGAAAGATATCAGCTTCACCGCCAACGACGGCGAGGTGGTGGGCTTTCTCGGCCCCAACGGCGCCGGCAAGACCACCACCATGCGCATGATCACGGGCTATTTGCCCATCAGCGACGGTGAGGTGACGGTGGATGGCATCAAGGTCCGCGCCGGCTCGATCGAGGCCAAGCGCCGCATCGGGTATCTGCCCGAGCTGCCGCCCATCTACCCCGAGTTGACCGTCGATGAATACCTGACCTTCGTCGGCCGGCTGCGCCGGCTTAAATCGAGGCAGCGCAAAGATGCCATCGAGCGGGTCTGCAAGAAGACTGCGCTCAGCGACGTGCGGCATCGCGTGCTTGGACATCTTTCCAAGGGCTACCGCCAGCGGGTTGGCATTGCCCAGGCGATTTTGCATGATCCTCCGCTGTTGATTCTCGATGAGCCCACCGCTGGCCTCGACCCGCTCCAGATCCGCGAAACGCGCCAATTGATCGATGAGCTGAAGGGCCAGCACACCATCATTCTCAGTACCCACATCCTGGCCGAAGCGGCCCTCACCTGCCAGCGCGTGGTGGTCATCAACAAAGGCCAACTGGTCGCCGAAGACACACCCCACAACCTCACCCGCCGCCTCAAGCCCACCGACACCCTCAGCCTGCAGGTGCGTGGTCCGGTCGAGGCCATTGCGGCGGCGCTGCGTGACGTGCCCGGCGTGCTGCAAGTCGAGCTCGGGCAGCAGCACGACGGCCTGGGCACCTGGCAACTGGAGGCGAATGGCGCGCCCGTGCGTGAGGCCATCGCGCGCCGTATCGTCGAGAGTGGATGGGGACTGCTCGAGCTGCGGCCCACCGAGCTCAGCCTCGAAGAAATCTTCCTTTCGCTGACCGGCAACCAGCCGGAACCGGCGGCCGCTGCGGTCGCGGCTGCCGAGACAGGAGTCACGCAATGAGCACCATGTGGGCCATCATGCGCAAGGAGTGGAAGTCCTATTTCACCAGCCCCATTGCCTACGTCGTCCTGGCGCTGTTTGCCGCCATCAGCGCCTTCTTCTTCTACAGCATGCTGGCCGTCTTTGTCGTCCAGAGTCTGGGCGGCGGCCAGTTCGGCGCTGCCAGCCCCAACGTCAACGTGCAGGTCCTTGCTCCACTGACATTTGATATCGGCATCACGCTGCTGTTCCTGCTCCCCATGGTCACCATGCGCCAGTATTCAGAGGAAATGCGCAGCGGCACCATGGAGCTGCTCAAACCTGCTCCCATCCGCCGCATGGATGTCATCCTCGGCAAATTTTTTGCCTCCCTTGGCCTGCTCATCCTGCTGTTGATCATTGCCGGCTTCTATGTCGCCGCCATTGCTCATTACGGCAAGCCCGATCTGCTCACCGCCGGCGCCAACTTCCTCGGCCTGTTCCTGCTCGGCGCCGCATTTTTATCGATCGGCTTGCTGATCTCGAGCTTCACCAAAAATCAGGTCGTCGCCGGAACCATCACCTTCATGCTCTTCCTGCTCCTCTGGGTCGCGGATTGGGTCACCGCCTACGGCAGCGGCATGATCTCGCACGTGATTGCCTATCTGTCCATCACCTCGCACCTGCAGAACTTCACCCAGGGCGTGGTCGATATCAAGGACATCATCTATTACCTCAGCCTGATCGCCGCCGGATTGTTTCTGACGGCGCGCCGCATGGAACTGGCGGAGTAACCCGGAGCAAATCATGGCCAACGACAAAACTCCGCAAACCCCGAAGCGCCCCAGCCGCCTGCTCCAGCGCAGCTCGCTGGTGATCTACCTGCTCGTCGTGCTCGCCGTCCTGGTGGGGGTCAACGTCCTCGCCAACCGCCGCGATAAGAGCTGGGACTGGACCAAAAGCCACAGCCATTCGCTCAGCGCCGAGTCGGTCAAAATCCTTTCCGGCCTGCACCAGCCGCTGCATTTGATTCTGTTCGACCGCAGCTCGAATTTTGGCGCGGCCCGCGATTTCTTCGGCCGCTATCAGCGCCAGTCACGCCTCGTCGACGTGCAATACATTGACCCCGACCGCCATCCCGAAGCAGCCCGGCAGTACAAAATTCAGAGCTACGGCTCGATCCTGGTGAAAAGCGGCAGCCAGCAGCAGATCGTCACCGACATGACCGAGCAGGATGTCACCAACGCCATCGTACGGGTCCTGAAAGGCGCCAAAAAGGTCGTCTATTTTGCCGAAGGCGACGGCGAGCGGGATCCCAGCGATAACGGCCGCAACGGCTACAGCGCCGTCAAAACCGCGCTCGAAGCGGAAAACTTCACCGTCAAGACGCTGGTGCTGGCGCAAACCCCGGCCGTGCCCAAAGACGCCGCCGCCTTGATCGTGGCCGGCCCGACCCACCCCATGCTGCCGCCGGAAGTCAACGCCATCTCGGATTACATTAACGGCGGGGGCGATGTCCTCTTCATGGTCAACCCGGAGACTTCCGGCCCGCTCATCGCCTACCTCAACACCAAGCTGAACGTCGAGCTCACCCCTGACGTTGTGGTTGACACCAGCGGCATTGGCCGCCTGTTTGGAGCGAGCCAGCTCATGCCGGTGGTAGCGCACTACGATCCACACCCGATTACGGCCACCATGCATCAGGTGGCGACGCTGTTCCCCTACGCGCGCACCGTCCAGCCCGGCTCCATGCCCGATTCGCGCGCCGTCGTTACACCGCTGCTCGAAACCACGCCCGATAGTTTCGCCACCACGCACTTTGCCAACGGCCAGGTGCGCGTTGATGCGGCGACCGATCGCCATGGTCCGCTCACGCTCGGCGTGGCGGGTACGCTGCCCACAGTGTCCAACGGCGCGGGATTGCAGAACGCCGGCGACAGCACCGAAGCACGCTTTGTGGTCTACGGCAGCCCGGATATCGTTTCCAACTCCATCATCGACTTCCAGGGCAACCGCGATCTCTTCCTCAACACCATGGACTGGCTCGCCGGCCAGAAACAGTTCATTACCATCCGCCCCAAAGCCCCTACGGGCGCGCCCGTGAATATTACGGCCGGCCACATGCGCGGCCTGTTCCTCATATTCCTGGTTGGCCTTCCGGTGTTGATTATCCTCATCGGTGTCGGCATTAACTTGAAACGGAGGGCATTGTGAAATCCTGGTGGCGCCTGGTCGTTGCCGTCGTCGTTCTGATCGTGGTTGTGGCCGTGCTCGACTGGCCGCACCAGGCCAAACCCGCGGCGGCCGCGGCGAAACCGCTGGTCTCGCTGACCGCTTCCGATGTACAGCGCATTGCCATCCAGCAGCCCGGCCAGCCCGAAGTCGTGCTCACCAAAACCGGCAACGATTGGAAGCTCGACCAACCCTATTCATTCGCCGCCGACACAACTGCGGTATCGAGCCTGATCAATACCCTGGACGACATCACCGGCGCCAGCAAAGTCGCCGACGCAACCCCGCAAATCAAGCTCGCCAGCTTCGGCCTTGACCCGGCTGCGAAGACGGCTCAGCCCTCGACTGTCGCCTTTGGCCTTGCCAGCGGCAAGACCATCACGTTCGTCTTCGGCAGCGACACACCCACCGGCGGCAACACCTATTTTCGCGTCGGCGACACCGGCGCTATCGAAATGGCCTCGAGCTACGTGAAAACCGATTCACTCAAATCCGCCTTCGACCTGCAGGACAAGCAAGTGCTGCATTTCCCCAGCGGCCAGATTACTGCTCTGACCATCAAGACCAAAAGCAAAAGTCTGCAGTTCGCCAAAAACAGCGGTCAGTCCAAAAACGCGTGGCCAAAGGCGCAGTCCAGCAACATCAGCTCGCTGATCGATTCCCTCGACGACGCGCAGATGAACGCGCTCCCTGCACCCAGCGCCGCGGCCGCGGACAAACTTGCCGCTAAGGATGGCCTCTTGCATCCCGCCTATGCTGTAACGCTGCTCTGGCAGGGGGGCAAGGAAACCCTCGATATCGGCGCCAAAACCGGCGCCGCACAGTACTACGCCCGCAACTCCGAAACTCCCGCCGTCTTCACCCTCAGCGATTACCTGATTACCGACATCACTAATCTCACCAGCCCGGCCCAGGCGCCGGCCGTAGTGCATTCGACAAAGTAACCACGCCGCGTATCGCCCCGCCCCGTTCTACATTAAGGAATGCGATGCGCGCTGCGGATTCTATGGTCGAGCGTAGCCAATTCGGCGCCGTGCACCCTGGCGAGCTGCAACAAATGACCATCGGTGATCTGCTTGGGTGATCGCACCCAGCCGGGCAAGCCGGCAATCCGGCAAGCGTCGGGCAGGAAACGGAAGCGGGACGGTTCGCGCATCTGGACCTGCTGTAACAGCTCCCGCGCCCGGTCGACCGAAAGGCCGTAAGCGGTCGACTGGGAGAGCACCCGAACAAACCCCAGCTCGGTGATTGAGCAGGTGGCCAACTTCGGCTCGGTTTGCTGAGCCAGCCATGCCTGGACCCGTGGGTGAAATGTGTGGGCTCGGAAGCCCGCCGCAATCAACGCGTTCACGTCCAAAAGAAAGATCATGGAAAATCGGCGATGATCTCCTCTACTTGTTCGCTGGTCAGGGGCGGGACCATGTCCTCAGTGGCAATCACGGGGAATCCCGTCTTCTCGTCGATCACCACCGCAAAGCGCGGAGCCTTGGGCCTGCGCGGCCTAAGCACAATCGCCTCCCGCTCGAGGCGGATATTGAGATCATCACCCGGCCGCAGCCCCAGTTGGCGGCGCAGCGCTACGGGGAGCACAACCTGGCCTTTGGATGAAAGCCTGGTCTTCATTGTAAGATCATCTTACCACCCGCGCCTGCCGGAGTAATCTCTGCCTTAAACAACGGAAGAAGCAAGCCCGTTAACCCCGCGTGAGGTGAAAGATCGCCGCTGGCGGGTCGAGGCCGAGGCTCAGGTAGTGATTCCGCCCGCGCCACACACCGCGCGGCCCGGCTAGCAGGTCGTCGACGGTAAAGGCATCGCCCACCCCCAGCTCCGCACCGGGAATCTCGATCGCGCCCTCCTGATTGTGGAACGGATCAAGGTTGACCGCAATCACCAGCACGTCGTCGAAGCCGGGTGTGAAGCGTGCGTAGAGCAGCATTTGCGGGTTGCCGGTGCGCAGGAAGCGCAGGCCCTCGATGTACTGCAAGGCGCCATGCTCGCGGCGGATGCGGTTCACCCTCGCAATCCATTCCTTGATGTTGCCGGGCCGGTCCCAGTCCCAGACCTTGAACTGGTATTTTTCCGAATCGGCATATTCTTCCGTATCCGCGAGCGCCTGGTTCTCACACAACTCGAAGCCGTTGTACATCCCCCACGACGGCGCCAGCGTCGCGGCCAGCACCATCCGCTGCAAAAAAGCCGGACGCCCGCCGTGCTGCAGAATTGCAGGCAGAATGTCGGGTGTGTTCACAAAAAAGTTGGGGCGTAAATACTCGCGGCTCGGCCCCAGCGCCAGCCCACTCAGGTATTCGGTCAATTCCTGTTTCGTGTTGCGCCAGGTGAAATATGTATAGGACTGTGAAAATCCGAGTTTCGCCAGCCGTTTCATGGGCTTCGGCCGCGTGAACGCCTCCGCCAGAAACACGACATCCGGGTACGCCGCCCGCACCGCGTTGAGCAACCACTCCCAGAACGGAAAGGGCTTGGTGTGCGGGTTGTCCACGCGGAAAATCCGCACTCCGTGGCGCGCCCAGAACAGCAACACATCGCGCAGTGCCGCCGCCAGCTCCGGCGCCGCCGCCCCGTCGAAATTCAGCGGGTAGATGTCCTCGTAACGTTTGGGCGGGTTCTCGGCGTACTGAATGCTGCCGTCGGGCCGGTGATAGAACCATTCCGGATGTTCCTGAACCCAGGGATGATCGGGCGAGCAATTCAGCGCAAAATCCAGCGCGATCTCCATCCCGTGTTCCTCGCACGCGGCCACAAAATGATCAAACTCCGCAATCGTTCCCAGCGCCGGATCCACGGCATCGTGCCCACCCGCGGCATTGCCGATCGCATAAGGGCTGCCTGGATCCTCCGGCAGCGCCCGCAGCGCATTGTTCCGGCCCTTGCGGTGGGTCTGGCCCACGGGATGAATCGGCGGTAGATAGATCACGTCGAAACCCATCGCCGCGAGGTCCGGCAACCGTGCTTCGCATTCCGCCAACGTGGCGCTGCGCGCCGGGTGGGTGCCCTGCGAGCGCGCAAACATCTCATACCAGGAGCCAAACCGCGCCCGCGGCCGCTCGCACAGCACCTGCCAGCTCCGCCCGGCGCGCTGGCGCGCGGTGCGATCCGGCCAGCGGCGCTCGGCAGCGAGCACCGCCTCGTCCAGCAGCGATGCCCCCGCGCCCGCCGCGGCCGCCGCATGCAGGAGTTCGGCGTCGGCAGCGTTCGTGGCCCGTGCGGCGGCCGCCTCGGCCAGCGCCGCTCCGGCGATCAGGTCGCCGGCAATCGCCTGCCCGGCGGCTCGCTTGCGCTCCGTGTCCCGCCGCCAACTGGCGAACGCTTCCGTCCACGCCGCAAAGCTGAATTCGTAAATTCCCGGCGTGTCCACAACAAAGCTGCCACGCCAGCGGTCGTTGTCCGGGTCGGCGAGGGCGATCTCCTGTTCCGTTTTGGACCCCGGCGCACGCACCAGCAGGGCCGCCGCCAGCACTGCATGCCCGTGCTGGTAGATGTCGACGGCAACCGCAACCTGATCGCCTGCGGTCCGCTTTACCGGAAACGCACCGCCGTCGACGCACGGCTGGATGCATTCCATCACGATTGACTGGCGCGGGGCCTGGCGTGGCTGTGCCACGCCACCCGCTTGACGGCCGGCCGTGGCAATCGTCTTTTTCAGGAAGGTGGCGACGCGGCCGGGAGCGGGGGTGGGGGCAGGCTCCGGTTGGGTGTTGGCGGCGGGAGCGACGAGAGGGGAATCGAGGGGAGGGACGGCCAGCGCGGGCATGTTGAGGGTCGACCAGGCGGCGAGGGCGGCCTGGCCTTTGGGATCGAACAGGAGCTGGGTGAGGATGCGGGCGTAACTGGCGGAGTTGCCGATGTAGCTGGCGATGTGGTTGATGACCTGCCATCCGTTGGCGAGGAAGGCCTGGGACCAGATCTGGGTGGTGAGCCGGCGGAAGGCGGGGTCCTGGCACCAGGCGTAGTAGCTGCGGGTGGTGACCTCGGCTGATTTACAGATTTGGGCGAGTGAGTCGGCGGGCTGTTCGGTGAGCGCCTGGAGGAAGCGGCGCTGAGCGGACGTGAGATGCTCGAAGTTTGGGGCGAGGGGGGCGAAGGCGGGTTGGGCTGCGGCCATAAAATGTTCCTCATATGATTAGAGGTAAGTTGCCGGAATAGGGTTGGCCGAAGGCCCTATCGGGGTGGGGTGGGATCCGGGTGGGTGGAGGTTGGCGGTGGCGCCGAGGCTTTAGAGCAAAAACAGCGTCGGTGTAGCAAGCTTCGGGCGATTGCGTGCGGCTTTTCCTGGGGTCAAAGCCGCAGGCGGTACGGTCGGCGATGCTACAGCAGAGCTGTTTTTGCTCTAGCTGCTTTTCAGACGCGCAAAGAGGCTCTTCTTTTTTTGTGGTGCTTCGGGTGCGTAGGGAAGCTGAGGCTGGTCGAGCGCCATGGCCAAGGGATTGCCGCTGCAGAGAGCACGGGCAATCTGCTCATCAGTGCGTTCGGTGATGAAGGCCGCCGCCGGCGATAGCCGGGGCGAGCGTTGCTCGGCGGAGTGGCCATCGCTGGCAACGACGTGAATGCGCCCGCCGCGCAGCAGTTCCAGGCTGAATTGTTCGGCGCGCTTGCCGAAGCGGCCGCGGAACGAGGATGCGGTGACCTGGCTCAGACAACCCAGGCGCAGATATTCGTCGAGGGTTTCCGGATGCTGCTGCAATACCGGGTTGCGTTCCGGGTGCGCCAGCACCGGAACCATGCCACGGTCGGCGATCTGGCGCAGGGCGCTGGCCAGCGCCTGGCGTTCAAAAAATTCCGGGAATTCGACCAGCACGTAGCGGCTGCCGTTGAGGGAGAACTCGCGTGGCCGCTCCAGCAAAGCCTGCACGTTTTCAAACGTCAGGTGAACCTCACATCCGGTCATAATGTGCAGCCGCCCGGCGAGCTTTTCCTGCAGTTGGCGGCACAGCGCCGCCGTCCCGGGCTGTGAAAAGGTGAACTGATAATTGCTGTGGGGCGTGACCACTACATGCGTAGTGCCATCGGCAATCAGCACCTCGGCCATGGCCAGCGATTCTTCCCAGTCTTTGGGACCGTCGTCCAAGCCGGGGAGCAAATGCAGATGGGTATCGACCCATCCAATTGTTGGCGCGGGCCCCAGCGCGGCTTCGCCGCGCGTCCCGCTTATGCTCGCGCCGGGTTGTTCGCCCTGCTGTAGCAGCGCAGGGCGACGTTGGGGGCCCGTGGCCCCAACCCGGCGCTGAGCTACGCTGGGGCCGCGCCTGCATCGCTCCCCGGGGGCGGGCCGCCCTTCGGAATTTCGCGGCCTTTCGCGCCGATTTTGCCCGCAGTGCAAAGCGGCACGTCCCCCGCGTTCTGCGCGGCAGAGGCCTCGGCCGCCGTTTGCTTCAGCACGCCATCGCACAGGCCAGAAGCATAGGCGCCAAGTCGCTGTTCCTCGGCAGCAATACGCGCCTTAAGGATGCTGTTCACTTGTACGAATCGGTCGGTTTTCGCCACGTGAAACCGGAGACGCTTCCGCCAATGCCCTAGAGCAGAATCAGACTCGGTGTGGCAGGCTCCGGGAGATGACGTGCGGCTTTTCCTGGTGAAAAAGCCGCATGCGGCACGACGCGCCGAGCTACAGCAAGGCTGTTTTTGCTCTAGCAGGCTGCTGAAAAACTGGTCGACGGGCGTTTTCCCTTTCAGATTTTGAGCGGGCGGCGCGGTTAGCGGGTCACCTCAGCGACAGCGCTGGGTCGC
>JBOGKK010000087.1:0-1567 GCA_050745425.1 Terriglobales bacterium
CCCGCATGCCGCGCACCGCGTCGGGCAGGTCGTCCGGCGCCACCTCCAGCGTCAGATAGCGCCATTCCAAACCATGGTGGGCGAAAGCCTTCTCCATCATGTACTGAGTGGGGTTGCCGGCGACGGGCTGCCCCAAAAGCGCGCAGATTTCCTGAAGTGACGAGCTAACCGAAGAAGGCGTGGTCATGGGGGGGGCTTCCTCGTGCTGGCAACGGTTACGCATCCATCTTGACCCACCCCGCCGACAAGAGCAAGCGAGGTTCGATTGGAGAATGCACGCAGACTTTGCCGATAAGTAGGGACGCGGCTGTTTGCCGCGCGGCGAATGACTTGCAGCGGGGGCTGCTCTTGAGGCGTTCCACGATTTCATGGTTCGGCTTTGCCTGGCGTGGCTCGGCCTGGCGATGAGTTCGGGCTGCGTGCTGCCCGAAATCTCGCGGCAGCCATCGGTCCACAATCCGTTTCCGCAGTTGCAGAAGGTGGCGATCGCTCCCTTCTTCAATCTCAGCACCGAGCCAACGGTCGATGGCCGCCACGTGGCGCTGGCCTATTTCAGCGAGCTGCAAGTGATCCCCGGCTTCGAGGTCATTCCAATTGGCGTGGTCGAAAAAACGCTGGAAGCCCATCAGATGACGCTGAACGGGCCTGCCGACGCTCGCAAGCTTGCCCAGCTTCTCGATGTTGACGCGGTGGTGGTCGGGGCGGTGACAGATTTTTCGCCCTATTATCCGCCGCGGTTGGCACTGCAGGCGGAGTGGTATGCGGCGAATCCTTGCTTTCACCCGATACCGGCCGGTTACGGTCTACCCTGGGGCACCCCGGCCGAAGATGAAATTCCGGGCACGCTGATTTTTGAGTCTGAGATGGCGCTGGCACGGGCACAAATGAAGACGCAAACGCCGCGCTATGTTAAGCCGCACTACCCCATGCCGCCGCCCCCCGAACCTCCGCCCCCAGGCATGCAGCCGGACGAAGAAGGAGCCGATGGGCTGCCACCGGGCGAACCGAACGACAGCGGCTCGGATGGCGAGCTGATGGCCTACCGCCAGATTCTGCCCACGCCGGCAGAAACCGGCGGGGCGGTGCTGCTGGATGCCGCCGGCAGGCCGGTCGCAGCGGGTGGCGGGCAGGTCGCCGCCGCCGGCACAACCGGTCCCGGTCTGCCGTTCGACTGGCCCGACGCGCGCGGTTTTCAACCGGCGGGACCATCTCCGGCGACACCGCCCTGCCGGCCGTCGGACGAACCGGTGTTGCGTCACACCAAGACGTATCATGGCAGCGATTCCGACCTGACCACGGCTTTGGCCAGCTACGCCTATTTTCGCGACGACGCACGCTACGGCGGTTGGCAGGCTTATTTACAGCGCAGCGACGACTTCATTCGTTTTTGCTGCCACATGCATATTACGGAGATGTTGACAGCGCGAGGCGGAGCCGGGCAAACGCGAGTAGTGTGGCGCTGGCCCATTCGCCGATAAGTGCAGGGGGCGCCGAGCGCCGCCCCATCACGGACGGTAATTTGTCGAGACAACCACGGACGTTCGTCGGAAGGAGGACACACGACGTG
>JBOGKK010000088.1:0-8372 GCA_050745425.1 Terriglobales bacterium
GCGCTACGCTGGGGCCGCGCCTGCATCCCTCCCCGGGGGCGTGAAGGCTGCACTGCAGTCTTCACCCCTACGGAATTTCGAGGCCTTTCGCGCCGATTTTGCCCGCAGTGCAAAGCGGCGCGCCCCCCGCGAAGCGACCGGAATTCTATTGACACTCGCCTATCACGGCGTTACCTTCGCGGGGGTAGGGTTACGAAGCGCGTATGATGACCATGACACAACTCTCTTCCCGGAAGCTTCTCAATCGACTGCTGTTCAGCGGCTGTGGCCTGGTGGCGGCGCTGGCGCTGGCGGCGAGTGGCCAATCGCTGTCGCCGGCGCAACTGACCAGCGCCTTGCGCTGGCGCAGCGTGGGGCCGTTCGTGGGCGGGCGCGCCACTTCCGTCTCCGGAATTGCCAGCCAGCCGAACGTTTATTTTATGGCTACGGCAGGCGGCGGGATTTGGGAAACGAAGAATGCGGGGCTCAACTGGAAGAACATTTCCGACAGGTCTATCAAGACCGGTAATATCGGCGCGATCGCGGTCGCACCCTCCAACCCCGACATTATTTATGCGGGCGCGGGAGACTCCGCCGATCGCAACACGATTTTGACCGCGGGGCCGGGCAGGGGCGGGGTGTACAAGTCGAGCGACGGCGGAAAAACCTGGACCCAGATGGGGTTGGCCGACACGGGCGTGATCAGCTGGATCGTTGTCGATCCACACAACCCCGATGTCGTGTATGCCGCGGCATTCGGGCATGTGTTTGCCCCCGGCAGCGAGCGCGGGGTGTACAAGTCGAGCGACGGCGGCACGACCTGGAAGAAGGTCCTCTACGTCAACGATCACACCGCAGCCGCCGCCTTGTCGATGGATCCGCAGAACCCGCAGGTCGTCTACGCTTCGATGTGGCAGGTATCGCGGAGGGCCTGGGGCCTTTCGAGCGGTGGACCGGGCAGCGGTATTTACAAGACGACCGATGGCGGAGCGAACTGGACCAACATCACGCACCGACCGGGGCTGCCCGAGGGTATCCTGGGCAACATCGACGTAGCCGTAGCGCCGAGCGAGCCGAACGTGCTCTATGCCGTAATTCAGGCCAACTACAAACCCGGGCTTCCGGGCGGCCTGTTTCGCAGCAGCAATGGCGGCGAGAGCTGGGCGCTGATGAACGACAGCCTGGAAATATCCCAGCGCGCCTACTATTACGGACGCGTGTATGTGGATCCGAAGGATGCCAACACGGTTTACCTGCCGAACGTCGGAGTGTTTGTATCGCATGATGGCGGCAAAACGCTGATCCCGCTGCGGCCTCCGCACGGCGACAATCACGTCTTCTGGATCAACCCGGACAACGCGCAGGATCTGATCGAAGGCAACGATGGCGGGGCCACGATTTCACTGGATGGTGGCAAGCGGTGGAGTTCGGAAGACAATCAGCCCACCGGGCAGTTCTACCACGCCAACCTGGACGATCAATTTCCCTTTCATATTTACGGCGCGCAGCAGGATGAGGGCTCCTCGGAGGCGCCGAGCGCGGTGCCCGCCGGGTCGATTCCAGCGGTGTGGACGCGGGTGGCGGGGGGCGAGGAATGCTGGGTCGTACCCGTACCGACCAAGCCCTGGATCACGTATTCGTGCGGCTATTTCAGCATCAATCTCAAAGACAACCGCAGGACGGGCGAAACGCGAGAAGTGAGTCCCTGGCCGGATGACAAGAATGGTTCGGCAGGATCGCAGATCAAGTACCGCTGGGGCTGGAACCACCATGCCGCGGCGACTTCGCCGACCAACCCTCATGTGTTCGTCCTCGCCGCCAATGTTTTGTTCGAGACTCAGGACGGCGGCACGGACTGGAAGCAGATCAGCCCCGATCTCACGCGCAATGATAAAAGCAAGCAGATCCGCTCCGGCGGGGCCATCAGTAAGGACCAGACGGGCGAGGAGATGTACGACACTATATCCGCCGTACAGTTTTCGCCCCTGAGCGACAAGATCATCTGGGCTGGCTCCGATGATGGCCTGGTGCATGTAACCACCGACGGCGGGGCGCACTGGAGCGCGGTGCGTCCGCCCAGTCTTCCCGATTGGGCCGTCATCACCTGCATTGAAGCGTCACATACGCAGCCCGGCGCGGCGTATCTCTCCGCCAGCCGCTACATGTGGAACGACTGGAAGCCCTACGTCTATCACACCACCGACTACGGCAAGACCTGGACGGCCATTTCGGCCGGTCTGCCGGAAAACCAGTACGTCAACAGCATCCGCCAGGATCCCAATGATCCGAATCTGCTGCTCGCCGGCACGGCGCTCACCGTCTACATGAGCCTCGACGGGGGCGGGCACTGGATGCCGCTCAGCCTCAACTTGCCCCGGGTGCGCGTCAATGACATCGAGATTCAGCCGGCGGAGCACGCGGTGGTGCTGGCGACGTTTGGACGCGCGTACTGGGTGCTGGACAATCTGCATTTTCTGGAGCAGTTGAACAAGGATCATGTCCGGGCTGAGGCGGCGTACGTATTCCCGCCGGAACAGACATGGCTGCTGAAGCGCAGCAGCTTCAGTTACCGCGGCGGTGCGGGCGGTCAAAATGGCCCCTCGGGTGCAACCGTATTCTTTCACCTGCCTGCCGGCTACAGCGCTGCCAGCCCGGCGAAGTTGAGCTTTACCGATGCGTCCGGCGCGGTGATCAACAGCTTCTCGCTGCCAGAAACATTCCATCGCACGCGGAATAGCCGCCGCGTCCGCCGCGCAGCCGGCCTGCACGCCGGGATGAACCGGTTCGAGTGGAATCTCCGCTATCCCGATGCTACCGATGTGAACGGCGTGCTCTGGTCAGTCAACGGCGCCTCGGAGCCTCTCGGACCGGAGGTCGTGCCGGGAACCTATTATGTCCAGTTGACTTATGGCGGCCACACGACCGCAAAGCAGCCGTTCGTGGTGAAGCTCGATCCGCGCCTGCATGCCTCGCAGGCGGCCCTGCAGCAGCGCTTCGCGCTCATGATGCGCATCTACAACGCCGAGAACCAGTTGGATTCGACGTTGAATGAGGCATTGGCGGCGCGCAGCAAGCTGGCGGCCGGGACGGCCGGCTACACGAACCTGAGCCATGCGATCGACGGCCTGGTGAACCTTCGCATTCAGTCGAGCGAGGGGGGATTGATGTTCCGCGCGCGGCTGCACGCCTGGCTGACCAACATCGGCAAGCAGGTGGACCAGCAATTTGAGGCGCCCACGCCGGGCATGGTGCAGCTGGCCGATATGTATATCCGCGAAGCCACTGCGGGCGTTGCCCGCTTGCAGGCTGCGCTGGCGAAAGCCAAAGGCGTTTCGGCGGCGGCGCTGCCGTAGGCCGGGCGGTGCGGCAGGCGTTATTTTCGTGACCGAAGTGAGCGTTGCAGATCGTCCCACGCAATGTCACCGGCCGGCTCTGCGAGATGTGCCTTCCAGCGCCGGTCGAGTTCGGCGCGTTGCGACTCATCCAGGTCGAAGTGTGCCGCTTTGTGCAGCGAATCGCGTGCTGCATCGGCGTACAGCTTGCGCGCCGTCGCGCTCAGCTTCGCCGCCTTCCACTCGCCTGCCTCGACTTCTCTTAGGAACTGACGCTCGCTCTTTGGATCAGTCTTCACGATTGTTTCGCCTCGGGACTAAGCGAATGGCTTACGGCTGCCGTGAAATACAGCGAGGACGAGGATTCGGTTCTCGTCGAAGCGGTAGAAGATGGCATAGGGAAAGCGGTGTAGGATAGCACGCCGCACTTCGCCCGCAACCACCGGGAACGATTGCGGGCGGGCCTGGATTGCATGCAGCGTATGCTCCGCTCCGTCCAGAAACGCGGATCCAAGGCCCTCCCTGCGTTGTTCATACCAGCGATAGACTTCATTAAGCTCGTGAGCCACTTCCCCGCGTACAACCAGCGTGCGCATCATTTTCTGGGTGGCAACGAACGCCGCAGCTCGTCTAAAGTCAGCACGTCGTCCGGACGCAAGAGGTGCGCCTCCCAGCGCCGATCCAGCTCGGCCCGTTGGGCGCCGTCCAAGTCGAAATGGGCAGCTTTCTGCTCATCGCCGAGGCTTTCCCAGAGTAACAGCGCCAAGTCGGCACGCTCCGCCTCGGGTAGCTGAAGGAGCTGATCGCGGGTTGGGCTTGCCATGCCCCTATGATGGCATGGCTGGCAAAGTGCGGCGCGGGCAAGCAACCTTCGGACAGGTGCATCCACCATGTTCCACATCGGATCTGACTGGAGCGTATTATTGCGGGATCGAAGCGCCACCGAATGTGGGGCGAGTCTCAGGCCTGTTGGCGGCGGAGATCTTCCGCCCGGCTATCCTGCAAGCGGAAGCGGGCCACATAGCCACACTGGGCGAGATAGCCGGGCACTGCCTGGCGATCTCGCGGACGTTGGTTATCGATCTCCTCGATCGCCCATTCAAGATGCTCAACATTCCTCGCGCAGGGCCTCATCGAGCAGATCGTCCATGAATGGGCCGACGGGAAAGCGTCGCGCCTTCGCGCGGCTCTACCGCCAACGGCAGAAGGAGTACGGCGCCAAGGTGCATGTAAGCACTTGGGGGCAGGGCCGCACACTCGAGGAGACTGTGGACGGAGCCTTTGCATCGATTCTGGCGGGGCCTGAGCCCGGGGCCGTGGTGATACCGCTTCTCGCTGTGCTTACGCTTCACCTCGCGATCTCCAAAGTAGCCCCGACGCTCCTCCGGGAGTTTGCAGGGGCAGCACACAATTAGCGCGCGGCGGGTTGGGCGAGTTGCTGGTGCATTTCTTGCAGGACGTAGACCGAAGGGCGGGCGGAGGCGCGGGCGGCGATGGCTTCGATGGCGGCCTGGGCGGCGGCGAGGGTGGTGACAATCGGAATGCGGCGGGCGACGGCGGTGCGGCGGATTTGTTTTTCTTCGAGGAACTGCTGGCGGCCGGAGGGGGTGTTCACCACGAGCGTTACGCCGCCGCCTTTGAGCAGGTCGACGAAGTTGGGCCGGCCTTCGCTGATCTTGAATACGGGTGTGACCGGCAGGCCCGCCTGGCGGAATGCCGCCGCCGTGCCGCGCGTGGCCAGCAGGTCGAAGCCGAGTTCGAGGCAACGGCGGGCGAGAGGGATGCCGCGCGCTTTGTCGCGATCGCGCAGCTTGAAAAATACCGTTCCCGTCTCGGGTAGCGCCTGGCCGGCGGCAAGCTGGGCTTTGGCAAAGGCCTCGCCCATGGTCGGCGCCACGCCCATCACTTCGCCGGTCGAGTGCATTTCGGGGCCGAGCACGGGGTCGGCGCCGGCGAATTTGTTCCAGGGAAAGACCGGGCTCTTGACACAGTAGTTGGCGCCGGTGGGCAGGCGCCCGGCGGCGAGCACCTCGGGGGGCAGCAGCTTGCTCAGCTTCGCCGAGCGGCTCATCACCACCGCGGCCAGCTTGGCCAGCGGCACTCCCGTCGCTTTGCTCACGTAAGGGATCGTACGCGAGGCGCGCGGATTCACTTCGAGCACGTAGACTTCCGGATGCCCTTCGCCGTTATGCGTGATGGCGTACTGCACGTTCATCAGCCCCACCACCTTGAGAGCCTTGGCGAGACGCACGGTCTGCTCCTGCAGCTCCTGCTGCAGTTCCGGCGAAAGGCTGAAAGGGGGCAACACGCACGAGCTGTCGCCGCTGTGAATGCCCGCCTCTTCGATGTGCTCCATGATGCCGCCGAGCACCACATCGCGCCCGTCGGCAATCGCATCGACGTCGACCTCGATGGCATCTTCGAGGAACCGGTCGATGAGAATCGGGCGGTTGGACGAATATTCCGTCGCCAGCGCCATGTACTCGCGCAGCATGGCATCGTCGTAGACAATCGCCATGGCGCGCCCGCCCAGCACGTAGGAGGGCCGCACCAGCACTGGATAGCCGATGCGCGCCGCGACCTTGAGTGCCTGTGCGGTCGAGGTGGCCGTTCCGTTTTCCGGCTGGCGGATTGCGAGCCGGCGCAGCAACGCGCCGAAGCGCTTGCGATCTTCGGCCAGGTCAATCGAGCGGGGCGAAGTGCCGAGAATTTTGAACCCGGCCTTCTCTAACGGAAGCGCCAGATTCAGCGGCGTCTGGCCGCCGAACTGGACAATGACACCGGCGAGCTTGCCCGCCGAGGCTTCGTGCTCGAGCACGCGCGAGACGTCCTCAAAGGTCAGCGGCTCGAAGTACAGACGGTCGCGGGTGTCGTAGTCGGTGGAGACGGTCTCGGGGTTGCAGTTGACCATAATCGTCTCAAAACCGCGCTCGCGCAGCGCGAACGCGGCGTGACAGCAGCAGTAGTCGAACTCGATGCCCTGGCCGATGCGATTGGGTCCGCTGCCCAGGATGGCAATCTTGCGCCGTGCGGTGGGCTCCGACTCGTCCTCTTCTTCATAGGTCGAGTACATATAGGGCGTGAACGATTCAAACTCCGCCGCGCAGGTGTCCACGCGCTTGTAGACCGGCAGCAGTCCCAGCTCGCGCCGCCGCGCCGCGACGGCAGGGGCATCGCTGGCCGCGAGCTCGGCGATGCGTGCATCGCTGAGGCCGCTGCGCTTGGCTTCGCGCAGGGTTGCCGCATCGATGGCGGCCAAGCCGCCGGCAGCGGTGATGCCGCCCTCCAGCCGCGACACGTCCTGAATCTGATGCAAAAACCAGGGGTCCATGCCCGTCCACTCGTTCACCTCGGCGACGCTCATGCCGCCGGCGCCGAGAGCGTAGCGCACGTAGTTGAGCCGGTCGGGGTGGGGCGACACCAACCTGCGCGTCAACAGCTCGGGGTCAATGGCAATGTGCCCGGCCTTCTTGCCGGTTTCGAGCGCACGCACGCCCTTGAGCAGCGCCTCCTTGAAGCTGCGCCCAATCGCCATGACCTCGCCCACCGAGTGCATCTGGGGGCCGAGCGTCGTGTCCGCGCCGGGAAACTTCTCATACTGCCATTTCGGAATCTTGACGACCACGTAGTCGAGCGTGGGCTCAAAGCAGGCCGGTGTTTTGCGCGTGATGTCGTTGGCGATTTCATCGAGGCGATAGCCAACGGCGAGCTTGGCGGCGATCTTGGCAATGGGGAAACCCGTCGCCTTCGATGCCAGCGCCGAAGAGCGCGATACGCGCGGGTTCATCTCGATCACCACCATGCGGCCGTCACGAGGATTCACCGCGTATTGAATATTCGAACCGCCGGTCTCGACGCCGATTTCGCGCATGACCTTCAGCGAGGCATCGCGCATGGCCTGGTATTCACGGTCGCTCAAGGTCTGCGCGGGCGCCACGGTGATGGAGTCGCCGGTGTGCACGCCCATGGGGTCGAGGTTCTCAATCGAGCACACGATGATGACGTTATCGGCGTTGTCGCGCATGACCTCGAGCTCGTACTCTTTCCACCCCAGCACGGTCTCTTCGACCAATACCTCATGCACCGGCGACAGATCGAGTCCGCGCACCAGCATGGCGGAAAACTCCTCGCGGTTATACGCCAAGCCGCCGCCGGTGCCGCCGAGCGTGAACGAGGGGCGGATGATCACCGGATACTGAGTGGCAAACTCCAGCGCATCGTTGAGATTGTTGACCAGACGCGAGCGCGGCGTATCAAGCCCGATCGCCTTCATCGCATCCTTGAACAGCAAGCGGTCTTCGGCTTTCTTGATGGCCTCGAGTTGCGCGCCGATCAAGCGGATGCCGTAGCGCTCCAGATCGCCGCTGTCGGCCAGCTCCACCGCCAGATTCAGCGCCGTCTGGCCGCCCACGGTCGGCAGCAGCGCCACCCCACCGCGCGGTTCCGCCTCGCGCCGCAAAATTTCGGCGAGGTAAGTGCGCGTCAAGGGCTCGATATAGGTGCGGTCGGCCAGCTCCGGGTCGGTCATGATCGTGGCCGGGTTGGAGTTCACCAGCACCACCTCGAACCCGTCGGCGCGCAGCGCCTTGCATGCCTGCGCCCCGGAATAGTCGAACTCGCAGGCCTGGCCGATGATAATCGGACCGGAGCCCAGAATGATCACCTTCTGAATATCCGAACGCCTCGGCATCGCTACGAGTTCCTCCGCTGCATCAAGGTCATAAAATCCTGAAAGAGGTAATGCGAATCATGCGGTCCCGGCGCCGCCTCGGGATGGTACTGCACGCTGAACAGCGGGAGAGAGCGGTGCCGCAAGCCTTCGAGCGTGCCGTCATTCAGGTCAAAGTGCGTCAGCTCCACGTCACGCGCGGGCAGCGAGTCCGGATCGACGGCGAAGTTATGGTTGTGCGCAGTGATCTCGATGCGCCCGGTCGCTTCCTGGCGGACGGGATGATTCCCGCCGTGATGACCGAACTTCAGCTTGTAGGTCGTGCCGCCCAGCGCCAAACCAATCAGTTGATGGCCGAGGCAGATGCCGAAAATCGGGACCCTGCCCATCAA
>JBOGKK010000089.1:0-8574 GCA_050745425.1 Terriglobales bacterium
AGCGACAACACCTACTCCGGCTACGCAGCGGCGAACGTCTACGCCACCATCACCGGCCCCGATCCGAACTTCACTCGGGCGTTGCTCATTGGCGACTGCGGCACCATCAGCGCCAGCGCCCAATGCAGCGGCGCCCAGCCCAATGCGATCACCCAGCTCGGCTACGGTGCGCTCACCATCGGCGGCACCGATCAACTGACCGATTCCCAGGGCACCGAGTTGCACGACACCACCATCGAATCACCTACCGGCGTGGTGCGCATCCGCGGCCAGCAGGGCGGCGCGGCGCCGAGCAACCCGGCGCAGCTCGATCTCGACGGCAACTCCAGCGCCAACGCGCAGGATTGGCTCCGCTTCCGCAACCAGGGCACCGACGACTGGGCCGTGCTCAGCGACGTAGCCGGCGACGGCAGCCACGATTTCTGCCCCGTCTACAATCTGGCCAACCCGGCCAGCGGCGTCTGCCAGGAATACGTCGGGCCCAATAAACACTTCGAGTTCAGCGGGAGCGGCATCCCGGGGACTGTGAATCCTCCAGCCGATTTCGACTTCCTCCAGATGGCCGACGGCGATTCCGGCATCATGATTCAACGCGCTACCGACACCTCGCCCAGCGGTTATCTACTCGACATCGAGGACTCGACCAATTCGCACCCACTGTTCCGCGTGGACGCCTCCGGCAACGTCACCGGCAACGGCGGACTGAACATCGCCCAGGGCGCTCTTTTCCAGAGTTCCGTCACCGTGGACGGCTCCTTCACTGCCAGTGCTGGCGGCGCGCTCGCCGGCACCTTCACCGGCAATCCCGAGTTTCAGGGCAATCCCTACTTCCATGGCACCGTTGCCATGGACGCCGCCACTGTTGCCGGCAAGCCCGTCAACACCGATGCGGCCATCGTGCGCGGCGCTTCCGGCACTTGGTGGAGCGGTACCTATACTGCGGGCCAGTGCATCACCGGCGGCATCGGCTTTGGCTCCGGTGTCGCGGCGGGCGAGGTCGCCGCCGCCACGCCGGAAACGGCTCCGCCTGCCGGCCTGGTCTTCGACGCCTACATCGACGCCACCAACCACGTCACCGTCTCGGTTTGCAATATTACTGCGGCCAGCGTCAACTGGAGCAGCGGAACGATTTTTCAAATCGCGGTGATTCCATAATGCCCGTCAATCGCGCCTATATCAACGGCTTTCTGATCAGCAGTCCGGCGCTGTTTCAAGCGCTGTCGGCGCTGGCCAACCAAAGCGACGCCCTCGAACAGGCCGCCGGCGTCGTCCTCGGAACCTCGGGCGGCTCGACCGCGTCAGCCCCCGTACCCGCCGCAGCACAATGGGTGATCAGCGCCAGCGAAGGTCATTTCCTGATTCAAATCACCAAGTCCTCTGCGGCCCGGGCGCCCATTCAGCACCAGCTCCGCAGTGCTCTCGATCAGAGCTTTAACGCCAATTCTTCCCTCATGATCTGCACCCTCGGCTTCGGAGAGACCACGCGCGACATCATCGACCCTAACGAAACCCGCTATTGGCAGCTTCGCAGCCGTTATCAGGGTTCCGGCTGGAATTCCTGGTCCACCTACGCCACCAGCTACGGCGTGGTGGCCCTGAACGCAGGAGCCTTGCGTACATCATGATTACCTGGCGCCCATTCCGTCCTGAAGATGCGGCCGCCCTGCGGGCGAGGCATTGCGAGCAAGGCGCCGGATTCGCTTTTCCCGATCTTGCCGATCCCCGTTATTTGTGGACCCAGGTTGCCGAGCGCGATGGCCGGATCGTAGGCGCCGTTGCCGCTCATGCCACTCTGGAGCTGATGTTCGTCGGCGCCGACCCCCTCGTTGTGCGTGCCGCCGTGCACTCCCGCCATCGCTTTGCCGCCATGCTCCGCAGCGCGGGCGCCGACGAGGCACACGCGTTTATCCCCAACCGCTTGCTCGCCCGCATGGAGCCGCTGTTAACCAGGCTCGGCTTTCGCCGCAGCAATCAGGCGTACACGCCTTTTTATCAGGAATTGTGAATTAGCTTTCCTTCCGGTCGAGCTTCTCGCACACCTTGCACAGGTGATAACCACCCGTGCCGGTCTGCCGCTCCGGCGTTGCAATGTCGAGCGCCGAAGAGCAGCCGTCATTGTTGTGATAAAGCCGCTTGTTGGGTGGCTTCAGCATTTCGTCCACCCCGTGAAATGAAGCCGTGAGCGCCATATTGACCTCCGACGCGCAAAGAATGGCACATCCGACATATAAAATCAACACGCCCAGGCAACCTCCTTATGACCACCCCAGTCCCGTTGGACCCCACACTCTCGACCCACCCGCCCAACCGCAGCGATCAGCCCACCGCGCAGTCGCCGCTGATCGATACGGCCGAACTGCCGCGCGATATGCAGGACGCTTTACGCGAGCTGGTGCGCGCCTACGAGCTCGAAAGTGATGCCGTGCGCCGCCACAAGGTGCGCGCCTGGCGCGAGGCGGAGGAATTCTGGAAGGGCAACCAGAACATCTGGTTTTCTGAACGCGATTCCTCCTGGCACACCCCCTTTGAACGCGATGTGCAATCCGGCCGGGAAGATATGCCGCGCTTCGACTACACCATCAACGTCTACCGCCCCTGGGGCTTGAGCGTGATCGCCGCCCTGGTGCAGGCCCCGCCGCGCATCAGCTACATGCCTGTATCCGCGGAATCGCAGGACGACATCGCCACCGCCAAGGCCGCCTCGCGCATCGCTGAGCTCGTCGCCCGCAACAACAAGCTCGACGTGCTCCGCGTCCGCAAAGCCTACTACCTGTGGAACGAGGGCATCTTCGCCACCTACATCCGCTATATCGTCGATGGCGGCTTGTTCGGCTGTCACAACGAGCCCGTGCTCGAAGACCGCTGGGTTCAGATCCTGCCCGACCGCTGGGAATGCGCCCACTGCAACGGCTACACGCCCGCAGACGATACCCGCGCCGGCGGTATTCTTGCCGGCGGTCCCGTCGCCTGCCCCCACTGCGGCCTCCTCATGGGTCCGGAATCCTTTCACGCCGCCGAACACGTGCAGACGACCGTGCCGGCCGGCCAGCAACGCGTGCCCAACGGCGCCGAGAAAATCGACTGCTTCGGTCCCCTCTACTTCAAGGTCCCTCCTCAGGCACAGTCGCAGCGCGAATGCTATTACTTCATCTGCTGCGAGGAAATGCACCAGGCCGCCCTGCGCGCCGCCTACCCGCAAAAGGCCAACGCCATCAACGACTCCGGCGCCAGCGGCGAAGATACCTATGAGCGCATTGTGCGGCTCAGCCTGGCCGACGCCCAGGGGAGTTGGAATTCGCTGCCCATGTCGCGCCTGATCACCTACAAGCGCGCCTGGCTGCGGCCGGAAGCCTTCTGGGCGCACTGCGATGAAGCCATGCGCACGCGACTCTTGGAGGCTTTTCCGGAAGGCTGCCGCGTCGAGTTTGCCGGCGACGTGTTCCTGCACGCGGAAGCCGACCGCATGGATGACTGCTGGGTGATCTGCGATGGTCAGCCCGGCATCGGTATCTATAAGGATGCCCTCGGCGCCGACGCTCTTTCCATTCAACGCCAGATCAACGACAGCGCCAACATCCTTGCTGAATACCGCGAGATGGCCAGCGCGCCGCCCATCCTGTACGACGCCCGTTTCATCAATGGTGATGCCCTCACCCGCAAGCGCATGGCGCCCGGCAGCTACGTGCCCGTCATCGTGGAAAATGCCGGCGTGCAGCATGCTCTCGCCAGCATGATCGAGCAGCCTTCGTTCCATGTCGATCCCAATCTCTGGAACGACCAGGAACGCCTCGCCGAAGCCGGCGAGTTCATCACCGGTGCACTGCCCTCTATTTTCGGCGGCGGCATGCCCAATCTCAAGACCGCCAGCGCCTACGCGCAGTCCCGCGAGCAGGCTATGGGCCGCCTGTCGCTCGTCTGGAAGCAGATGCGCGAAGCCGAAGCGCGCGAGATGACCCTCGCCATTGAATGCTTCCAGCGCAACCGCACCGAGGACGTGGAAATGGTCGTCGAAGGCCACGGCGAAGGCTATCAGAGCGAGTACATCCGCCTCGGCGACGTGCGCGGCAACGTCATCGCCACGCCCACCGCGGACGAGGATTTTCCCCAGAGCTTTGGCCAGATCCGCCAATCGCTCGAAGCCATCATGCAAACCAAAGATCCCGACCTGCTCGAAATCATTGGCGCACCCGTCAACCGCCCCATCGTAACCCGCTATCTCGGGCTGCCCGACCTCGTCGATCCCGCCGATGACAACCGTTCCAAGCAGTTCATGGAAATCGAAGGCCTGATGTTAAGCCATCCCATTCCCGCACCCGGTGGCGCCCTGCTGCCCAGCATCCCCGTGGATCCCGAAATCGACGACCACGTCGTCCACATCCAGACCATCAAGGATTGGGCGGTTTCGAGCAAGGGCATGCAGGCCAAAGCCGCTTCACCGGCAGGCTACGAGAACGTTCTGCTCCATCTCAGCGCCCACAAACAGGCGCTCCAGCGTCTCACCGCTCCAGCCACTTCGCCCTCAGAGGCTCGATCATGATTGCACTCATTGAACACGCCCAAACCGCACTCGACGCCCGCGGCGAAAGCCACGGCCATCGCGACGTCCCTCTCAACGCGACCGGACGCTTGCAGGCCGTCCGCCTCGGCGCCCGCATGCGCACAGCCGATCCCAAGCCCGTCACCATCTATCATTCTCCACGACGGCGTGCTGCCCAAACCGCGCGCATTGCTGGCGCCATCGCCGGTATCCCCGTGCGCCAGGCGCCTGCCCTTACTCCCTTGCATTCCGGCTCCCTCGGTGCCGGCGCTGCCGTGGATGTAGCCGGCCGCCTGGCATCGTATTTTGCCCGTCCGCAGACTGCCATCCCGGGCGGTGAGAGCGTCGCCGCCTGGCGCTCGCGCCATCTCAACTTCATGCGCCGCATCCTGGCTTCCGGAAAACCCGTCGCCATGGTGACCCACAGCAACGTCATCGGCTCAGTGCAGGCCGGCCCCGCCGGCGCCCTCCTCGCTCTGGCTCAGCCTCCTCAGTCCGCGCAGGTCGCCCTTACCGCACAAGGCGAATAGCTGCTTACTATGTTGCAATCCTACACTCCCGTCCCCCTCGAACAATTCGGCGGCCTGGTCACCAACTGGCCGCCGGAGATGCTCGACCGTGACCTCATGGCCGAAGCCACCAACATCCGCTATACACAATCGGCAGTGTCCATCCGCGAGGGCTTGTCGCTCGCCATGGCTACGCCCTCGGGCGCGGCCGTGCGCGGTCTTGTCGATTACGTCCAACTCGACGGCACCGAACAGCCGCTCGTGTTCGATGACGACGGAAACCTCTATATTGAAAGCCCCGCTGGCAGCGGAACCCTGGTGAAATCCGATCCGGGCTCGCCCGTCGCGCTCCCTGCCGGCGCCTGGATGAACGGCGCCTCCGCCTACAACCGTGCCTATCTCGGCTTCGGCAACGGCTTGACCGGGACGGCCACGCCGGCCAGCTTTGACGGCACCAATCTCGACCCTGTGACCCTTGCCGCGCCCGCCGCGGGCGCCAGCGGCGCCGACAGCGCCACTGTGGGCAACATCGCCGCCGGCCAGCGCTGGGGTGTGGTCCTGTTCAAAAATCGGGCAGGCTCGCTGTCGATTCCTTCTCTACCCTTCCAATGGACGGCCGCCGGCAGCAAGGAGGCGGTAATCAGCGGCATTCCGCTGGGACCGGCCTCCTGCATCGCGCGCGTGCTTGCCTTCACCGTGGCCGGGGGCTCGGAAGCTGGCCCCTACTTCTACATCGAAGATCCTCAGCTGGTGAACGGCGTAAATGAGACGGTCACCGTGCTCGACGACAACGTCTCCACCTCGCTCACCGTCAACTTTGACGACGACTATCTGGGCGCCAGCGAAGACGCCAGCGGCCAGTTTCGCGGCATGCTGCTGCCCAGCGTGCAGGGAGTGCTGTTCAGCCAGACCACCCAGCGCCTGCTCTGGTGGGGCGATCCGGCGCAACCCTCCACCGTCTATTGCTCCGAACCCGGCGATGCGGGCCTGTATCTGGGCGATACCGGCTTCTTTCAGGTTGCTGAGGGCAGCGGCCTCAAGGTCACCGCCTGTTTCGAGTTTCGCAATCAGCTTTACGTCGCGCTCGAGCGCGGCCTCTACCTGGTCACGCCCAACGATGGCGATCCTGCCACCTGGTCGATTACCCATATCTCTTACAGCGTCGGTGTATGCTCCCCGCGCGCGCTGGCGGTGGGTACCGACTTCGTCTTCCTGGTGCACTCTACCGGCGCCTACCTGTTCGATGGCAGCACACCGCAATGGATCAGCCAGGAGCTGCTGGGGCCCTCGCGTCAGGCGCCAGGTGCGTGGGAAAAGATCAACTGGGGCGCGTCCTCCCGGATCTGGTGTGCCATCGATCACGATGCCAAGTGCGTTCGTCTGGGCTGTCCGACGCTTGCCAACCCCGTATGCGACACCATCTATAAAGTCTCTTACTTTGATGGTTGGGAACCGAGCCAGCGCTTCAGCGCATTCACCGCACGCTATCATTACTTCCCGGGCCGCCGCTGGAGCAAGGATACGATTGCGGCGAGCCAGGCCGTCACCGTCCGCCGCCCGCAAGCGCTTCCCGATTTTCCCGCCGACCGCCGCTTCGGCGAACAGCAGATGCTGCTGGCCTCCGCACTCGCCAACGGCGCCGTTTACCGCCTTGATCCTGACCGCACCGATGATGACGGCGCGCCCTTCGCCTGGGCGCTCACCACTGGCGCCTTTAGCGCCTCCGAGCTTTTGCGCCGCAACCGTCAGGGCATCGAGATGGCCGGCCTGATTCAGCTCCGCGCCAGCGGCACCGCAGCGATTAGGCTGGAAGCTGTCGTCGACGGTAATCCACCCGTCTCATTCGGCTCCGTCCAGCTCGTAGCCGGCTCCGCCGCCAGCCTGCAGTCGCTCGCCCTCGCCCAGGGCGAAGCCGTCAGCCTCCGTCTCAGCGGTGCTGGTGGCACGATGCAACTGCAGGCTCTCTACGCCTTCATGCAGTCAACCTGGGCGATGCGCCCGCAATGATCCCGGCATCCACAAACTGAAATTCGAAACCACCCAAGGAGAACCTCATGGCCCGAGGAGATAAAGCAACCTATAACCAGCAACAACAGCAAGCCTACGGTAATGCCAATCAGGCCGCGCAGCAGGCTTTCGCCAATCAGAATGCAAGCTTTACGCCCGCTGAAGCCGGCTATCAATCCGAGCTCGCCAGCCCCGGCTACACCGCTGCCGAAAAGCAAGCCATGACCCAGGCGGACCTGGGCTCGCTCGCCGGTGCCTTCGGAGCAGCCGCCGCGCGCGAGCGCGACCGCGCCGCGGCCACCGGCAATACCGCCGGCATGAACGCCACCGAAGAGGAACTCGGCCGCCAGCAGGGCCAACAGCAGGCGCAGGCTATGGGTTCGCTTGCGCAAGGCTTTGGCAACGCCAGCATCCAGGGCACCCAAAACGCCCTCGGCGGCCTGAGCCACCTCTATGGCTCCGCAACAGACGCCGCCAATGCCGGGATGGGTAACGCCAGCAAGCTCGTCGGCACCCAGGCCCAAGTCGCCAATAATCCCGGCTTCTGGTCCCGCGTCCTGCGTGGCGGACTGGGCGGCAGCCTCCATATTTAAGGAGCACACACATGATGATTGACCCTCGCCTCGCCGGCCTCGACAAACGCGATATTGTCACCGATCGCCATCCCTGGCTTCATCCCCTGGTGGCCAAACTTCTCGCCGCTCTCCCCGACGCCTCCGGTCCCGGTTCACCCGGATGGGATGCTGCCCGCCGGGCGCGCACTGCCAGCTACACCCCGAGCGGCGCCCTCGAGCCGCCCGAAGTCGCCGGCGTGGATGCCGCCGCCCGTGTTCCCAATGCCGATCAACCTATGGCCGGCGAAGTCGAAGCGGGCCACGAAGTCGGCCAGGGCAACCCGGCATTTTTCGGTCTCCTCATGCCCCCGCCCACCGGCACCACCAACAACGTCGGTGTGCCTCAGGGCCCTGTCGGTGCCTATCCTTCGGCTCCGCCGCGCCGCCCCATTGCCGCCGACCGCTTTGCACTTCCCCTCCAACCGCAAAGGAAACGCCCATGATCACCATCCTTACCTCAGACGACACTCTGCGCTCGCAGATTGACTCCGCGCTCGCCCACTGCCTCGATGCCATCGAGCATGCTGATCCGCAACATCTCCGCGAGATCGTACAGGCCCTCCCCGCCCTGGAACGCCTCCGCCAGAATCTCGGCGCCGCTGCCGCGCCGGAAACCCAGCCCGCAACCTCCGGCCCCGTCCTCATCCGCGAAACCATCGAACAATGGAATGCGCGCCATTCGTCCGCGCTTCCGCCCGCTGACTCGCAATAGCCGGCATGTCCTGGGAACCGCGCAGCCACGCTCAGTCGGAGGCCCTCCTCTGCCCCGCCGATTTGCTCCTGTTCGGCGGGGCGGCAGGATCGCTGAAATCCGAAACCCTCCTCATGGATGCCGCCGCCGAGCGCCAGCACCCCAATCTGCGCGCGGTGCTGTTCCGCCGCAGTTTTCCCGAACTCGAGAAATCCC
>JBOGKK010000090.1:0-4025 GCA_050745425.1 Terriglobales bacterium
ACTGGGTGCCGTCGCACTTCCCTTCCGACGGTCACGGCCTCGCCTACTTCGACGGGACCCACCTCTACGAGCACGCTGACTGGCGCAAGGGTTTTCACCCTGACTGGAACACCTACATCTTCAACTATGGCCGCAACGAAGTGCGCAGCTTTCTAATGGCCAGCGGATTGTTCTGGCTGGATAAGTATCACGTTGACGGGTTGCGCGTAGATGCCGTCGCTTCCATGCTCTACCTCGACTATTCGCGCCAGCCCGGCGAGTGGATTCCGAACCAGTACGGCGGGCGCGAGAACCTCGGCGCCATCTCGCTGTTGCGCCAGCTCAACGAGGATGTTTACAGCAATTATCCCGATGTGCAGACGATTGCCGAGGAATCGACGGCCTGGCCCATGGTCTCGCGGCCAACCTACGTCGGCGGCCTGGGTTTTGGCATGAAGTGGGACATGGGCTGGATGCATGACACTCTGGCTTACATGACCCATGAGCCCGTGCATCGGCGCTATCACCACACGCAGCTGACTTTCCGCCAGATCTACGCCAACCAGGAGAATTTTGTGCTGCCTCTTTCGCACGATGAGGTCGTGCACGGCAAGGCGTCGCTGCTGCATAAGATGCCGGGTGATGAGTGGCAACAGTTTGCCAACCTGCGCCTGCTGCTGGGTTTTCAGTTCGGGCAGAACGGTAAGAAGCTGCTGTTTATGGGCGACGAGATCGGACAGGGCGATGAATGGGATCACGATTCCAGCGTGCAATGGCATCTGCGTCAGTATCCGTTTCATGCCGGCATCGAGCGCTGGGTCACGGACCTGAACCGCACCTACCGGGAGCAGGCAGCGCTGCACGAGCTCGATTTTGATCCGCAAGGGTTCCGCTGGGTCGACTGCAACGATGCACTGCAAAGTTCGCTGAGCTGGCTGCGCTACTCCAGCGGCGGCGAGGTCGTATTGGTGGTGTGCAACTTTACGCCCGTGCCCCGGCTGGACTATCAGGTGGGCGTGCCCCGCTCGGGGCTGTGGCGCGAGCTGCTGAACAGCGACGCGAACGTTTACGCCGGCAGTGGCATTGGCAATCTGGGCGGCGCCTGGACCAATGGCGCGCCTCATCACGGACAACCGGATTCGCTGCGGCTGCAATTACCACCGCTGGCGTGCGTATTTCTGCGGAGCGAAGCTTAGTGGGCGGCGAGGCGCCGGCGCGCTGGATTTGCCTGCACGGGCATTTTTACCAGCCGCCGCGGGAAAATCCCTGGTTGGGCGTGATCGAGCCGCAGGAGAGCGCAGAGCCCTACCACGACTGGAACGAGCGCATCGCGGCCGAGTGTTATTCGCCCAATGCTGCCGCGCGCATTCTGGACGCCACCGGCAAGCTGCTCGCCACCCAGAACAACTATGCCCATATCAGCTTCGACTTCGGCCCGACGCTGCTGTCGTGGCTGGAACATGCGGCGCCCGAGGCCTACGCTGCCGTGCTCGACGCCGATCGGCTGACGCACGGCGCCATGGCCCAAGCCTACAACCATATGATTTTGCCGCTGGCGAATGCGCGCGACTGTGCGACGCAGGTGCTCTGGGGCAAGAGCGATTTTGCCTACCGCTTCGGGCGTGAACCGGAAGGCATGTGGATGCCCGAGGCGGCGGTGAACCTGGCCTGTCTCGACGCCCTGGCCGCCGCCGGCATCCAGTTCACCGCGCTGGCGCCGCGGCAGGCAAGGCGAGTCAGGCGCTTTGGCGCACGGCAATGGCAGGATGTCAGCGGCAGCCGCGTGGATCCGCATTTCTCCTACCTGGTGCGCCTGCCGTCGGGCCGTTCGCTGGCGCTGTTTTTCTACGATGCCGGCGTGGCCCAGGCGATCGCCTTTGAGGGACTGCTGCGCGACGGCGCGCGCCTGGCCACGCGGCTGGCCGCAGCCTTCGATGGGCGCCATCGCGAGCCGCAATTGGTCAGCGCCGCCACCGATGGCGAAAGTTATGGGCATCATCATCGCTTCGGTGACATGGCGCTGGCGGCCGCGCTGCGCTTTTTGCGGGCCAACCCCAGCGTGCGCGTGACCAGTTACGCCGAGTTTCTGGCCGCGCATCCGCCCAGCCGCGAGGTCGAACTTTACGAGGATTCGTCATGGAGCTGTGCCCACGGCATTGAGCGCTGGCGCGCCGACTGCGGCTGCAACTCGGGCGGGCATGCACTCTGGCGGCAAACGTGGCGGGCGCCGTTGCGCCAGGCACTCGATTGGCTGCGCGATGAGCTGGCGGCGGGCTATGAGCACGCCGCCGGACCGCTGCTGTGGAATCCCTGGGGTGCGCGCAATGACTACATCGGTTGCCGGTTGAACCCGGCGGCGGCAGGCCCGTTCCTGGCTCAGCACGCACGCCAGCGATTGACGCCGCTGCAGGAGTGTCAGGTTTGGGATCTGCTCGAAATGCAAACCGCCGCCATGCTGATGTATACGAGCTGCGGCTGGTTTTTCGACGAAGTCTCGGGGATCGAAACGGCGCAGATTCTCGCCTATGCCGCGCGTGCCGTCGAACTGGCGGGCAAGGCCGTGCCCAGGGATTTGGAGCCGGAGTTTCTGCATCGCCTCGCCGCCGCTCCCAGCAATCTGCCGCAATGGGGCGATGCGGGCGCCGTCTATCGGGCCCAACTCGCGCGCCGCCCCGCCGTCCGCGCTGCGGCTCAGACGACCTGATAGCGGCCTTCTTCGATGATGCGCATGGCGATTTGTTGTTCGATGCCGGCGGCGTCGATGAGGTCGCGCTTGAGCAGGCGCCGCAGCCAGGCCGCTTGCGTGCGTAGCTCGTCGCCGGAGCTGATGGCGGCCAGCCCGCGGCGGGCAATGATATCGACCTCGTCCAGCAGGCGGCACGCCAGCGCTTGCGTCATCAGTGCCTCCGGCTGGCGCACGGCTGTGGATTGCAGTACGTAGACCGCGATCATCAGGTCGGCCAGTGCCGCCAGCAGCACTTGCTCGTGCTCGATGGCGTCGCCAAAGCGGCGCACCGCCAGTCCCGCGACCAGTAAGGCGGCGCGCCGCGCCTGCTCGGCGGGCGGGTAGGTTTGCCCCGGACCCATAAGCTCCGCAATGACGCCCTCAACCGCGGCGCGCAGCGGCAGTTCGCCTTTTTGCGCGCGCCGCAGCGCCATGCCGGTGAGCAGCATGCGGTTGATTTCGTTGGTGCCCTCGAATATGCGGTTGACGCGCGCATCGCGGTAAGCGGATTCCGCCAGATTGCCATGCACGAAGCCATTGCCGCCGTGAATTTGTACCGCCCGGTCGACCAGATCATCGAGCATTTCGCTGGCTTGCACTTTGACGATGGAGCATTCCATGGCGAAGGCGTCGAGGTGGTGGATCGAGTCCATCAGCCCGGCGGTGCGATAGACGGCGGATTCAGCCGCAAACAGTCCGGTAGCCATGCGCGCAATGTGCTCGCGGATGAGGCCAAACGCGGCAATCGGCTTGCCGAATGCGTGCCGTTCGCGGGCATAGCGGATGGCTTCGCGCAGGCAGTTGCGCCCGCCGCCGATGCAGGCCGCTCCCAGCTTGAAGCGGCCGACGTTGAGGATTTGAAACGCAATGTGCGCCCCTTCGCCCACGCCGCCAAGAACGTTGGCCGCAGGTACGCGCGCGTCGCGCAGCAGCAGCGGCCGGGTGGAGGAGCCGTGAATGCCCATCTTGTGCTCCTCCGCTCCGGTCGAAACGCCCGCGGTCGCCGCTTCCACAAGGAAGGCGGTAGGCTTGCCGTCCACTTTGGCAAACACGGTGAACAGATCGGCGAAACCGGCGTTGCTGATCCACATCTTTTCGCCGTTCAGCACGAACTGGCCTGCCCCGTCGCGCTCGGCCTGGGTGCGCATGGCCAGCGCGTCCGAGCCGGAGCCAGCTTCGCTCAGGGCATACGCTCCGATCCATTCCGAAGACGCCAACCGCGGCAGATAGCGCTGCTTCTGTTCGTCGTTGCCAAAAAAAACCAGCGGCAGTGTGGCGATGCCGGCATGGGCGCCGAAGGCAACTGAAAACGAACCCTGAA
>JBOGKK010000091.1:0-23197 GCA_050745425.1 Terriglobales bacterium
GGCTCGGACTACGTTTTTCCGCGCACCGCGAACCGCATCGTCAACGCCGTGCTCGCTGAGGAGGGCCACCACGCGGTGGGCGAGGAATATGTGCCGCTGGGGGCGCGCGACTTCGCCGCGACCATCGCCCGCATCCGCGCCGCCCGGCCGGATGTGGTGTTTAGCACCATCAACGGCAGCAGCAACCGCGCCCTTTACCGCCAGTTCCACGACGCCGGCCTTGCGGCCGCGACTCTGCCCATCATGGCCACGAGCGTGGCCGAGTCCGCGATCCGCTATATCGACCCAGCCGATTCCGTCGGCCATTATGCCGCGTGGGCCTACTTTGAAAGCCTGCCGGGCGCAGCCAACCGCGCCTTCGTCGCCAAATTCAAAAGTCGTTACGGCGATCGCCGCGTCACCGACGACCCGATGGAGGCGGCCTATTTCCAAGTCAAGCTATGGGCGCAAGCGGTGCGCCAGGCGCAGACCACCACGACCGACGCCATTCGCCAAGCCGCCGCCGGACAAACAATCGGGGCGCCCGAAGGACGCGTCCATATCGACCCGGTGAACCGGCACACCTGGAAGTGGCTGCGCATCGGTCAAATTCAATCCGATGGCCAATTTGCGGTGCGCTATAGCTCGACCCAGCCGCTCGACCCCAATCCCTGGATGCCGGCGCTGAACGGCGGCCGTACCTGCAACTGGACCACCGGAAAGGCCGGACTGGTGACAAGCTGAGCGCCGGACGCGACGCCACTTCCGGACTGCCAAATTATGATCGGATTCCTCGAAAACCTCAGCACCACCGGCGTCGTTCTCACGCTGATGCTTGTCATGGTGTGCGGCCCGTTTCTGGAACTGATGCTGCGCCGCCGCCTGCTTCAACGCTGGTTCAAGTCCAGCGATTCGATCGTCAATTACGTGCAGATGCTCACGGTCTTTTACGGCCTGCTGCTCGGCCTTGTGTCCATTGACCTGTGGCAGAAACAGGACGCCGCGGAGCTGAATGCCATCAACGGGAGCGACCAGGTACGGATCCTCAACGGGTTGGCGCAGTACTTCCCCAGTGGTCCTGCCGGGGTGGTGAGCACGGCCTTGGGGGATTACACCCAGGGTGTCATCAAAAAGGAGTGGCCGGAGATGATGACTGGCAACACCGGGGTCATGTTCGAGGCCAGCCCCGGGCTCGACCGGGTGCGCGATGCCATCATGGATCTGCCCGTCAAGACGATGAAGCAGCAGGCCATCATCGAGCAGATGCTCACCAGCTACAACACCATCGTCGAAGCGCGGCAGCGGCGCCTGCTCGACAGCGAACGGCAACTCCCGGCGGTGCTGTGGCTCGTGCTGCTGCTGGGCGCGATCTTTATTTGGTTCGCCACCTGGTTCATTCCGTCGCAGTATTTACGCTCGCAGCTCCTGCTCAGCTCCATCACCAGCGGATACCTGTACCTGCTGGTGTATCTCGTCATCGTACTCGAGCACCCCTTCATCGGCGCCTGGCGTGTGACACCAGCCACGTTTCAGCACGTGCTGCAGACCTTTCATTAAAGAAAAGGGGCGGGATTAGAGTTTTTCCGTGTGCCGGTGCTGCCAGGCGGCGTGGCCAACGAAGAAGGGGCCCATTTGCTGGATGAAGCTCGCCGTCTGCCGCGTCTTGCGCATGGCCTGCACGCAGGCGGCGAGGGGGTGCAACTGAGCGCCCGCGAGGCCGATGACGAAGTCGTTGTCGTGGCGATCGAGGCCGGTGCAGGCGAGGCGGATATCCTGGGCATAACCGGCCGAGCCGAAGGCATGGCCGATGGCGCCGTGCTCGCGTAGAATGGCGGTCCGCTCCGGCGTGGGCAGCGCCGCAAACGCTCCCGCGCGGCGTAGCGGATACCACACCGCCCAGGGGTGGGCGGCCTCGGTCACCGAGCGACGCGGCTTGTCGAGCAGCACGTCTTCGAGATCGGGTTCAAAGCCGATGCCATAGGTGTGGCCGAACATGGTGTATTCCGGTTTGGGCGTAAGCGCAGAGAACGGTGGCTGCTGTAAAAACTCCCGCAGCGAGGTGACGAAAAACGCCGGATCGTCGCTCCAGGTCAGCAGCGCAACGCCGGCCGCGTCGTTGACATCTTCGTACAGCACGCCTTCCATTTCACTGGCGATCAGCGCGCGCCGCAGGCCGGGCACGATGGTGCAGTTGGTGAAGGCGAGCAGTTGCATGAACAGGCGGCGGTCGGAATACTGGCGTTCGCCGCCACGCTCGCCGCCTTTTTCGCGTAAATCCGGTTTGTCCATTTACCTGATCCTCAAGTCTTTCCCTGACATTTCCGGCGGCTCGGGCACGGCCAGCATGCCCAGCAGTGTCGGAGCGATATCGCGCAGGGAGCCATCCGGCCGCAACCGCCATGGCGCGTGCCCGGCAGCGGGCTCGGCCAGCAGAATCAGCGGGACAGGGTTGGTGGTATGAAACGTGTGTGGGCTGCCATCGGCCATGCGCATCACTTCGGCGTTGCCATGGTCGGCGGTGACCAGCATGGCGCCGCCTTTGCGCCGCAGCGCGGCTTCGATCTCGCCCAAACAGGCATCGATGGTTTCCACGCCCTTCACCGTCGGCTCGATCTGGCCCGAATGGCCCACCATATCGGCATTCGCAAAGTTGACCACGATCAGGTCAAACGCATCCTTTTCAATGCCCTTCACCACGGCTGCGGCAACGCCGGCGGCCGACATTTCCGGCTTCAGATCGTAGGTCGCGACCTTGGGCGAGGGGACGAGGGTGCGTTCTTCCCCGGCGAATGGCGTCTCGACACCGCCGTTAAAAAAATAAGTTACGTGCGCGTACTTTTCCGTTTCCGCCACGCGCAGGTTACGCAGGCCGCGCTCGGCCAGTACCTGGGCCAGAATGTGCTCCAGCGCTTGCGGCCGGATCACCACCGGCAGCGTGAACGTCTTGTCGTAGCGGGTCATGCAGACGTAATGCAGGTGCTGCGGCATTCCCGCCGGCGGAATGGCGGCGTCGAGCGCTGGCAGCTCGCCGCCGGTGCGGGTGAGCGCGCGCGTGGTCTGGCGAGCGCGGTCGGCGCGGAAGTTGAAGCAAATCACGGCGTCGTCATCGCGTATGCGGCCTTCGCCCACGACGGTGGGCACAACGAATTCATCGGTGATGCCGCGCTCGTACGACGCCGTGAGCGCCGCCGCGGCAGCGTTGGCCCTCAGCCCGGCGCCATGCACCATGGCTTCGACGGCCAGCCCGATGCGGTCCCAGTGCCGGTCGCGATCCATGGCGTAGTAGCGCCCGCTCACGGTGGCAATAGCCCCGCAGCCATACTCGCGCATTTTCTGTTCGATCTGTTCCAGGAATCCCCGTCCCGCATGCGGCGGCGTATCGCGTCCGTCGCTGAAGGCATGCACCCACACCCGCTCGACGCCCTCTTGTTTCGCCATGCGCAGCAGCGCATACAGATGGTTCAAGTGCGCATGCACCCCGCCATCACTGCACAACCCCAGCAAATGCAACTGCCGCGCCCGTGCCTGACGCATTGCCCCCAGCAGCGCCGGATTCTTGAAGAAGCTGCCGCCGGCGATGGCTTCCTCAATGCGCGTGATATCCATCTTCACCACCCGCCCCGCGCCGATATTCAGATGTCCCACCTCGCTGTTGCCCATCTGTCCCTCCGGCAGTCCCACAAACGGTCCCGAGGTGTGGATCAGCGTATGGGGATAGCTGCGCAGCATGCGGTCATAGACCGGCTTGCGGGCGAGCGCGATGGCGTTACCCGGGCCCGCGGGCGCGATGCCCCAGCCGTCCAGAATCGTAAGCACCAGCGGTTGCCGGCTCATGCCGTCCGCGCCAGGGCCGCACGTCCGGGGAAGCGTGCGACTGCGCCCAGCTCTTCCTCGATGCGCAGGAGTTGGTTGTACTTGGCGATGCGGTCGGTGCGACTGGCCGATCCGGTCTTGATCATGCCCGCGTTGGTGGCCACCGCAAAATCGGCGATAAAGGTGTCTTCGGTTTCGCCTGAGCGATGAGAGATCACGCTGGTATAGCCGTTTTCACCGGCAAGGTGCACCGTCGCCAGCGTTTCGGTCACGGTGCCGATCTGGTTCAGCTTGATCAGGATCGAGTTGGCGACACCAGCGGCGATACCGCGCCGCAGCCGCTCCGGGTTGGTAACGAAGTTGTCGTCGCCCACCAATTGCAGGGTTGCGCCCAACCTGTCGGTGAGCAATTTCCAGCCTGCCCAGTCATCTTCTGCCATGGCGTCCTCGAGCGAGAGGATGGGGTACTGGCGTACCCACCCGGCCCAGAATTCTACCATCTCGGCCGCGCTCAGCGCCCGCTGGTCAGACTTCTTGAAGACATAGCGTTGGGTTGAAGCGTCGTAAAACTCGCTGGCGGCCGGATCGAGCGCGATTGCGACCTCTGCGCCGGCTTTGTAGCCTGCCTTGGCAATCGCCTCCAGCACCAGCTCGATGGCTTCCTCGTTGCTCTTCAGGCTGGGAGCGAAGCCGCCTTCATCGCCCACGGCGGTGACGTAGCCACGCTTTTTGAGCACCGCTTTGAGCGCATGAAAGACCTCGGCGCCCCAGCGCAACGCCTCGGAAAAGCGTGTGGCGCCCACCGGCATGACCATGAACTCCTGAAAATCAACGTTGTTGTCGGCATGCGCACCGCCGTTCAGGATGTTCATCATGGGCAGCGGCAGCGTGCGCGCGTTCAGGCCCCCGAGGGAGCGATACAGCGGCCAGGCGTGGGCGCTGGCCGCGGCCCGCGCGGCGGCCATGGAAACCGCCAGCAGCGCATTGGCGCCGAGGTGCGACTTGTTGGGCGTCCCGTCCAGCTCGATCAAACGCCGGTCGAGCGACGTCTGGTCTTCTCCGTCATGCCCAACCAGGGCAGGCGCGAGAATCTGGTTGACGTTGGCCACGGCGCGGGTGACGCCCTTCCCGCCGTAGCGCTTGGCGTCGCCGTCTCGCAACTCGACCGCTTCGTGTTCGCCCGTGGACGCCCCGCTCGGCACGGCTGCGCGGCCGCGCGCGCCTGACTCGAGTGTCATCTCCGCTTCCACCGTCGGGTTCCCGCGCGAGTCGAGGATTTCGCGTGCAATCAGGGTGGCTATTGCATCCATGCTCCGATTCTACTAGCTTTGCTTTCTGGCCTTCCTCATGCTGCCACGCCATTTCACCATCCGCGCTTTTGCCAAAATCAATTTGGGACTGAAGATCGTTGCCCGCCGCCCGGATGGGTTCCACGAGTTGCGTACCGTGTTCCAGACGATCGCGCTCGCCGACCGCCTGCGCCTCACGGTGAGCAGCGGTCGCGGCGTTGTCGTGACCGCTACCGGATGGCCCGTCCCTGCCGGCCGTGGCAACCTGGCGGTTCGCGCCGCCGAGCTGGCGGCCGAGCGTTTCGGCATCCGGGGCCGCGTGGAAATCGCCCTTGAAAAGCGCATTCCGCTGGGCGCTGGCCTTGGCGGCGGCTCCAGCGATGCTGCTGCGGTGCTGCGCATGCTGGCTCTCGCCGCTCGCCGCCGGCCCGCGCTGAGCGCCTTGCTGGCAGCAGCGCGTGAGCTGGGTTCGGATGTGCCGTTGTTCCTGCTGGGCGGCACCGTGTTAGGCCTCGGGCGTGGCGACGAGGTCTACGGCTTGCCCGATCTGGCGCCCTGGCATTGCGTTCTGGCCATGCCGCGTGCCGCTGCCGGTTCCGGCTTGGCTACCCCCGCCGCCTTTGCCCGCTGGGACGCACAGCAACGCGGCGCATTGACCGAAAAGGTCCGTTCGAGTACACTGATGGAGTTCTGCAGCCTGGTTGACCAGGTGTTGCCGGCGTTCCGCACGTTACGGAACCGCGGTTCCAGTCCGCTTCCCAAAGAGGCGGCCGGACCGAAAGTCCATGCCGGAATCGAGAACGACTTCCTGCCGGGAGTCCTCTCTCTTTCCCCGGATTTTCCGCGCATTCACCAACAGCTTTGCCGCAGCTCTGCCGCCTGGGTCGGTTTGACCGGTAGCGGCGCGGCCCAGTTCGGTCTGTTTGACCGCGCTGCGCCAGGGGCTGCTGCCGCCGCCAGCTTGGCGCGCCGCCATTGCAGTTGGCGCACGCGCTTTGTGAGCCGTCGCGCAGTGCGGCAGGCCTTGCAGATGGAGAAGTAAGGTGGGGATCGTTGGGGCGTCGTCCAATGGCAGGACACATGCCTTTGGAGCATGGTATTTAGGTTCGAATCCTAACGCCCCAGCCAGGATAGAAAAGCTTATGGCAGCGGGTCCAATCAAAGTCGAAGCAGGAAAAGCCGAGAAGGTGGCGCAAAAACTGCAACCCGAGGCGCAGCCCAGCCGTGCCCCCCGCAAGGCGCGATTGGACGACAAGCTGAAGATTTTCAGCGGTACTTCCAACCCGAAACTAAGTGCCGAGATTTGCGCCCAACTGGGCATTGAGCCCGGCCAGTGCCGCCTCACGCGCTTCAGTGACGGCGAAAACTACGTCCAGATTCTCGAAAACGTGCGGGGCGCCGATGTTTTCGTCATTCAGCCCACGTGCGATCCGGTGGATATCCACCTCATGGAGCTGCTGTTGATGATTGATGCGCTCAAGCGCGCTTCCGCGCGCCGCATCACCGCCGTCATCCCTTACTTCGGCTATGCCCGGCAGGATCGTAAAGACAAGCCGCGCGTGCCCATCTCCTCCAAACTGGTCGCCGATCTTCTCACCACCGCCGGTGCTCATCGCGCGCTGTTGATGGATCTGCACGCCCCGCAAATCCAGGGATTCTTCAACATTCCCGTCGATCATCTTTTCGCCTCGCCGGTGCTCGTGGACCACTTCCGCAAGATGGAGCTGACGGACCTGACCGTCGTTTCCCCGGATGCCGGCGGGGTCGAGCGCGCACGCTTTTTCGCGAAAAAGCTTGATGCCGCGCTCGCCATCGTCGACAAGCGCCGCATTGCCATGGATGTGAGCGAGGTCATGAACGTGATCGGCGATGTGCAGGACCGCACGGTCGTGATTCTCGACGACATCATCGATACCGCCGGTACGCTGGTCAAAACCGCCGAAGCCATGGTGCGCAACGGCGCCAAGCGCGTGCTGGCGTGCGCCTCCCATGCGGTGCTGAGCGGCCCGGCGGTCGATCGGCTGGCGAGCAGTCCGATCGAGAGTGTCGTGGTAACCAACTCCATTCCCTTGTCCGAGGCCTTACAGGTCCGGGCACGTATACGGGTTCTGAGCATTGCCGGTCTGATGGCCGCGGCAATCCGCTCGATTCACGAGGAAACCTCGGTCAGTTTGCTATTCGTTTAGGAGTGATTGTTTATGCCAATTTCTTTAACTCTGGCAGCCGAAACCCGCACCGGACGCGGCAAAGGACCGGCGCGGCAAATGCGGCGCGCCGGCTTGATTCCGGCCACGCTCTATGGCGCGCGCCTGGAGCCGCTTAGCCTCAGCGTTGACCCCAAAGCTGTCGGCCGCATTCTGCACTCGGAATCGGGGCACAACACGATTTTCAATTTGGCTGTCACCGGGGGCGAATCTACCGCCGTCATGGTGGTGGATTGGCAGCGCGAACCGCTGAAGGGCCGCTTGTTGCACGTGGATTTGAAGCGCATCGCCATGGATCAGGTGATTCGCGTCCGCATTCCGGTGCATACACAGGGTGATGCCGTCGGGGTCAAAACCCAGGGTGGCATTCTCGAACAGGTCACGCGCGAGATCGAGATCGAATGTTTGCCCGGCGACATTCCTGAACAAGTCGTGGTCGACGTCTCCGGTCTGTCCATTGGACAGAGCCTGCGCGTATCCGATTTGCCGGTGGGCGCCAATCGCCGCGTCCTGACCGAGTCTGATCGCGTCGTGATCCACGTGATCGCGGTCAAGGAAGTGGTGGAACCGACGCCAGCGGAAGCTGCCGCCACGCCGGCCGAGCCGGAAGTTGCCAAGAAGGGGAAGGCCGAGGAAGAGCCTGGGGCCGAGAAGGGCACGGAGGAGAAGAAGGAGAAGAAGAAGTAAACCACCATGGCCACACCGGACTTGGAGGCCCCGCTTGCGCCGTTTCTGGTCGTGGGCCTGGGCAATCCGGGAGCCGAGTATGAGGCGACGCCACACAACTTCGGCTTTATGGTTGTCGATGAGCTGGCGCGGCGCGCCGGCTCCCGGCTTCGCACCCGCGAGTGTCAGGCGCTCACCGCGCACGGGCAACTGCAGGGCAAGCCGATTTGGCTGGCGCAGCCGCTGACCTACATGAACCTCAGCGGCGATGCCGTCGCCCAGTTGCTGCGGAAGCAGGCGACAGCGGGTTGGTTGGTCGTTTGTGACGAGCTGGATTTGCCGTTTGGCACGCTCCGGCTCAAGGAGCGGGGATCGGCAGGCAGCCACAATGGCTTGCGGTCGATTGTCGCCCGCCTGGGAACGATGGAGTTTGCACGGTTGCGGTTGGGCATTGATCCGGCGCATCCGGTGGTGGACCGGGCCGCGTTTGTGCTCGGCCGCTGGAGCAAGGCGCGGATGGAGCAGGCCCAGGAAGTGGCCGCCACCGCGGCTGACGTGGTGGAAATGATTTTACGGGAAGGCATGGCAGCGGCGATGACACGTTACAATGCCGCGAAATGACATGAGGCAAATGGAATGAATCGTACCTATGAAGTGATCTTTATCGTGCGGCCGGACTTGGTGGACGAAGAGTCCGACAAGCTGGTCGAGAGCCTGGAATCAGCGGCCAGTGCCATCGGCGCCAACGTGCGCAAGGTCGACAAACTCGGCCGCCGCCGTCTCGCCTATCGCGTGCGCGGTTTCCGCGAGGGCAACTACGTGCTGTTCGAACTGGAGACCACCAGTTCCGAGCCCATTGGTGAGCTGCAGCGCCGGCTGCGCATCAGCGAGCCGGTGATCAAGTACCTGGCGGTACGTACGGATGAATTGGAGAAGCGCCTCGACAAGCGCCGCCGCCATCGTGCGGCCCGTTTGGAACGCCGCCCCGCGCGGCCCGAGGCCGAGGGCGGCGCCGACGGCGGCGACCATGAAACCGCCGCCATGGAAGGCCGTGGTGAGGGCGAGGAAGCCGCCAGCTAACCAGTTTCGATAAATTAAGGATGAAGCTATGACAGACGGAAAACGACCCGCGATGGGATCCTCGTCCGGCCGCAGCGCCGGACCCAAAAAGCAATTTACGCGCCGCCGCAAAGTATGCAAGTTCTGCGTCGACCGCATCGACAAGATCGACTACAAGGATTACCGCCTGCTGCAGCAGTTCGTGGCCGAGCGCGGTAAAATTGTTCCCCGCCGCATCACCGGCACCTGCACCCAGCACCAGCGCCAGCTCACCCGCGCCATCAAACAGGCGCGTCAGATCGCCCTGCTGCCCTTCGCGGCGGAGGTGTAACCATGGAAATCATTCTCAAAGAAGATGTTCAAAAGCTCGGCCGCAAAGGCGATGTGATCAAAGTCGCCGATGGCTTCGGCCGCAATTACCTGCTACCGCAACGCAAGGCGATCGCCGCCACGCCTGCCAACCTGCGCAACATCGAGCAGATGCGCGCCTCGGCCTCCCGCAAGGAAGCCCGCGACCGCGACGCCGCTCTGGCCCTGGCGGGACAGTTGGCGCAGGTCAAGCTGACCTTCCAGCGCCGAGCGGGCGGGAAAGACGCCCTCTTCGGCTCCGTCACCTCGATGGACATCATGCACGCCCTCACCGAGCGCGGCTACGAAATCGAGCGCCGCAAAATCGATTTACCCGATCCGCTCAAATCCCTCGGCGATCACAAAGTCGCCATACACCTGTTTCGCGATGTGAAGGCGGAAGTGACCGTGGTCATCGAGCGCGAAGCCACCGAACCCGGTGAAGCCGAAGCCCCCGCCGCCCCGGAAGCGTAGCGGCTTCAAGAAGCTTCGCCGACCGCTTCAAGTGGGCTTCTGGCTCCGCAGCCGATCCAGCTCCGTCATCCGTTCACGGATGCGCTTTTCCCAGCCTTGCTCGCCGGGCTCGTAGTAGCGGTGCCCGCGCAGGTTTTCCGGCAGGCATTCCATGGCGGCGACCTTGGCATCAAGGTCATGCGCATACTGGTAGCCGCGGCCGTAGCCCAGGCCCTTCATGAGGCCGGTGGGTGCATTGCGCAGGTGCAGCGGCACCGGCTCGGCGCGGGTGGTACGGACATCTTCGGCCGCTTTGCCGTAGGCGGTGTAGAGCGCGTTTGACTTGGGTGCGAGCGCCAGATACACGCATGCCTGCGCCAGCGCCAGTGCCGCTTCGGGCATGCCCAGGGCCTCGACCGCGGCGCGCGCGGCGAGTGTCTGTTCGAGTGCGCGCGGGTCGGCCATGCCGATATCTTCGGAAGCCATGCGAATCATCCGCCGCGCCGCGTACAGCGGATCCTCGCCGCTCTCGAGCATGCGCGTCAGCCAGTACAGGCTGGCATCGGCGTCGCTGTTGCGCACCGATTTGTGCAGCGCCGACATCAGGTTGAAGTGCTGCTCGCCTGCGGCGTCATAGAGCAGCGCCTTGTGCTGCAAGGTGGCATCGAGCAGCTCGGCCGTGATCGCAATGCGGCCCTGCGCGCCGGGCTCGGCGCCGTTCGCCGCCGCCTCCAGCAGGTTCAGTGCCATGCGTGCATCGCCGTTCGCGAACGTGGCCATGCGCCGCAGCTCGGCCTCGCCAACGACAAGTTCGCCGGCGTCCGGGCGTCCTGCCAGCACGCCGTGTTCGCGATTGCTGATGGCGCGCCGCAACAAGGCTTCGAGATCGGCATCGCTCAGCGCTTCGAGCACGTAGACCCGCGCCCGTGACAGCAGCGCCGAGTTGACCTCGAAGCTCGGGTTCTCCGTGGTGGCGCCGATGAGCGTGATCGCGCCGCTTTCGACGTAGGGCAGAAACGCATCCTGCTGGGCGCGGTTGAAGCGGTGAATTTCATCGACAAACAGGATGGTCCGCTGCCCGGCGTGTTGCGCCCGTTCGGCGGCGGCCATCACCTCGCGGATTTCCTTGATGCCGCTGGTTACGGCGCTGAAGGGCACAAACCGCCGCTCGGTCTGTGCGGCGATGATGCGCGCCAGCGTGGTTTTGCCGACCCCCGGCGGACCCCACAGCAGCAGCGAGCCCAACTGATCGCGCTCAATCTGCAGCCGCAGCGGCTTTGCGGGCCCCAGCAGGTGCTGCTGGCCTACGAGATCTTCCAGCCGCTGCGGCCGCATGCGGTCAGCAAGCGGCGGCTGCGCGGCGGATGGGCCCGAACTACTTTCAAACAACGACATGCCTGCCTGGCCGTACTACTGCGCAGCCTCGACGCCGCGCCGGCGCGCTGCTTCGTACAGCAGAATCGCCGCCGCCACGCCGGCATTGAGCGATTCCACGTGCGCCGCCATGGGCAGGCTCACGCTGGCATCCGCCGCGCGCAGCAGCGCCCGTGGAACGCCTGCGGCCTCCTGCCCGATTACCAGGCACACCGGCCCTTCCATCCCCGCGTCTTCCGGCGCCTGCCCACCCCGCACCACGGTCGTGAGCAGCCGCACGCCGCGGCTGTGGCAGGCAGCGATTAACTCCTCGGCGGCCACCTTGGCGGCGACCGGCAGATGAAACAGCGAACCCGCGCTGGCGCGAATCGTTTTTGGATTGAATGGACTCACCGTATCGGCGAGCGTCACCACGCCCGAGGCGCCGAACGCATCCGCCGTCCGCAGTAGCGTGCCCAAGTTGCCGGGGTCCTGCAGGCCTGCGGCGGCGACCACCAGCGCCGGTTCGCCGAATACCGCCTCGAGCCTTGCCGGCGTCCATGCCACCAGCGCGGCCACGCCTTGCGGATGTCCGGCATCCATGGCGCCGGCGAAGGCATTCTCGTCCGCCACCGCGACAACGGCATGTTTCGAAACCTGCGGCAGCAGTTTCGGTCCAAGCTGTTCCAGCCCGCGCTGGCTGAACAGCACCTTTTCAAGCCGTGCTCCGCTGCGCAGCGCCTCGTCAATCAGGCGCGGTCCTTCAATCGCCAGCGGCCCCTCCGCCGGCCCCGCCCGGAATGCCCGGCGGAATTCGCCCAACAGCGCATGATGCCGCCCTATGGGAGTCACCTCGCTGCTCATCGCAGGCCCTCGCAGAAGTTCCGCTGGGGCCCGCGCCAATCAAAGAACGGTTTTGTAATCCTCAAGTCGAATCGCTCGCTGCCCCAAGGCTATCACACGATCAGCATGCAGTCGCCGTAGCTCAGAAAGCGGTATTCGTGAGCCAGCGCGTGCTGGTAGGCGTGCCGCGCCGGTTCCAGCCCGGCAAAGGCGGCAATCATCATCAACAAGGTTGTTTTGGGCGCGTGAAAATTGGTGAGCAGCGCATCGATGGCACGGAACGGCCGTCCGCCAGGGTACAGAAAAATGCCGGTTTCACCGGCCTGCGTGCGGAACGGTTGGCCGGGCGCTGGCGCAATCGTTTCCAGCACCCGCGCGGCGGTGGTGCCAATGGCCACGATGCGTTTGCCGCGCATCCGCGCGCGGTTGAGAGCGGTGGCGGCGGTTTCGCTCACGGAGAAGCGCTCGAGGTGCATCGGGTGTTGCTCGATCTCATCCGTTGCCACCGGCCGGAACGTACCCAGGCCGACATGCAGACTGATCGCGGTCCAGTCAATGCCGCGTGCTGTCGCGGCCGCCTGCACGCGTGCCGTGAAATGCAGACCTGCGGTGGGCGCAGCCGCCGAGCCCGGCTGCTGCGCATAAATCGTCTGGTAGCGCTCACGATCGGTGGCCTCGTCGGGCCGCCGGATATACGGTGGCAGCGGCACGTGGCCATGCGCTTCCAGCCAGGCGCTCAGGCTGCCCACACCCGAGAATCGCAGCCGCCGTTCGCCCCGCGAGCCGCGCGCGAGAACCTCCGCCGACAAATCCGCCTCGAAGAATAAGCGCGCGCCCACGTCGATCCGGGCGCCCGGATGCACCAGCGCGGTCCATTCGTCCGGCGCTACGGGCGTAAGCAGCAGGACGTGCACTTTGCCGCCGCTCGCGCGCTGGCCCAGCAGCCGCGCCGGAAACACGCGTGATTCGTTGGCGACCAGCAGATCGCCCGGCGCCAGCAACTCCGGCAATTCCCGAAACCGCCGGTCCTCCAGACGCCCATCACCGCGGTGCAACACCAGCATGCGCGCCGCATCGCGTTCGGCCGGTGGTTGTTGTGCGATCCGCTCCGGCGGCAGCTCGTAATCGAATTCGCCCAAGCGCATGTATTTCCAGCATAGGAGATAATGACCGCATGGCGGATGAGCAGATGGCGGAGGCAACCGCGCGGCAAGACATTTTGCGCATTGGGCAGTTCCTGCACCAGAAAAGCCTCGTGGCGGCAAGCGACGGCAACATTTCGGTGCGCCTGCCCGGAGGCCGCATCCTCGCCACGCCTACCTCGATGAGTAAAGGGCTGATGACCGGCGCCGACCTCGTCATCACCGATCTGGAAGGAAATAAGCTGGCCGGCAGCCGCAATCCGTCGAGCGAAATGGCGATGCATCTGCTGATTTATCAGCTTCGCCCGGAAGTGAACGGCGTGGTGCATGCCCATCCGCCCGCAGCCACCGGCTTTGCCGCTGCCGGCATTCCGCTCAATCAGGCGCTGCTCGCCGAAGTCGTGCTGGCGTTGGGCTGCATCCCGCTGGCCGCCTATGGAACCACGGGCACGCCCGAGCTTTCCGCCACGCTACGACCGCTGATTCCGCACTATGACGCCATTCTGATGGCCAATCACGGCGTGGTCACCTACGGCGATGACGTTTGGAAGGCCTATTTCAAAATGGAAACGGTCGAGCATTTTGCCCGCATCGCGCTGGTTACCCACATGCTCGGCCAGCAAAATCTGCTGGGCCGCGAGGAAGTGGACAAACTGCTCGTCGCGCGCCAGCGTTATGAAGGCGTCACTAGCGCGGCAGCTCTCTCGCCCAGCTGTCCGGTGGTACGCCCGGAGCCAGCTCCGCCAGCGGCGACGAATCAGCCCAGGCTGAACTTTGCCAACGGCAAGCGCAGGTGGTAGGCTACAATCCTCCGAGGAGAAGCTATGGCGGAACTCAGCGGCGAAGCATGGGGCATGGTCGAAACCAAGGGTCTGGTGGCAATGATTGAGGCCGCCGATGCCATGGTGAAGGCTGCCAACGTCACGTTGGTCGGTTGGGAAAAGAAAATAGGCGCGGGCTACGTCACCGCCATTGTGCAGGGCGACGTTGCTGCCGTGAAAGCCGCCACGGATGCGGGCGCGGCCGCAGCAAGACGCATCGGCGAAGTGATTTCCGTCCACGTCATCGCGCGCCCCGCCGCCGGTCTAGCGCGCGCAGTCCCGCTGCCCGGGCTGCCCGCCGGCGCCTGAGCGGAGCTCTCATGCAGCTTGCCCGTGTCATCGGTACCGTGGTTGCGACCCGCAAGGATTCCCGCCTCGAGGGATTCAAGCTCCTCGTCCTGCGTCTCCAGAACGCCGAAGGGGATGACGAAGCCGGCTACGTGGTGGCGGTCGACATGGTCGGCGCCGGCGCCGGCGAGCGCGTATTGGTTGTCCAGGGCAGTTCCGCGCGCATGGCGCGCGACGGCAAGGAAAAGCCCATCGACGCCGCTATTGTCGGCATTGTGGATACGGTCGAGCCGGTGAGGTAGCGCGTGTTCCTTGCCCGTGTTACCGGCACTGTCGTTTCCACCATCAAGGATGATGGACTGCGCGCGCGCAAGCTGCTGTTGATCCAGCCCCTCGATGCCTCCGGTGCATCCGTCGCGCGCGCGCAGGTCGCTCTCGATGCGGTCGGCGCCGGCGTTGGCGAAATCGTGTACGTCTGCCGCGGAAAAGAAGCGAGTTTTGCCTGGGATCAGGACGAAGTTCCGACCGAAACCACCATCGTCGGTATTGTGGATCCCGCCGCCAACCGCAGGTGGATGCAGCTGGGGATGCCATGATCATCGCCAAAGTCATCGGCGAAGTCGTCGCCACCCGTAAGCACCCCAGCCACGAGGGCTGTAAATTGTTGCTGGTCGAGCCGGAAATCCTGAGCGACGCCCAGTTGCGGGCGCGTGGCACGCCTGGCGGTGGCGCCGCCCTCATCGCGCTGGATGCGGTCGGCGCCGGCGTGGGTGAACGCGTGCTGGTGGTGCTCGACGGCTACGCTGCCATGAGCGCTGTCGGCCGCCCGCATGCTCCCATCGACGCAGCCGTGATCGGTATTCTCGATCGGCTTGATCTACGCTGAGGCTTTGGCGCTGGCCGTTGTACCCTTGCGGATGTCGATGCCACCCTTGAAAAACGCGCCGTCTTCGATGCTGATGCGCGCTGCGCTCACATCGCCGGTGAGCGCGCCCTGAGCCTTGATCTCGACCCGGTCGGTGGCGACCACGTTGCCATTCAGTTTGCCGAGAATAATGACTTCGCGGGCGTTCACGTTGGCCTGAACCTGCCCGTTGACGCCGACCGTCAAAACGTTTTTGGGCAGCTCCACCGAACCTTCCAGTTTGCCGTCCACGTACAAGTCCTCATTGCCGGTAACCGTGCCCTTGAGCTGGATGGTCTTGCTCAGGTGCGTCGGCCGATCGGCGCCTGCGCTCACGCGTTGCGGCGCCGGATTCGAGTTGACCGGCACGGGAGCTGCCGGAGGGTTCATGCTTTGGGGTTTGGCAGGCGGCGCCGGTACATCGCGCTCGCCTCGTTCGTTCTGGCTCTTCCACATCGGCAACGGTACACCTCGAAGGTTGAATTCTGTTCCCTATTGTACGGGCACGTTCTGCGAGCGGCAACCGGTGAATCACCTACCCAATTCCGCTACTCTCATTACAGGATGCTTCCCGAGCGCACATGGCTGCAATGGATTCGGCGCCAGGCCCTCGCCGCCGCACCCCGGCGGCGCCCCGAGTTGCGCCTCGGCATTGGCGACGACGCTGCGCTACTGCGCCCGCGCCGGGGCTGTGAAATGGTGCTCACCACCGACATGCTGGTGGAAGGCGTTCATTTTCTGCGTGCGCGCGATACCGCCGCGATCTGTGGCCGCCGCCTGGCAACCCGGGTGCTGAGCGATCTGGCGGCCATGGGTGCCGAACCGCTGGCGCTGCTGGTTTCGGCCGCGCTGCCCGCGGAGCTGGCTTCGGCATGGGGACGCGCCTTCTATCGCGGCTTTCTCGGTGCCGCGAAAGAAGCCCATGCGGTGCTTGCCGGCGGTGACAGTTCCGCCTCGCCACATGGCATTGTGTTCGACGCAGTGGGTGTCGGTCAGGTGCCTGGCGGCGGCGCTCTGTGCCGCTCAGGCGCCCGCCCCGGGGACCGTATTTTCGTTTCCGGCCCGCTCGGCGAGGCCGCCTGGGGACGGGAACTTGTCCACAGCGGCGCTGCTGTGCGCAGCCCCGCTGCCCGCCGCGCGCGCGAGCGCCACCGCCGTCCACGCGCACGCTGGGAGTTGGGCATGGCGCTCCGCGGCCGCGCCAGCGCAGCCATGGATTTAAGCGATGGCCTCGCTACCGATCTCGCCCATCTCTGTGATGAAAGTGGCGTGGGCGCGGAAATCAAAGCTGCTTCCTTGCCCGCCCCCGCCGGAATCGAGCGGGCGCTCTACGGCGGCGAAGATTACGAGTTGTTGTTTACTCTGCCGCCGCGCCGCCTGCCGCGCGTATCCGGCGTGGTCGCAATTGGAACGGTCACGGCCGCTGCCGGGTGCTGGTTGCTGGACGCGGACCAGCGCCGCCATCGCCTGGCATCACGCGGATGGCAGCACTGGGCGTGAGCGGCCCGGCTCTCGGGGCTCGATCAAGTCTGGTTTTGCGCGATCAGGACTCGTCGAGCGCCCGCACCACGCAGGTGCGCGAAATCGCGTCATGCCAGCTTAAATGTTGGCGGTCGCACACCATCCATAAGAAGCCCATGCCGAGTGCGGCGAGCGAAATCACGCTCGCCCAGCCCCGCCGCCGCCGCGCGGCGGCCGTGAGTGGACCATCCCATGCCCGCAGCGCCAGCCCGTGGTAGCGCATGCCGATGGTCGCTCCGCCCGCGTAAGCACACAGCAACAGATACAGGGCTGCCAGCCCGGCCGGTACGGCCACCAGCGCGGGCAGCAGTGCGTGGAGCTGCGCGCTCGAAAACGACGGAAAATTCTGGCTCGCCCATCCCGCCAGAGTAAACAGCACCGCGGCCGTGATGACCACGGCAGCATCAATGATTCCTGCCTGCATCCGCAGCCGTGGTGGGGCCATGTCAGCCGGCAGCCGCCCGCCTGATGGATGCGCAGCGGTACTCATAGGAAGCGGAAGCTGAAGGTAATCGCGCCTCGCTCCATCGTCCCATGTCGGTTCGCTCGCCAACTCCAGCTGTGCTTCAGCCGGCTCAGGCGCGGGCGCTGGCACCGGAGGGGCGAACACGACCGGATCGGCAATGGGTTCTGCCGATTCCGATGCCGTCATTACGAGCAGCGTGGGTTGCTGGCGAAACGGCAGTACCCGCTCGTCCGTTGCTTGCTGAGGTTCCGTCGCCTCGGGCGTGTTCCCGGCAGGCCGGCTGAGCACGGGTCGCGGATGGCTCGCCCGGTAGGCCTCGACCCTCTCGCGCAGCTCGCGCCGCCACTCCGGCAGCGGCGGCAGCAGGTCAGAAGTTTGATCGTTGCGGGGAATCAGCATCGGAATTCGCTAAGCTACATAGAAACATGCAGGCTCGTTTGCGACTGCCATCTTTGATTATCCTCGCCCTGGCCGCCGCTGTCTGCCTTGCCCCATCCGCCTGGCCCCAAGCGGGGCATCAGACCGGTAACCGGGTACCGGCCCGCCCGACGCGCACCTTCCCTTTGCGTGGCGCCCTGCGGCGTGGCGCTGCCGTTACCCTCGCTGCCGACCGCATCACCGCCAGCCTCAGGCCCGGTCATACCGTCTATCATGCCACCGGACATGTGGATCTTACCCTCGGCGGCCTGCGTCTCAGTGCCGATCAGATGACCTACAACGCCCAGACTGGCCAAGCCACCGCTATCGGGCATGTTGCTTTCGACAGCGTGGCCGAGCAGACTCACATCGAAGGCACCCGCGCCACCTACAACTTCTTCCTGTCGACGGGTGAATTCGATCATTTCCGCGGCGTCAGCGGCATTCGCCTGCACGGGCGCCAGCCGACGGATCTCGCCTCCAACCCGCTGATTTTTACCGGAAGCAGGCTGGAACGCCTAGGTCCGGATGTCTACCGCCTCGAAAATGGCACGCTGACCTCATGTACGCTGCCGAACCCGAAGTGGGTATTCGAGGCGCAGCAAGTCACCGTACAGCTCGGGAAAAATGCCAAGCTGCGCCATGTCGTCTTCCGACTATTCGACGTTCCCGTGTTTTACGCACCGTTTCTGACCTACTCCACTACACGCACGGGCCGTCACAGCGGCATTCTGGTTCCGGTGGTGAGCAAGAGCAACGTCAAGGGCTATGTTCTTGGCGACTCGTATTATTGGGCGGCAGCGCCGAACCTGAACGTCACCGCCGGCGCCGAGTGGTACAGCGCGCGCGGCTGGGCCGACCACGTGAGCATCTCCAGCCGCCCCACCCGCAATTCCGATCTCGATCTGCAACTGGATGGCGTTTTCGACCGCGGTCTCGATCTCGCTGGCGGCGGCCGTCTGCGCCAGGGCGGTCAGGAGTTGCATGTGACCGGCGACCACACTGCCGTCGACGGATTCCGCTCGGTGCTTGACATTGATTATCTATCTTCGTATTTGTATCGTCTGGTCTTCAAAAACACCTTCGCGGAAGCGATCAATTCGGAGGCAATCTCCACAGGCTTTTCCGAAAAACAGTGGGAGGGCGAGGACATTGCCGTGGGCGTCCACCGCTATCAGGATTTTCTAGGCACCAGCCCCGATGCGAGACTTACCTTATCGGAACTTCCCAGCTTCGACTGGAACGCCTACGCCCAGCGTTTGAGCCGTACACTACCGCTGTATTTTTCCTGGGACGCCAATGCCGGCTTGCTCGATCGCAGCGAACCCGGTTTCGCCACCGGTATCATGCCGCGTCTGGATTTGTCGCCGCACCTGCGGCTTCCGGTTTCGACTTCCATCGGCACCTTCACCGGCGATGTCTCGGTCGACTCCACCTTTTATTCCGAGCAGCTGACGCCCGCGTCGCAGGCCGCCAACGCCACGCCGCTGCTGCTTGCCGGTGACCTGTGGCGCAACGCCTACAGCGCCGATTTCGAGTGGCGCCCGCCTGCGTTCGCCAAGGTGTTTGCCGGCCCCGGAGGCCTGCTGGGTGATCGCCTGGAGCACGTCTTCGAGCCGCAAATTGGATACCAGGTGACGGGCGGCATTCAGAATGCAGATAATGTCATCCGCTTCGACGCACTCGATATCCTGTCGGACACGAGCGAGCTCGACTACGGTTTTACCAACCGCCTTCTGACCGCGAGCGGACCCAAAGGGCATTCCCGCGAGCTTCTTTCCTGGACGTTGTTGCAGAAATACTATTTCAACCCAACCTTTGGCGGTGCGCTCGAACCCGGAAGGCGCAACGTGTTTCTCACTACTGCATTGCTTTCTCCGTTTGCAGCCGAGGCACTGCCGCTTCATTATTCTCCGCTAAGCTCGATCGTGCGGGTCTCTCCGTTTGCGCGCTTTGATGGCGATTGGCGCGTGGATTACGACAGCCACGATCATCAGGTCAGCGCCAGCGCTTTCACCGGCACTTTTCATTTCGGCAATGCCTCGATCTCTGGCAGCGACTACCTGCTGCGCCCGCCGCCCGGTGCGGCTCCGGAGGGTACACCCGCGCAATTCAACCAACTGCGCCTGGGCGTGGGCTACGGAAATTTAACCCAGCCAGGGACCAGTCTCGGGGGCAACATCGCCTACGACGCCCGTAGTGGGCAGTTGCTATACACCACATTTCAGCTCAGCCACAATTGGGATTGCTGCGGCTTCTCGGTGGAATACCGCCGCTTTTCTCTAGCGTCGGTACGCCGCGAAAACCAGCTTCTGTTCAGCTTTTCGCTGGCCAATATCGCCACTTTCGGCAATCTCAAGCGGCAGGATCAAATTTTCTAGTTGGGGCGCGGTCGCGGGTTCTTTCGCGAGTGCCGCTTGCAAGTTGTGATGCAGTGGGCGCACAATGCATTCGGTTTCGGCCCTACCGGGCCCAGGAGACTTTCCATGAAGGGAATGCCGTTTGGGAAAATTTGGATTGCCGTCGCCGTAATTCTGTTTGTTCTGGAAGGCGTGGGACATTGGCTTATCCGTGGCACGCTGGCCACGAGCGAACTCATGCCATGGCGTAGCCGGCCCGATGCGGTGGGCTGGGGGCTTCTCGTGGCGGTTTCTATTACGTTCGGTTTGGCCTACACCTATGTGTTTCTGCAAGGCTATCGTGGCAGGGGCATTGGCGAAGGCATTCGCTTTGGCCTTTGGCTCACGTTGCTGCTCAGTGTGACGTTTCACGTGGCGGGCATGGTAATGCTGCCGGTGCGGATTTCAGCTACCGTCGAAATGATCATCATTGACCTGGTCTGTTATGTGGTGGCCGGGATCGCCGCTGCAGCCATTGCCGGCGCTGGGGCGCGCCAGCCCACAGTGGCCTCGGCTGCGGTGTAGCGAGGGGAAATCGGACCATCAGTGCAGGCTTGGTGAAATCGGCGCAGGCGTCGAAATCGTGGTGCGTAGTGCGCGCAGAGCGCTGCGGAACGTGAAACGTGCGATCTGCGGCCCGCAACCTTCTATAATTTATGTTCGGTGCTGGCGTGCATTCCCTACTAGCGTTGAGCTTTTTATGGGCCCGGGTAGCGCTCGGCTTTTACCTGGCCGGGCTGGCGGCAGCCATTACTGCGGCCCTGCTCAAGCATCCGCCGCAGCAAAATACGATATTCGGTCTGGCGCGCGCGGCGGTGGCAGCCGGTTTCCTGTTTCAGTTCGTCAGCCTGGTGGAAACGACTGCGATTTTTACCGCGCAATCGGCAGATTTTTACCGCATCATCACCGGTCTGCTGGCTTTCATCATTGCCGCCTTTTTCCTGATGGTCTACCGCGTCTATTCGCCCCGAGCTCTCAGCCTGGTGGTGGTGCCGGTGATTTGCGTTTTGGCGGCGGCAGCGACGATCGTTCCTGCAGCGGTGCGTGGTGGCCCGCCCCGGCTGGACCATGGGCTGTTGTTCAATGGCTGGATCTACGTGCATATCGTGCTCATTTTCATTGGCTACGCCGGGCTGGTCGTGGCCATGGGCAGCGGCGTGCTTTACCTGATCGCCGAGCGCAGCCTCAAAGCCAAAATCAAACCGCGCGGCACCGCCAGCCTGCCTTCCCTGCAGACGCTGGATTTGATCAGCTATCGCTCGCTGTTGGCCGGTTTCCCGCTCCTGACGGTGGGGCTGATTGTCGGTGTTTACTGGGCCGATGCGCTGCTTGGAGGTGTAGCGCTCAACGATCCCACTGTCCTGCTGGCGCTGCTTGCGTGGGTGATCTATCTGGTGCTGCTCTTTGCGCGTTGGTCGGCGGGGTGGAGAGGCCGCCGCTCCGCGTATCTGACCCTGGCCTGCTTTGCCGTGGCGCTGGCGGGCTGGTTTGCCAACGGGTTAAGCCAGGTGCATTCGCTGTTTCTACGATGAACCTCCACCTGCTCGGTATCAGCCATCACACCGCTCCGCTGGAGGAGCGCGAGCCCCTTGCGCTCTCGGCCGAGGCACTGCCCCGGGCGCTGGAGCGGCTGGGCGCGGTGCCGGAGGTTCGCGAAGCGATGCTGCTTTCCACCTGCAATCGCGTCGAGGTTCTCATCGCCGCCGAAGAGGGGGTGACGCCCGATTTGTTGTCCCTGTTGGCCGCGGCCTGCGGCGAGAGGCGCATTCCGCACAAGGATTTTTTTTATCAGCTTCAGGACGCAGCGGCCGTGCGGCATCTGTTTCGCGTGGCCTCCAGTCTGGATTCGCTCGTGGTCGGTGAGCCGCAGATTCTCGGTCAGCTCAAACAAGCCTTTGCCGCCGCGCAAAGTGCCGGCATGATCGGACCCGAGATCGATGCTGCCGCCTCGCGAGCCTTTCATACCGCCAAACGAGTGCGAACGGAAACTTCCATTGCCGCTCAGCCGGTCAGCGTCAGCCAGGCGGCGGTCGATCTGGCACAGCAAATCTTTGGCGATCTCGGCCAGAAAACGATTTTACTGCTGGGTGCGGGCTTGATCGGCACCGCCACGGCCCGCTACCTGCTGGCTCAGGGCGCAACGCGGCTGCTGGTTGTCAATCGCACGTTTTCTCATGCCCGCGAGCTGGCCGGAAAATGCGGAGGGGAAGCCCATCCGCTCGAACAGCTGGCCGAGCTAGGCGGCCTTGCCGACGTCATCATTTCCTGTACCGGCGCCCCGGAGCCGCTGATCACCCGCGCGGATGCCATCCACTTCCTCGCGCGACGCCACGGCCGGCCCATGCTGTTTCTCGACCTCGCCGTGCCCCGTGACGTCGAGCCCAGCGTGCACCAGTTGGAGAATGCATTCGTCTACAACGTCGACGATCTGGATCAGGTCGTCAGCGTTCACATGCACGAGCGCCGCCAGGAGGCCACACTCGGCGAATCCATCATCGAAGAAGAGGTGCAGCTTTATCTGCAACGCCGCCAGGCCCAGGATGTGGGCCCGCTGTTGCGCGCGCTGCAGGAACGCGCCGAGGCACTACGCGCGGCGGAGTGGGAACGCACGCGCAAGCGGCTGGGCTCGCTCAACCCGGAGCAGGCGCAGGCGATGGAAGCTCTCACGCACAGCCTCATGAAGAAGTGGCTGCACGAACCTCTGATCCAACTCAAAGAAGCGGCACAGGCGCCCGCTGCCGAGCGCCTGTTGCTGCTCGACTGGGCGGCGCGCCTATTGGGTATTGGCACCCGCCCGGAACCCGAAGACGCCTTAAGCGCCAAGGCCGGCCAGCCGGTGGGGCGTAAGTGAGTGCTCCACTACGATTGGGAACACGTGGCTCGGCGCTGGCGCGCTGGCAAGCTGCCCATGTGCAAGCGCTGCTCGCCGCTCAGTGCCAAACCTGCGAGATTCACACCATCACCACTTCCGGTGATCGCCACACCGATGGTCCGTTGGCAGCAATCGGCGGCAAGGGCCTGTTCACACAAGAAATCGAAGCCGGGCTCCTGGCAGGCGAATTGGATTTAGCCGTCCACAGCCTTAAGGATGTCCCCTCGATACTGCCCGCAGGGCTGGTGCTGGGTGCGGTTCTGGAGCGTGCCGACCCGCGCGATGCGCTGGTTGCCGCTCCAGGGATGACGCTGTCGCACCTGCCGCCCGGCGCGCGCCTCGGCACCAGCAGCCTGCGCC
>JBOGKK010000092.1:0-7600 GCA_050745425.1 Terriglobales bacterium
CCTTTGAGTGCTGCATAGACGCCGATCACGCGGAAGTTGGTGCCGTTGATCTGGAATTGCTGCCCCACCGGATCCATATGGGGAAACAGCGCATCGGTGATGGAATGTCCGACCACGATCACGTTCATACGATGATCGTTTTCCGCTGGGGTAAAAAAGCGCCCCTCCTGCAGGACGCGATTGGTGGCCAGCGGATAGTTGGCCTCGACGCCGTCAAACTGCAGCCCGTCGACCTCCTTGCCGTGGGCGCGGGCGTTGAAGGAACTTGACCCCGGGCGTCCGAATGGATGCTGCGGCAGTGCCTGCGCGCTGACCACGCTGCAGGCGCCGCAGCTTTCGCGCACGGCGGCAATGTCGCGCAGCGACAGTGGCGGGCGGGTGCGTTCTTCCTGGGTCAGTGTGCCGAGTTGGATGCCGGGAGCAAACTTGTAGACAAAGATGGTATTGGTGCCGAAGCTGTCGATCTGCTCGACGATGGTCCGGTTCATGCCGGTGAGGATGCTGCCGATGGCCATGAGCGTGACGGTGCCAACAAACACACCCAAAATGGTCAGCGCCGAGCGCAATTTGTGTGAGCGCACGGTGTCGTAGGCAAGAACCAGATTTTCTTTGAGGTGCGAGGCCATGGCTAGGTTTCCGCGCGCAGGGCCGCGATGGGCTCGAGTTTGGAGGCTTTCGCGGCCGGATAGATACCGAAGAACAGCCCGACCGCGGTGGCGATCACCAGGGCGGCGACGGCGGCAAACCAGGGCAGGGAAAAAGGCAGGGGCGTGAAGTGGGTGAGCAGCAGGCAAAACGCCCAGGCACAGGCGATGCCGATGATGCCGCCGACAGACGACAGCACGGCGGCTTCCACCAGGAACTGTTTCAGAATATCCTGCCGCCGAGCTCCCAGGGCCTTGCGGATGCCGATTTCGTAGGTCCGTTCGGTCACCGCGGCCAGCATGATGTTCATGATCACAATGCCGCCGACCACGAGAAAAACTGCCGCTACGCCAACCATCACGCCGGCAATGACGCCGGTCACTTTGTGAAACAGATCCATGAGTGCACCGGCGCCGATGATGCCGAAGTTGTCGGCGTCCTGATAATGGAGGTGGCGGTAGCTGCGCATCATGATCTCGGCCTGATCCTGCGTGGCCGGCAGCAGCGCCGCCGAGCGCGCCTTGATCGAAACCGTCAGCGAGCCCTGGGTGCCATACAAGTCCTGGAAGACGGTGATGGGGATGTCGACAAAGCTGTCCTGGGAGCGGCCGAAAATATTACCCAGGGCGGAGGCCTGGCCGATGACGCGGTAGTTGTGGCCGTCGAGGTTCAGGGTCTGGCCGATGGGGGCGATGCCGGGATAAAGGTTTTTGGCGAGGTCGGCGCCGATGAAGGCCACCGAGCGGTGATGGGTCACATCCCCGGGGGTCAGATACCGCCCGGCCAGCACTTTCCAGGTCGCAAAATCAATCTGGTTTGCCGTCATCCCGTTCACGGTGATGGAATTCATGGAGTGGCTGCCGGCCTTGACCAGCGTGGCTCCGCCGCGGCTGCTGCTGGCGGCCACCTGGGCGGCGAGGGTGACATGGCCGCGCAGGAAATCGTAATCGGCCATGGTGAGCTGGCGGTTGCGCACCTGGGCTTTGCGGAACAGCGACTGGTCGGTCATCTCCTCGAGGCTGTACTGCTGTACGGTGATGACGTTGGAGCCGAGGCCGGCGATTTTTTCGCCCACGTAACGGTTGACTCCCTGCACCAGGGAGACGACGGCCACCAGGGTCCAGATGGAAATGATAATGCCGAGCAGCGTCAGAAAGCTGCGCAGCTTGTGCCCCCACAGTGTCGTCCACGCCTGAAAAATGGATTCGCGCAGGGGCAATGGGTCAGGTGCGGGGGTTGGCCTTCTCGCGCCCCAGACGAGTGAGCTCGTCGCGGTCGACTTTGCCGTCGCGGATGTGGATCACCCGGTGCGCGTATTCGGCGATTTCAGGTTCATGGGTCACGAGGACGATGGTGTTGCCCTGCGCCCAAAGCTTGTCCATCAAGCCCATAATTTCGTTGCTGGTGGTGGAGTCCAGATTGCCGGTGGGCTCGTCGGCGAGCAGAATGCTGGGGTTGTTGATGAGCGCGCGCGCGATGGCGACGCGCTGGCGCTGGCCACCGGACATTTCATTGGGCTTGTGGTTCTGGCGGTCGGCGAGATCGACTTTCCGCAGCGCTTCCTGGGCGCGTTCGGAGCGCTGGGTGGCGGCGATGCCGGCATAGATCAGCGGCAGCTCGACGTTGTGCAGCGCCGAGGAGCGCGCCAGCAAGTTGAAGGTCTGAAACACAAAGCCGATCTCGTGGTTGCGGATGTGCGCGAGTTGATCGTCATCGAGTTCGCTGACGAGCTGATGGTTAAGCCAGTAATGGCCGCGTGTGGGCGAGTCGAGACAGCCGATGAGGTTCATGAGCGTGGACTTGCCCGAGCCGGACGGACCCATGATGGCCACGTACTCATTGCGCTTGATGGCAATGGAGACCCCGCGCAGCGCGGCCACCTGTTCGGTGCCCATCTGGTAGACCTTCCAGAGATCGTCAGTCTGGATGACCACGTCGCCGGCGGGCTGGTTTGGCTTGGTCGTCGGTTCGCTCACAAGGGATGCAGTTGGCATGGTGGCTCAGGCTCCGTTTGGGGGGACATTGCAATTACGGATTGCTGGCCCCTGTGGTTGCAGCGGCCAGGGAATTGTCCACCTTTATCTTGGCGTGGTTGGCCAAAGTACGCAAGGCAGTGTAGGGTCCAGTGACGATTTCATCACCGGCTTTGGCGCCCTTGAGGACTTGAGTCCGGTCTACGCCGGTAACGCCCGTGGTTGCGGGCACAAAATTGGCGGTCATATCCGCCGGGTTGATGACAAAAATACCCTGAATCGGAGTTTCCTTCTTTTGCGCCGCCAGGGAGACCGGCTGCGGAGGCGCGTTGGGGTTGATGGCCAGCAATTGGCTGGGATCGCGCTCCACCACAGCCTGCAGCGGAATCGTGACCGCGGTTTGAGCGGTTGCGGTGGTGATGTTGGCGGTACAGCTGAGGCCCGGACGGAGGCTGGGCGGGGGGTCGTCGAGCTGTACTTTTACTTCAAAGTCTTTGGCTTGCTGCGCGTCCGAGCCGGTGGTGCTGGTGGCCGCCTGGCCGGTGGAGCGGAGGATGGCGGTATCGCCGACTTCGATGACATGCGCGGGAAAAGTTTTATCGCCAAAGGCGTCAATGGTGATGGAGGCGGGCTGGCCCACCTTCACGTTGGCAATATCGGTCTCGTCAACCAGCACGTCGGCGATCACGATCGACATGTCGGCCACGCGCATGATGACGCTGCCGGGGGAATTCTGAATGCCGGTGACCACGGTATCGCCGACGTGCACGGGCAAATAGGTCACGGTACCGGTGAGCGGGCTGCGGAACTCGGTGCGGCTCAGCACGTCCTGGGCGGAGGCGAGGTTGGCCTGCGCCTGGGCGATTTGCGCCTTCAGACTGGCGATCTGTGCCCTGGCTTGCTTGAGCGCGGCTTCGGACACCTGCAATTGCGCCTGGGCGGTCTTAAACGAAGCCTCGGCAGTGTCGTAATCGGAGCGCGCCAGCAGCTTGTCCTCGTACAAGGCTTCGGTGCGGCGCCAGTTCTGCTGCTGCTGTTGCAGTTGGGCGCGGTCGCGCGCGATGTCGGCCTGGGCGGTGCCCAGGGCGGCTTGCTGGGCGGCCAGATTGGCGGTGCTGGTTTTGAGGGAGGCCTGCATGCCCGCCACCTGGGCGGCCTGCTGGACGTTCCAGAGTTTGGCCAGCAACTCGCCCTGCTGGACGTGATCTCCCTCCTGCACGTACAGGTTGGTAATCTGCCCGGCGCCTTCGGTGGGCGCGATGTCGGCGAAGGTTTTGGGCGTGATTTCCCCGGAGGCAGTGACCACGGCGGCAATGTTTTCGACCAGCGCGCGCCCAGTCTGGACGCTGACGCGGTCGCGGCCGGCCTGGTTGAGCGAGACCGCAATGACGCCGCCCAGCACCACGATAATCACGATAAAAACGAGCAGTTTCTTCCCTGAACTCATAAGCGAATGATGAATGCGATTCTGTCGGCTGTCTTTTTCCAGCTTAACCGGATAACGCTGGCGCTGGGGTGTTTGTGACTACGAGCGTGCAAGCTCGACGGTTCCTCAATTTCCGTTGACCGGCTCCGGAACGGCCGCTACTATAGAGCCAAGGAGTTTTCCCCGGAGGCGCTCCTCCGGCCCCGGTGCTATGGCCCTTCGTTCTGTAATCTGGATCGCTCCTCTCGCTGCGGCGCTGTTCTGCGCCGGCGCTGTGGCGCAATCGTCGTCGCAGTCCATCAACGCGAAGGTTCCCGAGCAGGTGGCGCAGCAGATTCCTCCGCCCAAGCATGCGCTTACCGCCAAGCAGCGCAAGAAGCAGCAGAAAGAGCTGGAAAAAGAGCTCAACCCGGAGGACAAGAAGTGGCTGAACGAGGATGTGGCCTACATTATCACGCCCGAGGAGCGGCAGGCCTTCCTCCAGCTTCAGAATGAGGATGAGCGCCAGCAATTTATTGAAGAGTTCTGGCAGCGCCGCAATCCCAAGCCGAACTCCATCTACAACTCCTATAAAGAGGAGTACTACCGCCGTTTTGCCTACGTCAACCAACACTATGCCGCGGGCGAGCCGGGCTGGAAGACCGATCGCGGCCGCATCTACATTACCTGGGGTCCGCCTGACGTGCAGGACGATCACGACGCCGGCGGGCCCTATAATCGTCCGTTCGAGTTGGGAGGCGGCTCGACGACCACCTATCCGTTCGAAGACTGGACCTACAACTACCTGCCTGGCATCGGCGAAAACGTCCAGTTGGAGTTCGTAGACAAATGCTGGTGCGGCGACTTTGAGCTCACCACCGACCCCTGCTCCAAAGACGCCCTGCTGCACGTTCCCGGTGCGGGCCAAACGCTCGATGAATCGCTCGGCAACGCCAGAAAGGCCAAGCGTTTCACCAACACCAACGGCACCACGTGCGGGGCCGGAACTTACTTCCCGGAATCGCAAAACGAATTCAACCGCATTGAGACCTACGCCAAGGTCTTTGCGCCCCCGCCGGTCAAATTCAAAGACCTGCAGGAAGTCGTCAATCACAACATCAGCTATAGCCTGCTGCCGTTCCGCTATCGCACCGATTTCGTCAAGGTCACCGACGATACCGTGCTGGTGCCCATCACGCTGCAGATCGCCTATCGCAACATGACGCTGAAAAACAACGGCGGCGTCGATCAGGGAAAAGTCGATGTGTACGGCCGCATCACGACGATCAGCGGCCGCATTGTGGACCAGTGGGACAACACGGCGCAGGCTAATTTCCCGGCCGAGCTGTTGCCCTCGATGGTGAACAAGGCCGCCCGCTACTGGCACGGTGCGCTGCTCAAACCCGGCCGTTACAAGGTCAATATCGTCCTCAAGGATGTCAATAGCCCCAACAAGCTGGGAACCAAGGCTTATGCCATCGTGGTGCCGGCCTACAAGAAAAACCAGCTCTCGTCATCGAGCGTGATCCTGGCCGACAACATCGAAAAGGTTCCGGCCAAAGATGTGGGCAGCGGAGCCTTCATCATCGGCGATACGAAAGTGGATCCGGTGATGGGCGGCATTGGCTCCCCGGCGGTGTTCAAGCAGACCCAGTCGCTGGGAATTTGGTTGCAGGTGTACGATCTGGACGTCGACAAGATTACGCACAAGCCGAACGCCACCATCCATTACACGATCGAGAATCTGGCTGACCAGAAAGTGGTGCTCGACCATACCGAGCAGGCCGGCAGCATGCCCGATGCGGCTACGGAGATCACGATTGAAAAGACGCTGCCGCTGGCCAGCTTGCCACCCAGCACATATAAGCTTACGATTCAGGTAACGGACAAGTTGTCCGGCAAGACGATTACGCCGCAGGCGGACTTTATCGTACTGAAGTAATCCAGCAGGAGGCGCCCAACACCATGTCGCGGCAGCGCAAGCGAAACCCAGCCAGCGCGTGTGGTGTTGTGTGCGCCCTGATGGCGAGTGTGGGGCTGTTGCTGCCGGCGATGGGGCAAGCGCCGCAGGCAGCGTCGATGGAGGCGCCGACGGCGGCGCAAGTGCTTTTTCTGGCGGCTGCATCCGCACCTGCGGTGAGCAAGGGGCGGGGGCAACTGCTGGGCTATGTGGTCAACGGGCAGGGGCAGCCGGAAGCCAATGCGGTTGTGGAAGTGCGTGCGGCGGGTCTGCGAACGATTCCGCGGCATGTACGCACCTCGGCGCAAGGCCTGTTCCAGGTGCTCAGCCTGAGGCCGGGAATATATTACATTCGCGTGGGTAAAGGACGCCGCATTGCCGCGCGGCGCAAGGTTCGGGTAACCGCATCGGAGCGTGCGCTGCTGCTGTTCAATCTGCCCACGCTGCTGGAGGCGGCGCGGTTTGGCCCGCCGCCGGGCGTGTCTCCGGATCAAGCCTTCGCCTGGGCCCTGCGTTCGGCGACGCTCTGGGGCTCGATTCTGCGCTATAACGATTCGCCTGGTCTGGATCCGGCATCGGTCAGGGTTCCGGTGGAAGGCTTTGTAGCTTTTACCGGCGGGGCCGGCGACAGCGCCTTTGCGGCATCAGCGCTGGCGACGACGTTTGCCGTCAATGCGGTCGCTCTGGGTGGCCAGCGGCTATCGCTGACCGGGATTGTGGGCACCGATACCGGCGTCGCCGCTGCCGACACCGCGGTCAAGGCAACGCTGCAATCGGCGGATCCTGCCAACGCGCAGCGGATTTCCGTATCGATGCGGCAGTTGAATATCGCGGCGCGCTCGGAGCTGCCGGCGCTGCGGTTATTCTCGCTCAATTATGCGAACGCGCTCAGCCTCACCCCGCATTTGCGGGTGCAGTACGGCGCGATGTTCAACGCGGCCACCATGACGGACACGGTGACGACGTTTGACCCGTATATGCGCGTGATGGACCAGATCAGCCCGGAAGCGGTGCTGGAATACCGTGCGGTATCGGGCGTTCCCCCGCTGCATTTTAACCGCGACAACGTCAACATGGACGACCCCATGCCGCGTGTCACCCTCGATGAGGGCCATGTGAGCCTGGAGCGCGCCCGCCATCAGGAGGTGCGCTACACCGAAAACCTGACGCCGGTCGACACCGTGAGCGCTGCCGCGTTTGAGGATCATTTCACCCGCGCCGCCGTTAACGGCGCCTTTTCGCTGGCGGGCCCGGTCTCAACCACAGAAATTGACGCCAACCCCAATCTATTGCCCGATCTGGGGAGCAATATGTTTTTGGCCGATGGCGGCGACTACGGCGGGTGGGGCTACCGGGTCGGTCTGCAGCATCAACTGGGCGCGGGCTGGAGGGCGATTATCGGCTACGCCGCGGGGGAAGTGCTGGCTCCGGCTGCGGCGACGGGGCTGACGGCAACGCATGCCGGTGTGGCGGCGCTGGCGCCGGCGCGGGCGCATGCGATAACGTTTAAAATTGCCGGCACGACACCGCTGACCCACACGCAACTGGTGTGCAGCTATCGCGCCCTGAACCGTCTGGCGGCCACCGGGCTCGATCCGTACGATGACAGCTTCACCC
>JBOGKK010000093.1:0-3413 GCA_050745425.1 Terriglobales bacterium
GGGTGATCGAGGCACCATAGGTCAGCGTAGCCGGCGGATTGAAGGTAATCGTCTGATTGCCGCTCGTGACGGTCAGCGTCGCGGTCGTGGCGCTGATGCTGTAGTCGGCAATATGGGCTCCCGTCGCCGAGACCGTGATGGTGTAGGTGCCGGGCGGACTGGACAGAGTGGCGTTGGTCGAGAAGGTTTCCGTGAGGCTATCGCTGTTGACCTGACCGGCCATGGTCCCGGTAAAGGTCGGCAACGCGCTGGCGCCTGCCGCCATGGTGGCATTGTTGGCGCTCAGCGTCAGCGTAGCTTTCGCAACGCTGCCGCTGAGGGTGATCTGCTGCGAAGCAGCGGAGGCATTCAGCGAATTGTCGGACAACGCAGCTGCGCCCGCATCACTGCCTGCAGGAACCGTGCCGGCCAGCGTAATGCCCACGGTGCAGGCGGCGCCGGAGGCGAGTGAAGCGCCACAGGTGCTCGCGCCGGTATTCTGGCTGAACCCGGTACCGGTCACGGTGACACCGGACAAGCTCAGTGTGGCATTGCCCGAGTTGGAAACCGAGAACGTCCCCTGTCCGGCCGTACCGTAGGTCGTGCTGATGGGCAATGTTGCGATGGGCAGCGACGTCGTGCTGGAGCGCTCGATTTCGACAACCTGGTTCGCCGCCAGGTTCGCGTAGTAAATATTGCCGAAGCTGTCGACCGCCAGACCGGCAAGTGAGGTGCCCGGTTGCAGACCACTGACCAACAATGTTTTGGCGCCGGACGGGAAAATCTCCACCAGGTTGCCGGCGCCGGAATCCAGCACGTACACGTCCCCCGCGGCATCGAGAGCGAGGCTCAGCGGGCCGGTAAAGCCAGCCGCCACGACGCTGGGTGAGCTGGTACCGGCGGCAAGCTTTTCGACAGAGCCGGACACGGGGAAAAATCGATTGCCGGACGCATCAACGACAATCGAGGTCAGATTGGCACCAAGACCGGCGACCGTGGCCGGCGCGTTGCATGCCGCATTGAGCGCGCAGGCAGCGGTAATACTCTGCGCGGTATTGTTGCTCGCGTAGACGAGTCCGCCGCCCGTCACGGCATCGGCGATGGGGGTGGTGTTGGCGCCAAAATGCTCGAGGGTAACCAAGTTGGTGGTACCGGAGGCGAGGCCCTCCACCAGTCCGTTGCCGGAATCGGCCACGTAGAGATTGCCCGCACCGTCAACCGCCACGCTCGTCGGGCGCGTCCACGAGCCGCTGGCTACCTGCACCTGGCAATTGCTGCTACATTGGGCTGGATTCAGTTGCTCGACAACGCTGCCGTGCGTGGCATCGGCAATGTACAAATCGCCGGAGCCGTCCAAGGCAAGGCTGGCGGCATCGACGCCGTTGGCAATCACGGTAGGCGCAGGCGAGGGCACGTCAGCGGTCAGCAGCGGCGCGGTGGCCGTGCGGCTCAGGTAGATCGTGTGTTTACCTGTGCTGGTGATAAGGGTTACCGCTCCCATGCGCACGCCGGGAGCGGAGGGTTTGAAATCGACCATGACGGTGCACGAGCTGTTTTGATAACTGGTGCCGACCGCGCAGGCGCCGAGACCGGTGTCGGAGGCATCGCGGGTGAACTCCTGGCCGGAAGCCCCGAACGTGGTCACGTTGATGGCGCTGATCGTTTCGCTGGCCGTGCCAAATGAAAAATCGGCAATTTGCACGACACCGCCGTTGCCGCTCTGGCCGCTGGACGAAGACTGGCCGACAGGAATTGAGGGCGCGGCAACCGCGATGGTTGCGTTAGCGGAGGCCAGATTGGTTTCCGTGGTATCCGCCGCGGTGACGGTATAAGTTCCTCCGTCAGGCAATGTGGTGTTGAGATTGATGGCTTGCCCGGCGGTGCCGGTAACGGTCGCGGTCTGACCATCGCCGGAAATGGTTACGCTGATGCTGTCGGAACTGGTGATGACGTTGCCGCTGGCATCCTCCACCTGGACGGTAACGCTGCCCAGTGGCGCCGGAGCAGTGAGGCCGGTGGGCAGCGTCGAAGTGAACGCCACCTGGGCGGCGCTGTTGACGCCATTGCCGTTGCCGCTCAGCGGCAGCACATGCGGCGACTGCGAGGTATTGTCGGTAATCGTTTCGGTCGCCGAAGCGGCCCCGGGGATATTCGGCGTAAACACCGCCAGAAACGCACAATCCGATCCCGGGTTTACCGGCGTGGTCGTGGAGCAGCCATTGCTGGCCGCGGCCTGGAAGGAAAACGCGCTGGGATCGCTGCCGCCGAGCTGGAGGCTCGAGATTTGCAGGTTCTCATTGCCGGCATTGCCGACCGTGATCGAGACCTGGGAATTGGGGCTCCCCGGATTGACGCTGCCGAAAATCACGCTGGGAGCGTTGCGGCCGACCTTCTCGACGACATTCACGCTTTGCCCGGACAGCAGGCCGCCTGTGTGTTGATAATCGTCGTAGTAAACGTTGGCGGAGCTGTCCAGCAAAGGTGCGAACACGAGGTGTCCGCTGGGTGCTTGTGCGATGACGGTCTGGCTGCCATCGGTTGCGATTTCATAGATCTGTCCGTCCAGAGCGGAGGCCAGCAGCAAATTGCCCGCAGCATCGGAGCCGAGGCCGGAAAAGCAAAGCAGCGAACCCGGGCCGGGGCCGGGCACAACCTTGGAGTCAGACCCGCTTGCCGGAATCTTGAAAACGTTGCAGACGCCATCGCTGGCGAACAGGTTGCCAGCCGCGTCGGCGGTGACGAGGAACGCGCTGTAGGGCAGCACATCGCTGGCAATCTGCTGGAGCTGCGTGGAGCCGGGAGCGATTTTGAAGAGTCCGGCGAAAAGGTCGGCGACATAAACATCGCCCTGGCCGTCAGAGGCAATGCCGGTGAGCCAATGTCCCGAGAGAATATCGACCTGCGCCACGGTGGTGAAGTCGGCGGAATTCAGGGTCCCGTTTTCGTTGGGTATCTCGTAGACCGCGTCCGGATACAGCAAATACAGATTGCCGGCGCCATCGACCGTCAGGCCCTCAATTGGCAATCCCCAGTTGTTAATGTTGGCGCCGAGGATGGTAGCCGTCGAGGGATCGAGAGCGCCGGATGATGAGGGCTTGAGCTCCACGGCATCATTGCCATGCAGATCGGCGATGAACATGTCGCCGGCAGGATCCAGAGCGAGTTGCAGCGGTGACAACTGCAACGTGGTGTTATCAAAGGCCGGCTGTACGGGATCGGACGCGGGGGCGGTGTCAAGGGTCGTGAGCGCGCCGGTTCCCGTTTCGCTCAGGAATTGGGTTTGCAGCGCTTTGTTATTCGCATCAAACAAAACCACCGCGCCGGCGCGCGGACCAATGGCGGTCTGCTGAAAGTCGACGATCACCGTGCAGCTTTGGCCGGCGCTGTAGGTCTGCGCCTGGCAGGTACCGGGCGTGGCTGCATCGCGCGTGTAG
>JBOGKK010000094.1:0-16310 GCA_050745425.1 Terriglobales bacterium
AGAATCAGGTGCCGGTTGCCGCAAACTCGGGCGTGACCGGCAATTACACCAATGGCCTGTTCACCAGTGTCACCGTATGCGTGCCCGGCACAACCAACTGCACCACCATCGACAACGTGCTGGTCGATACTGGCTCGTATGGCTTGCGCCTGTTGAGCTCATCGCTGGCCAGCTTGCCGTTGCCGGTCAGCAAAGCTCCCGATGGCAATCCGCTGGGCGAGTGCATAGCTTACGTTTCCACTTACAATTGGGGCCCGGTCGCAACTGCCGATTTGAAGTTGGGCGGCGAGACCTCCGCTGCTGTGCCCATCCAGGTGATGGGAGCCTCTGGCTTTCCTGGTGCACCGAGCGCTTGCACCACCGGCGGCTTGACCGAAACCGACACCCAGCAATCCCTCGGTGCCAACGGCATTCTCGGCATTGGCGTGTTCCGTTACGATTGCGGACCGGGCTGTAGTTCCGATCAGGGTGGCAACCCCGCGAACATCCCACCCGTTTATTTTTCCTGTCCCTCCTCCGGCTGTACCGAGACACTGATTCCTCTCGCCGATGAAGTGCAAAATCCGGTCAGCTTGTTTGCCAAGGACAACAACGGCGAGATGATTTCATTGCCAGGCATTGCTGATGCAGGCGCCGCGAGTGTCGACGGTACCATGACGTTTGGCATCGGCACGCAATCCGACAACCAGCTTACCGGCCTGACCGTCATCGGGGCCAATCAGGGCTTCGGCGACTTCGAAACCATCTTCAACGGCCACACCTACCAGAATTCGGTGATCGACTCCGGCTCCAACGCCAACTTTTTCCTCGATGCACAGACCTTGAGCATTCCCACATGCAGCGATGGCAATTCCGGCTTCTACTGCCCCGGAGGTACGAGTGCGATCCCCTATGAAGCTACCAACGTCAGTGCTGACGGGCAAACCAGCGCCACCGCTTCGTGGAAGGTAGCTAACGCACAAAACCTATTCAACACCGGCAACTTTGCGTTTGATAACCTGGCCGGCCCGGCGCCTAATAGTTTCGACTTCGGCCTTTCGTTCTTCTTCGGCAAGACGATCGCTATCGGTTTGAACGGGGCGCAAGCAAGTTCAAATGGCAATACGTACGTTGGCCCGTTTTACGGCTATTAATAGTAGAGAATCCTGTTCCCTGAGCCTGGCTCCTGGTCTTTGCCCGGAGCTCGCAGGATCTTCTCGAGCCGGACGGACCCGGTGGAATGGATCTCGGTATCGGATGTGACGGCTTGCGGGCTGGGTCCGATGAATTGCAAGTTCATGTTGCTGTGAGTCTGACTCTTGGTCCCCAGCAGAACTCCATCCGCAGCACGATAGGTCGAGGTGGCCACGGTATTGAAGCTGAACTTGCCCAGCGGCACCAGCCCCTCGCGGGCCAGTTGCTGCGAACCGGGCAGCGATCCTGGCGGTAGATTGGCGCTCGCGGCGGAGTTGATCACGATCACCGCTGTCTTCTCGCCCGCCTCGCTGCCCAGGGCGCTCAACCGGCAGTGCAGCGTTAAGGGCATCGCGATGGTGGTTTTTGGTATCGAGCGCGTGCGCGTGCGTGTCCACTGCGCACCCACGGTTACGGCCCCGCTCGGCAGATCGTCGTTGCGGACGATCTCGCTCAGCATATCGACGGGTTGGTCGTAGTTGTCTCCCGGCTGCCGGAATGTGATGCGGAGCGTGCCGTTCGCCACGCGGAAAACCGCAGGTTTCATCGACGTTGCCGCTCGGTCCGTAGCCGACGCCTGTTGCTCCAGTTCGGCCTTTTGCGCTGGATTGTCGGTGGCGGCGGTGGTCTTGTAGCGGGTGAACCGGGCCGAAACCTCAAAATTGTTGGTGGTTGCGCCCGGTAAAATATGAAGCTGCGCCTCCGCCTCCGTATCCAGAGTCGCATGCATGGCGGCGTGCTGCGTGGTTGCAGTTACCAGCGTGCTATGCACCGAGATGGAATACAGCAACCACGAATTCGGTGTGTAGGTGGTCGCAAGGCGGATCGAGCCAGGGACTTGGGCCACCGCGGCCAGCGCCAGAATCGCACAGAACCATATAATGGGGTTGCGCTTGATCATTAAGGGGATTCTCTCATGTCTGCTGCACGCAACGTTCTGATTACGGGCGCTTCCGGTGGCTTGGGAGGCGCGGTGGTGGACGCCTTTATGGCCTCGGGTGCTCACGTCACGGCCGTTTCCCATCCCGATTACGATCTCACCAAGTCCGCCGACGCCGCTCGTGCTGTCACTGCTGCCGGCTCGCCGCTGCACACTCTCGTGCATCTCGTCGGCGGCTTTGCTGGTGGCACCAGTGTTGCCGAAACCGGTGACGCCACTTGGCGCAGCATGCTGACTTTGAATCTTGACGCCGCCTTTTATACCCTCCGCGCCGCCATACCGGCGATGCTGGCGCACCCCGGCGGCCGCATCGTGCTCATCGGTTCGCGCAATGCTGTCGTCCCTGCCGCCAACCTTGCCGCCTACAATGTCGCCAAAGCCGGCGTGGTTGCTCTCTCCCGCACGGTCGCGCTCGAAATTGGTTCGCACGGTGCAACCTGCAACGTGGTTTTGCCCAGCGTCATTGACACTCCCGCCAACCGCGCCGCCATGCCCAAGGCCGATCCCGCCAAATGGGTGCAGCCGTCCGCGATTGCGGCTCTGATCCACTGGCTCGCCAGTCCTGCCGCCGCCGACATCAACGGCGCCGTCATTCCCATCTATGGCCAGTCTTGAAGATCCCGCCATCCGGAATGTCTCCGACACCGCGCGCTGGGTTGCCGTCTATCGTGCCCAGGAGAGCGAGCGCCCCGATGCGCTGTTTCACGATCCTTACGCACGCGCGTTGGCCGGCGAGCGCGGTGCCCGCATCGCCGCCCAGGCCACGCTCACCAACAAGCACTCGTGGTCGTTAGTAGAGCGCACCTGGCTCGTGGATCAGATCATTGCGGGCGAGCTCGCCGCCGGTACGGACATGGTGGTCAACCTCGCCGCTGGCCTCGATGCCCGCCCCTACCGCTTGCTCCTCCCGCCTGCCCTGCAATGGGTCGAGGTCGATTTGCCCGGCATTCTCGCATACAAAGAATCCATTCTTGCCGGTGCGACCCCACGCTGCCAGCTCCGCCGCGAACCCTGCGATCTTGCCGATGCCGCCGCCCGCCGCGCGCTCTTCGATCGCCTGGGCGCCCGGGCGCAGCGTGCACTGATTCTCACCGAAGGTTTGCTCATTTACCTCAGCGCCGCCGCCGCCGCTGGGCTTGCCCGCGATCTCGCAGCCCAGCCCGCCTTTCAGCGTTGGGCGTTCGACTTGGCCAGCCCCGGCCTGCTGCGCATGATGAACCGAAAAATGGGTGAAGATGTCGCCCGCGCCGGAGCCCCGTTCCAATTTGCTCCCGCCAACGGACCCAAGTTCTTCCTTCCTTGCGGTTGGCGCTCGCTGCGCACAGAAACCATGCTACGATCCGCCTTCAAGCACCATCGCCTGAGTTGGCCGATGCGCTTGGCCGCGATCATGCCGCAGACCCATCCTGGTAATGGCCGCCGCCCTTGGTCGGCTGTTTGCCTCCTTGGCCCTGCGCTACCCTAGGCTATGCAGTTAGCCGCCTCCATTGCGCTGATCGGCGGACTGGTGTTCCTCGCGCACCTTTTCGCCCACATCTTCAGCCGCACGCGCATTCCCGATGTCCTCTGGCTGCTGCTGATTGGCGTCGCACTCGGTCCGGTGCTGCACTTAATCGAACCCAAATCATTCGGCGTCGTAGGCCCCGCGTTCGTTTCCATTACGCTGGTCTTGATTCTCTTCGAGAGTGGCCTGTCGCTCCAGTTCAATCGCCTGCGGCGCGCTCTGCCCGGCACCTTGGCGCTGTCGACGCTCAGCTTCATTGGCCAAGCTGCCATTGTCGCACTCGCGACCACTTGGCTGACCTCGCTCGGGCCCTGGCTGGGCACGCTGCTGGGCGTCATTATCGCCGGCAACTCCCCAACCGTCATCGTGCCCCTCGCCAAAGGCCTGAAAATGGGCGATCGCGCCCACGATATCCTGTTTCTCGAATCCGCTCTGGGCGATGTCGTCAGCATCGTCGTCGCGCTGGCGCTGCTCAATTTCCACGCCAATGGCTGGGGACAATGGGCTCTCACCGCCGGCCATTTTGCGCTCGGCTTCGGCGGCGCCATCCTGATCGGTGCCATCGCGGGACTGGTCTGGGCCGTGGCCCTGCGCAAAACCCGCGGACTCCAGAATCCTATGTTTACCACCCCGGCATTTGTGTTCCTGATTTACGGAGGCACGGAGCTGGCACACGCCAACGGCGCCATTGCGGCCTTGGCATTTGGAATTGTCCTGGGCAACGTCGAGCACACCCCGCTGGTCCGCGAGGCGTTGCCCGCGACAGGCCTGAATCAGGCGGAGATGGGTTTCCTGGGCGAAATTGTGTTTCTGCTGAAGACGTTCTTCTTCGTCTATATCGGCCTGTCGGTTAACTTCTCCGACCTGAACTGGCTTTTGTTTGGCGGCCTGCTGACGCTACTGTTGCTGATTCCGCGCTTTCCGGCGGTGCGCCTCACGCTGCGCCATCGTGTACCTGCGCGCGATGCCTCGCTTTCGGCTTGCATGGTGGCCAAAGGCCTGGCGGCCGCAGTGCTGGCCGCATTACTGGTCGAACAAGCCCTACCCGGTGCTGAAGCCATGCAGTCGATCATCTACGCCATGGTCTTTTTCGGCGTGGTCGTAACCTCCATCTTGGTCTTCCTTGCCAACCAGCCCATCGGCGCGCGCCTCATGGCTTGGCTCTTGGGCCGCGAACCCGAATCCCCAGAGATTGCCCCCGCCGGCCGCGCCGCCGCTCCGTAGCGCCACGAAATTGTTGTACTGGCCCCGATGCCCCTACGCGTCGGCCGCACCGATGATGCCGCCCTGTTGTGGCGCCCCGAGCGGGCCTGTCTATATGGTGCAGGGGCCCGCGCCAACAAACGAGCAAGCGTATGATGACGCTTTGGATGTAATGCGCCATGCACCGAACCTGCTTTGCCTTTCTCACTTGCCTCGGACTCGCCGCTTTCTGCGCCGCGCAAAGCCATACCGTTGCCACCAACCATGCGCCTACGATGCCCGTGCGCCCCGCCGATGCCGTGGTGCTGCCTGACGGGCTGGCCTACAAGGTCCTCCGACCCGGCACCGGCGCCGTCCATCCCCGGCTTAGCGATACCGTGACCGCCAATTACACCCTATGGAAGGCGAATGGCGCGTTTCTCGAGAGCACCTGCAAAGCCGGCACGTGCAGGCCCGCCACCTTCCCACTCGCCAAACTCATTCCGGGCTGGCAGGAAATCATTCCCATGATGACGGTGGGCGAAAAGCTCGAAGTCTGGCTCACCGCTGCTCTGGCCTACGGCGACCCGCCCCGCAAGCCCCATCGCCCCGCTGGCCCGCTGGTCTTCACGATCGAACTCGTCGCCATCGGCCCCCCCGCTCGACCACATTAAATCGCCCCCGGCGCCGCTGTGGCACTACGACCACCTGATCTACCCGCCGTGCCGCTATAATTAAGGTGGGTTGGGTCTATCGCTATGAAGCGAGAGGAACGCGATCGGCGGCGCCAGGCCGTCGAGAGTATTTACGACATTATTGAGCGCGGCCAGTCGCATCTGTCCGACGAGGAGAAAGCGGAGGGCTGGGAACGTTTTATGGCTGCGACCGACGCCGTTGCTGCTCGGTGCGCAAAGCGCTCAAAGCCTCGTCGAACTCAGGCGTCCCGCGCCGCAACCCGAGGGCGATAAGCGCCTTCTCACATTCCTCTTCGGTCCCTTGCTCGATTAAATGTCCAAGGCGCGATGAACTCCGTTTGGTGAGGTGAGGTCGTTTGCGCCCTCGCTGCGAATCAGCGCGCCGCTTCGATCTCTTGGTCCCGATCTTTCATCATTGGCAGAACTACCTCTGCCCTTGGTTAGTAGGCGTGCTTGTCACATGGCTTCCCGCACCGGACCACACTCAAAGTAGGCCGCTAGGTCACCGTACCGGCCGCATCACACTGCTACGCTCGTCCTCATCCCCGGGCTGCCCCTCAGCCAATCTCCGCGAATCCCGCCCAGTGCCATCTGACGGACGCCGGCGGAAACCCGCTTCCCAGTTCTGGTTAACGAGCCTAACTTCTGGTAAAATAAGGCTTTATGTCTGACGACGAGAGCCAGCTTCCACTCCCCGGCGACGGGGCTGCCGGAGGGGGAAATCAGCCCCCCGGCGCCAAGCCCTACCAGCCCGTCAATATCGAAGACGAGATGCGCCGCTCGTATCTCGACTACGCCATGTCGGTTATCGTGGGCCGCGCCCTGCCCGACGTGCGTGACGGTCTCAAGCCCGTGCATCGCCGTATTCTCTTCGCCATGCACAGCGAGGGCCTGCTCTCGAATAAGAAGTTCTCCAAGTGCGCCGGTGTCGTCGGCGAAGTGCTCAAGAAGTACCACCCCCATGGCGACGCACCCGTCTACGATGCGCTGGTCCGTATGGCGCAGGATTTCAACTTGCGCTACTTGCTCGTCGATGGCCAGGGCAACTTCGGCTCCGTCGATGGCGACCCGCCTGCCGCTTATCGTTATACCGAAGCCCGCCTCACGAAAATCGCCGAAGAGCTGCTGCGCGACATCGACAAAGACACCGTGGACATGGTGCCCAATTTCGATGAATCCACCCAGGAACCGTTGGTTCTGCCCACGCGCATTCCGAACCTGCTGATCAACGGCTCCGACGGTATCGCCGTCGGCATGGCGACCAAGATCCCGCCCCACAACCTGACCGAGGTGCTTGATGCCTCGCTCGAGCTGCTGAAAAACCCCAAAGCCTCGCTCGCCGACCTTTTGCAGTACGTCAAAGGCCCCGATTTTCCCACCGGCGGCATCATCTTCGGCACCAGTGGCATCGCCCAGGCCTACACCACCGGGCGCGGTTCCTTTATGATCCGCGCCTGCGCCGCCACGGAGGCGATCGGCAAAGACCGCAAAGCCATCGTCATTACCGAGATCCCTTACCAGGTCAACAAGGCGCGCCTGATCGAGCGCATTGCCGAGTTGGTGCAGGAAAAGCGCATCGAGGGCATCGGCGACATCCGCGATGAAAGCGACCGCGACGGCATGCGTATTGTTCTCGAGCTCAAGCGCGGCGAGCAGCCCGAACTGATTCTCAACCAGCTTTACAAGCACACCTCGCTGCAGTCGAGCTTTGGCATGATCCTGCTGGCGGTGGTGAACAACCAGCCGCGCGAGCTCGGCCTCGTGCAGGCCATCCAGCTCTTCCTCGATCATCGCGTGGACGTCGTACGCCGCCGCTGCCTGTTCGAGCTGCGCAAGGCGCGCGAACGCGAGCATGTGTTGGAGGGCTACCGGATCGCCCTCGACCATCTCGATGCAGTCATCAAGCTCATCCGCGCCTCGGCCAGCCCGAGGGAGGCGCGTGAGGGCTTGGTCGCGAGCTTTAGCCTCACCGAACGCCAGGCGCAGGCCATCCTCGACCTCCAGTTGCATCGCCTCACCGGCCTCGAACGCCAGAAAATTCTCGACGAACTGGCGGCCATCCACCTGCTCATTGCCGAACTCGAATCGGTCCTTGGCAGTGACAAGAAGCTGCGCGGCGTGATCGCCGACGAATTGAAGGAAATCCGCAAGAACTACGGCGGCGACAAAGACCCCCGCCGTACCGCAATCCAGGAAGCCGTGGCCGAGATCTCACTCGAAGATCTCATCAAGGAAGAAACCGTCGCCATCACGGTCACCCATTCCGGCTATCTCAAGCGCACGCCCATTTCCACCTACCGCTCGCAGAAGCGCGGCGGCGGTGGACGCCGCGGCGCCGGCACGCGTGAAGAAGACTTCGTCGAGCACCTCTTCGTGGCCTCGACCCACAGCTACATCCTCGTGTTCACCAACACCGGCCGCGTCTACTGGCTCAAGGTCTATGAAATTCCCGACGCCGGCGCCGCCAGCAAGGGTAAGGCGGTGCAGAGTCTGGTCGCGCTGCAGACCGGAGAAGAGGTGCGCGCCATGCTCCCGGTGAACGATCTGGAGAGCAAGAACGAATTCATCGTCATGATTACCCGCCAGGGAACGATCAAGAAGACGCGCGTGCAGGAATTCTCCAATCCGCGCTCCGGCGGCATCATCGCCATGGGCGTTGATAAAGAAGACGATCTGGTCAAGGCTCGCCTCAGCGACGGCAAGAGCGAAATCTTCCTCGCCACGCACGAAGGCAAGGGCATTCGCTTTACCGAGTCCGGAGTCCGCTTCATGGGCCGCACCGCTGCCGGCGTGCGCGGCATGAAGCTCGACGATGACGACTATATTGTCGGCATGGAAGTCTCCAGCGATCCCGCCCAGCTCATTCTCAGCGTCACCGAAGGCGGCTACGGCAAGCGCACCCCGCTCGCCGAGTACCGTCTGCAGTCGCGCGGCGGCTCCGGCGTCATCAACGTCAAGACCACCGCCCGCAACGGCAAGGTGGTCGCCGTCATGGCCGTGAGTGAAACCCCCGAGGTGATGGTCATTTCCCAGCAGGGCAAGATCATCCGTTGCGACAGCGGCACCATCCGCAAGGCCGGCCGCGCCAGTCAGGGCGTCAAGCTCCTCCGCATCGAAGAAGGTGACCAGGTCGCCGCCGCCAGTCTCCTCCCCCCCGAGGAAGCCGTTGCCGACGACGACCAACCCCCGCTGGTGCAGTAAACCGGGGTGTAAACTAGCCGCATGGAGCAGTACTTATTCAACTCCAGCGGTGAATGGATCGCGTTCCGCGATGGCAAGTACATCTACGATGTGCATGGCGAGTTCCTCGGCTTCATGGCTGAGGGAGGGGCAGATGTGGCGGACATTGAAAGCCGCTATTTTGCCAGCATCTACTACGGAGATCGCCTTTACCGGAAGGTATTTCCTCCAGCGCTGGAGCTGCGCTATCCCGGGTATCCTGGAACGCATGCCAGACCCGATTTTCCAGGTTTCGCAGAGAGTGCGCCCGTGCCGACTGAGGCCGACGATATTCCGGAGCTGGTCACGGCGTGAGTGCCTTTCAGAACTGCCCGGAAGGCGATTCCCTACACCCAGCGGCACGTGGCGCACGCATCATGCTACAGAAGGCGCATGAGGCGGCAACTAGCTTTCTGAAAGCATTTCAAGACTCCCGCAAGGGAAAAAGGCCGCCCCGACCGACGCCGAGCAGGATCTGCTGCGAGCCATGCTGGTTTTCGCCGCCGCCGGGTTGGACGCAATGCTCAAGGAACTGGTGCGCGCTGCTCTCCAGGAACTTCTGAAGAAGGGCGCGGGCCAGAAGTCGTTCGAAGCCTTCATCGCTCGCCGCACAGAAGGATCAGGGCCGCTTGACCATAAATTTCTGGCGGCCACATTGGCGAGCGCCGACCCTCGCCGCCATCTCATCCAAGCTTGGCTCGATGATCAGACCGGCGGCAGTCTTCAATCGGTAGATGCTGTCCTAAAGCTCACCACCAACTTCGATATTAAGTTTGAAGATGTCTTTCGCAATAAGGCGGAGCGCGAGAGACTAAGGAACGCCTTCGACGCGAGAAATCAAATCGTACATGAGATGGATTTAAAGTTCACACAAACTCGATCTCGATATCAGCGCCCAGAAACCGCAACCAAACAGCTCACCGAGCAGGTATTTCAGACTGCCGCCATACTGCTGCATGCTGTTGAAGCTAAGCTGGAGTCGCTGACCGCTTAATTTGAGCTGGGGTGGCCATCAAGCGCACACCCCGCGCACGCCCCCGTCTCAAACTGCAGTGTCGCGTGGTGAATGTCGTAACGCTCGTCGAGCAGCGCGCATAACCGCTGCCGGATGGCATCACTGGCCGAGAGCTGCACGTCGGCGATGCGCACGTGCGCGCTCAGCGCGTGCGACTGCGAGCCCAGGCTCCAGATGTGCAGGTCATGTACGGCTTCGACCCCTTCCACCCGTGCCAGATCAGCCTGCACCTGTGCTGATTTGACACCACGCGGCGTACCCTCCAGGAGAATATTTAGGGTGTCGCGGAGAATTCCCAGGCCACTGATGAGAATGAGCGCCGCAATGACCAGCGACAGAATCGGATCGACGATCTCCCAGCCGGTGTGGGCGATCACGATCGCGCCCACGATCACCAGCGCCGTCGCCAGCGCGTCGCCCAGCATGTGCAAAAATGCTGCCCGGAGGTTCACGTCATCCTGTCCCCGCTCCAAAGACCACGCAATGGCCGAGTTCATCACTAGGCCAACGGTGGCTACCCACAGCATCGGTCCGGTCGCGACCGCGCCCGGAGCGTGGAAACGCGCGACGGCTTCCACGATGATCAGCACCGTGATCACAAACAGCGTGATGACGTTCACCAGCGCCGTCAGCACCCCCGCCCGCTGGAACCCAAACGTCTTATTCGCGGTTGGTGGCTTGGTGGCGAAGTACACACCCACCCAGGTCAGCGCCAGCGCCAGGAAGTCGGTCAAATTGTGGCCTGCTTCCGAGATGAGCGCCAGCGAGTGGGCCTGCAACCCCATCACGAACGCGAGCACAACGTAGCCCAGCGTGGCGATCGCGCCCACCGTCAGCAGGGTGCGCGTGTGCTCTCCATGGCCAGAATGCGCATGGGTGTGACCGGGGGCATGTGGGTGCATCAGAAGGCCTGTCTACCCTCAGTGTACGCTTTGCTAAAATTGAAGTTCGCCACCATGACGTTGCCGTTTGTGCGTGATTTGCTCGATCAGCTGGCGCGGCAGAGCCCGCTGGCAAGGGTGGCGTCCGCCTGGCAGGCGGGCGAGCGTGTCCAGCTCCGCGGCCTGACCCCTCCTGCCCAGCTTCTGGCGGCGGCGCAGCTGCAGCACTTGACCAGGCGTCCGGTGCTCTTCGTCGTTCCCGACAACCGCACCGCCGAGGAGTGGCGCGACACCCTCGCCACCTTTGCCGAGCTAACCGGCGCCTCCAGCACCGAGGACGAACGCCCGCTGGCGCTGCCCACCTTTGCCGTGGATCCCTACGAGGGCCTTTCCCCGCATCCGGAAACCCTGGAGCAGCGCGCCTTGGCCCTGTGGCGCTGGGTCGACGGCCTGCCGTTTCTGATTGCCCCAGCCGTCGCCGCCGCCACGCGGCTGCCCGATGCCGACTACTATCGCCGTCTGGTGCGGCGCTTGCACGCCGGCGACCTCGTCGATCTGTCCGGCCTCGCCGACCAACTGCAATGGATGGGCTATCAGCGCCAGGACCCGGTGGAAATGCCCGGCCAGTTTTCCATTCGCGGCGGTCTGCTCGACGTTTTCAGTCCCGAAGCGCCCCGCCCCGTGCGCCTCGAACTGTTCGGCGATGAAATTGAATCCTTACGCGAATTTGACCCGGCCACCCAGCGTTCAGTCGCGCCGGTGGAGCAAACCCTCCTCCTGCCCCTCACTTCTCTACCGCTGGCCCCGCATTTACGCGAACGCCTAGGGCCAGCGCCAGAGCCGGGCTGGGAGTTTCGCATTGCCGGCTTGGAGGGATTTTCACGCTACCTGCTCGATCTGCGCGAGCGCCCGCTGCTCATCATCAGTGAGCCCGAAGCCGTCACCGCCGAACTCGAGCGCTGGTGGCGCCGCCTGCGGGAGCGCTATGACGCCGAGCGCGGCCCCGAACCCGAGTCGATCTTCTTCACCCCCGGGCAAATGCACGAGCGCCTCGCCTCCGCGCCTCTCGTCGAAATGCGCGAACTCCGCGTCGATCACGTCGATCTCGACGCCGAAGCCATCGAGTTCGGTGCGCTTCCCTTGCCCCCCGCTCAGGTCATCGACATCCCTACCCGTCCCGCCTCGCGCTACCAGGGTGCGGTAGCCCGCATGGTGGATGAGTCCCGCGCCGCCTTGTCCTCCGGCGAGCGGCTGTTCTTTTTGGGCTCCAATCCCGGCGAGGTCGAGCGCCTGGGCGATCTGTTCACCGAGTACAAGCTCCCTTTCCAGTTTGGCTCGCGTCCGCGCCGCTCCGGCATCGATTACCTGTCCGAAAAGGCCTATTTCAGCGCCGCCGGAGCCGCTGCCATCGTCGCCCTGGGTACGCTTACCCGCGGCTTTTCTTTGCCCGGGCAGCGCGTCACCTTTTTCGGCGCCGCCGATCTGTTTCACGAAGAAACGGTCAACGCCTACGCCACGCCTCCCGCCCGCCGCAGCAATATTTCCACATTCCTCAGCGATTTCCGCGACCTCAAGCCCGGCGATTGGGTCGTCCACGTCGAGCATGGCATCGCGCGCTATCTCGGGCTGAAGGAATTTGACGCCGGCGCGAGCGATGCCGCCGCCCACAGCGGCGAGTTCATGATCCTCGAGTACGCCGATGCCGCCAAGCTCTACGTGCCCCTGACGCGCATGGATCTCATCCAGAAATACCGCGGTGCTGACGGTGCCGTGCCGGCACTCGATCGTCTCGGTGGCACGCAGTGGGCGCAGCGCAAAAGCCGCGTGAAGCGCGCCATGCGCGACATGGCTGATGAGCTGCTCAAGCTCTATGCCCAGCGTCACGCCGTCCGCATCCCCCCTTGCGCGCCCGATGACAACATGCAGCACGAGTTCCAGGATGCCTTCCCCTACACCGAGACCGAGGATCAGGCCAAAGCCATCGCCGATGTCCGCACCGATCTCGAAAGTTCTCGCCCCATGGACCGCCTTGTCGTCGGCGACGTCGGCTACGGCAAAACCGAAGTCGCCATGCGCGCCGCCTTCAAGATTATCGGCGAAGGCCGCCAGGTTGCCGTGCTCGCCCCCACCACTGTCCTGGCGTTCCAGCACGAGCAGACCTTCCGCCAGCGCTTCCGCGCTTTTCCCGTCACCGTCGAGATGCTCAGCCGCTTTCGCACGCGCCCGCAGCAAAAGGAAACCCTCGAGCGTCTCGCTGCCGGCAAATGCGACATCGTCATCGGCACCCATCGCCTGCTGTCGAAAGATGTGAAATTCCAGAATCTTGGCCTGCTCGTCGTCGACGAGGAGCAGCGTTTCGGCGTGCGCCATAAGGAACGGCTCAAGCAGCTCAAGAAAGAAGTTCATGTGCTCTCGCTTTCGGCTACGCCCATTCCGCGCACGCTCAACATGTCGCTCGCCGGCCTGCGCGACCTCTCGGTCATTGAAACCCCGCCCCGCGATCGCCTCGCCATTCAAACCGTGGTCGCGGCCTGGAGCGAAACCCTCATTGCCGACTCGCTGCAGCAGGAACTCTCACGCGGCGGCCAGGTCTACTTCGTCCACAATCGCGTGGACAGCATTTGGGAAGTCGCCTCGCTGCTGCAAAAACTCGTGCCCGCGGCGCGCATTGCCGTCGGCCATGGTCAGATGGCCGAGGATGAACTCGAAAAGGTCATGCTCCGCTTCGTCCGCCACGAGGCCGACATCCTGCTGTCGACCACCATCATCGAAAACGGCCTCGACATCCCGCTCGCCAACACCATCATCATCAATCGTGCCGACCGTCTCGGCCTCAGCGAGCTCTACCAGTTGCGGGGCCGCGTCGGCCGCTCCAACCGCCGCGCCTATGCCTTTCTTCTGGTTCCGGCCGAAGCCGAGCTGCCGCCTCTGGTCCGCAAGCGTCTGGCCGCCATGCGCGAGTTCAGCGATCTGGGCGCCGGCTTCAAAATTGCCGCGCTCGACCTCGAATTACGCGGCGCTGGCAATCTTCTCGGCGGCGAGCAGAGCGGCAGCCTCGACTCGATTGGCTTCGATCTGTACGTGCGTATGCTCGAACAAACCGTCCGTGAACTCAAGGGCGAGGCGGTCGAAACCGATGCCGAAGTCCAGATGCATCTCGGCCTCGACATCCGCATCCCGGCCGACTACGTAACCGAAGAGAATCAGCGCCTGCGCATGTACAAACGCCTCGCCGAAGCCGAAACCGATGCGTCCCGCAGCGACGTATTGCGTGAGCTCGAGGATCGCTACGGCCCGCCGCCTGCGCCCGTCGCCAACCTCCTTGCCTACGCTGCCCTCCGCCCGAGTTGCCGCCAGTTGGGCCTTGCCGGCCTCGAGCGCAAGCGCGATCAACTCTGGCTTCGCTTCACCCGCCAGGCTCAGGTCGAACCGCAGCGCATCGCCGCCCTCGTCGCCGGCGCGCCCGGCGCTCAATTCACTCCCGACGGCATTCTCAAGCTCCCCTTCGCCGTCAACGGCGCCGCCGCCGTGCTTGCCGAAACCACCCGCCTGCTCGACTCGCTGGCCGCCCCCGCCGTTGCAACCTAACCCCAACCCCCAACCCCTTTTGCCCGGCCTACTCCTGCGGCGGCGTCGTCAGTGCCGCCGCCGACTGAATCCCCGTCGTCATTTCCGGAATAATCCCCAGCCGCTGATACACCGGCCGGATCGCGTTGCGCACCGTCTTCAGTTGCGTCGCAAACCACGCCGCGCTGCCCATGCACACCGCGCCGTTCAGCACCAGCGTGTGCGGCGCGCCCATGCGATTCGCCATCCATCCCGAGAGCAAACTTCCCCACGGCGCCATGCCCACGAACGCCATGGTATAAAACGCCATCACCCGCCCGCGCTTTTCATCGTCCACGACTGTCTGCAAAATCGTGTTGGTCGAGGCCATCTGCTGCATCATGCCCAGCCCGGCGACAAAAATCAGCGGCAGCGATAGCCACAGCCAGTGCGACAGGCCAAAGGTCAGCAATCCGAAGCCGAACAGCCCCGCAGAGATCGGCACCACCTTGGTCAGCCCGCGCACCGATGGCCGCGCCGCCAGCCGCACCGCGCCCAGCAGCGCCCCTGCTCCCGCCGCGCCCAGCAAAAAACCCAGCGTGTGCGCGCCCCCGTGCAGCACATTGCCGGCAAACAGCGGCATCAGCACCGTGTAGGGAATGCCGACCAGGCTCACCAGCGCCACCAGCAGCAGCAGGTTCCGCGCCGGCGCAAACCCGCTGACGAACGACCACCCCTCGCGCAGCGACATCAGCATTGATCGCCGCGCCTGCGCCATGCGTTGCGGCAAGTTGGCCATCGCCACCAGCGATGCCAGCACGGCAATATAGCTGATGCCGTCGATTAAAAAGCACCAGCTTTCGCCCCACAGCGCAATGATGAGTCCCGCCACCGCCGGCCCAATCAGCCGCGCCAGGTTCACCATGCTCGAGTTGAGCGCAATGGCGTTGCCCAGCGCTTCGTGCCCCTCCACCATGTCCACCAGGAACGATTGCCGCCCCGGCATATCGAAGGCGTTGATGAATCCCTGAAACGCACTCAGCGCAATGATCTCGATGATGGTGATGTGGGTGAACGCCAGCACCGCCAGCGCCAGCGACTCCGCCATGGCCAGCGCTTGCGTGACCACGAGCAGCGGGCGCCGCGGCAGTCGGTCCACCCACACCCCCGCAAACGGCGCCAGCAGAAATGTCGGCAACTGCCCGGCAAACGCCACCACGCCCAGCAGAATTGCCGACCCGGTCAGCTTGTAGACCAGCCAGGCGATCGCCGTCCGCGTCATCCAGGTGCCGATAACCGACAGCCCCTGCCCGCCAAAGTACAGCCGGAAGTTCCTGTGCTCCAGCGCCCGTAACGCCAGTTTCCAGTTCCGGGCCGGTCGGGGCTTCTGGTGTGCGTCGGGCATGCTCCTTCCAGTTTGACCTACTTTTTTGACCGTGTTACGCTTTGCCCATGGACACCATTGCTGTATCGGAATTCAAGGCCACCTGCGCCGCCGTGCTCGAGCACGTGCGCAAAACGAAACAGCCGGTGACCATCACCCGTTTCGGCAAGCCGGTCGCCCAGCTCGTCCCGCCGCCATCCCCGCGCGGCCGCCGTAATTGGCTCGGCTGCATGGCCGATGTGACCGAAATCAAGGGCGATATTGTTGGGCCAATTGGCAGTGAAGACGACTGGGAAGCCGCGCGGTGAAGCTGCTGCTGGACACTCATATCTGGATCTGGAGCGTTTCCGAGTGGCACCGCCTGGCACGTCAGGTGCAACAGCAGCTACTCGATCCCGAATGCGAGAAGTGGCTCTCACCGATCAGCACTTGGGAACTCATTTTGCTAACGGAAAAGCAGCGGTTTTCCAGTCCCCTCTCGCCCGCCGCTTGGATCGAACGGGCTCGCAGTTATGTTAACTGGCATGAAGCGCCGCTAACCGCTGAGGTCGCCCTGGAGGCTGCCACCGTGAAGCTCTCCTATCGCGATCCTTCCGATCGCCTGCTCCTGGCTACGGCCCGCTGGTACGGCCTCAAGCTGGTCACGGCCGATGAGCGCCTGCTCGCTCACGGCGGTGCCGCCGTGCTTCCCAATCGCTAGAGCAAAAACAGCTCTGCTGTAGCATCGCCGACCGTACCGCCTGCGGCTTTGACCCCAGGAAAAGCCGCACG
>JBOGKK010000095.1:0-24473 GCA_050745425.1 Terriglobales bacterium
CAGCATGGGACGGCAGTGGCAGTGCGGGACGGTGCAGATCGACTTCAACCAGCCGCGGCGATTCGAGCTGGAGTTCACCGACCGCGACAACCAACAACGCACACCGGTGGTAATTCACCGGGCGCTGTTCGGCTCGGTCGAGCGCTTCCTGGGGATTCTGCTGGAACACTTTGGCGGAGCGCTGCCCACATGGCTGGCGCCGGTGCAGGTGATGGTGCTGCCCATCGCGGAGGGGCAGGACGTGTACGCGCGCGGCGTAGTTGAGCAGTGCGAAGCGGCGGGACTGCGGGCGGAGCTGGCGGCGGCGGAAAGTAAGATCAGCTACCGCATCCGGGATGCGGAGCTGCACAAAATCCCGTACATGCTGGTCGTGGGCAAACGCGAGGCTGAGGCCGGGACGGTCGCGGTGCGGACGTATCAGGAAAAAGATCGCGGCGTAATGGCGGTGGCGGATGTGCTGGTGGAGATCACGAAGAAAAACCGCGAGCGCACACTCGATGTGACCGTGAAGGACTACAGCGCGCTGTTCCGGACGGAGGCAGCGGGCGAGATGGCGTACTGAGGAGAGCGCGGTATGGAAATAGCGGAAGCGCAGCGGGGAATGCGGGAAGCCTACCGCCGCGGGTCGGTGGGCCAACTGGTGAGTGCGGCGGTTTGGGTGGGCGCTGCCGAAGCCGCATCCGCTGAAAGCGCTGGCAATGGAGACCGCATTCGTATTGCCGGTATCGATGCTGTTGTTGATTCCGGTATGTGAAACCGGCTCGACCTGTTTTTCCCGGCGCTGATGATTCCGCTGGGAGCGCATTATTTTCCGTTTGCGTTTCTCTACGGCATGCGGGGATTCTTCGCGCTGGGCGCGGTGCTGGCAGCGGCGGGGGATCGCTGCGTGCGAGCGCCAGCCCGCCGTTTATCCGCAGGGCGAACCGGCTCCGCCAGATCGCCGCGTCGTGATCCCGCTGCGGCTCATCGTAGCAACAGCGCGACCCCGCGAAATAGATGTACGGTAATGGTAAAATTAGATGTATGAAGACAACAGCGAAGTTCGACGGGGAATTGCGAGGCCGCGGGCGGGCGGTTCGAGCGGGAACGGCCGCGCCGAAGTCCGCGAGGGCAATAGCGGAGCAGCAGCGGCGATCGTACCGTCTTGACCGGAATGCGGCAACGGAGGGAAAGAGAAAAAGCGCACGCGTGAAAAAAACGATGGATCTGGACCGGGAGCTGCTGGCTCAGGCGCGGGCGGCGTGCGGGGCGGCGACCGATACGGAAACGGTGCGACAGGGATTGGAGGCGCTGGTCAGGGAACGAGCTTATCAGGAGCTCATCGCGCTGGGCGGGACGATGCCCAGCCTCCAGGATGTTCCGCGGCGGCGGATGGTTGCGGCGCGGCGGGCGGGCGCGCAGTGATTCTGGCGGACACGTCGGTTTGGATCCGGCACCTCGCGGATCGCGAGAGCTACCGGCAGGATCTGCATCGGCTGCTGCAGGCCGGACAGGTGGCCGGGCACGAGTTCGTGCATGGCGAGTTGCTGATCGGTATCAGCACCGGGCGGGGACGTGAGCCCCTGCTATCGTGGTTTGCGCGAATTCCGTGGGTGCGTACAGTGGCCCATGATCGCGTCGAAGAAATGGTCGCGGCACGCTCGCTTGCGGGGCGCGGGTTGAGCTGGATTGATGCACACTTGCTGGCGGCCGCGCTGGTCGCGGGATGCCGGATTTGGACCGCGGATGCGGCGCTGGCGGAAGCGGCGAAATCCTTGGGCGTGGGCTGGAGGCCATAGCGGGCGGCATTGACTGGCGTGCCGCCCGCTGCAAGCTATCGACGGTGGATCATGCCTTGGCAGCTGCAGCAGCACAGACAGGGGCGGGCTGGAACCCTGCTGGCATATGAGAGACGTGTCCGGATCTGTGGCGGCGGTGGCCGGAAATGGACAGGGGTGACCCGGATCTGATGCCGGTACACACGGGTGAACAGTTTTTGGCGCTGGCGCTGTTTCCGGCGCACATCACGGTGATGCTGCTGAGTGGCTTTGGCGTGCTGGCGCTGGTGCTGGCGGTGCTGGGACTGTATGGGGTGATGGCATACACGGTCACCCAGCGGCGCTGGGAGTTCGGCGTGCGGATGGCCCTGGGCGCATCGCCCGGGTCGCTGGAGGGCGCGGTGGTAAGGCGCGGGGTGCGAACCGCTGCCATCGGGGTGGGGATTGGCGTGGTGCTGGCGCTGGGGATGAGCCGGGTGCTGGCGGGGCTGTTGTATCAGGTGAGTCCCACGGACCCGGTGACGTTGTGGGGGTAGCGGTGCTGGTGGTGATTGCCGCAGCGGCCTGCTATATGCCGGCGCGGCGGGCGGGGCGGGTGGATCCGGCGGTGACGCTGCGGATGGAGTAGGTAAGATTACGCACGGCGCTTCATGCCGGAGCCGGACAGAGCGCGCACGATCACCGTCAGCACGATCGCGCCCAAAATCGCGACCAGGATCGTGTAGATCAGGCCGCCGCTGGAAGGCGCGCCCAGCGCGCGCATGATCGCGCCGCCGACGATGGCGCCGATGATGCCGATTACGATGTCGAGGATGGCGCCATAACCGGCGCCGTGCATGATTTTGCCCGTCGCCCAGCCGGCGATCAGGCCGACGATTATCCACCAGATAAGGACCATGAGGTATTGGATGCAACGCGGGGCGCGTGGACTGCAAGTGCGGAATTGACGAGCCGATCCGCTCGTGAACTTTTAGGGCGGAATCAGACTTGCTGTAGCTCAACCGGCCAGAACGAATGCGGCCTTGACCCCAGGAAAGGCCGCACGCTATCTCCCCCGGTGCTTGCTACACCGAGTCTGATTCCGCCTTAGGGCCCTGCTTCGCACCTGCGGCGCTCGCAGGGCGGGCGAGCCCCTTAAGCCGGCTGGGGGTGATCGCCGGGGACGGGGCGCGGGGGACGTGAGGGTTCGGGGCGAAGGACTTCCTGCTGGGGCTCGCCGCTGGGCGGCGGAGGGGGCGGGGCTTCGACCGGCGGGAGGGTCTGGCCGGCGAGGACCATGCGGATTTCCGAGGCGTCGAGGGATTCGCGCTCGATCAGGGCCTGGGCGAGCTTGTGGAGCATGTCCACGTTTTCGGTCAGGACCTTGCGGGCGCTGTCGTAGCCTTCCATGACCAGGCGGCGAACCTCCTGATCAATGCGGATGGCGGTGTCTTCGCTGAAGTCGCGATGTTGGGAGATTTCACGGCCGAGGAAGATCTGCTCTTCCTTTTTGCCAAACGTCAGCGGGCCCAACTCGCTCATGCCCCACTCACACACCATCTTGCGGGCGAGGTCGGTGGCCTGCTCGATGTCGTTGCCGGCGCCGGTGGTCATTTGCTGCATGATCAGCTCCTCGGCGATGCGGCCGCCCATCATCACGGCGAGACGGGCTTCGAGGTAGTCACGCGAATAGGTGTGCTTGTCGTCGGTAGGCAACTGCATGGTCACACCCATCGCCATACCGCGCGGAATGATGGTGACCTTGTGGAGCGGATCGGAGTTGGGCACCATGGCGGCAACGAGGGTGTGACCGGCCTCGTGATAGGCGGTGTTTTTCTTTTCCTCGTCGGTGATCACCATGGAGCGGCGCTCGGCGCCCATCAGGACCTTGTCCTTGGCGGACTCGAGGTCGGACATGTTTACCGTCTTGCGGTTGTAGCGGGCAGCCGAGAGCGCGCTTTCATTGAGGAGGTTGGCGAGATCGGCGCCGGTGAAGCCGGGTGTGCCGCGGGCCAGTACGCCGAGATCGACGTTTTCGGCAAGCGGGATCTTGCGGGCGTGCACGCGCAGGATTTCTTCGCGTCCACGAAGGTCGGGCCGGCCGACGACGATGCGGCGATCGAAACGGCCAGGGCGCAGAAGCGCGGGGTCGAGCACGTCGGGGCGGTTGGTCGAGGCCACGAGGATGACACCCTCGTTGCTCTCGAAGCCGTCCATTTCGACGAGCAACTGGTTGAGCGTCTGCTCGCGCTCGTCGTGGCCGCCGCCTAGGCCGGCGCCACGATGGCGCCCGACGGCATCGATTTCGTCAATGAAGACGATGCAGGGGGCGTTCTTTTTGCCCTGCTCGAAAAGGTCGCGGACGCGGCTGGCGCCGACACCAACAAACATCTCAACGAAATCGGAGCCCGAAATGGAAAAGAACGGGACGTTGGCTTCGCCGGCGATGGCGCGGGCGAGCAGGGTCTTGCCCGTGCCCGGAGGGCCGACCAGCAGGACGCCTTTGGGGATGCGTCCGCCCAGCTTCTGGAACTTTTGTGGCTCTTTGAGGAAGTCGATTATTTCGCGCAGCTCCTCTTTGGCCTCGGTCACGCCGGCTACATCCTTAAAAGTGACCTTTTTCTGCTGCGTGGACAGGAGCTTTGCGCGGCTCTTGCCAAAGGAAAGGGCCTTATTGCCGCCGCTCTGCATCTGGCGCATCATCCAGATCCATAACGCCAGGATGAGCAGGAGCGGAATGCCATCGATAAGTAGCTCGGCCATCCAGCCGCTGCTGGCTTGATTTTTAACGTTTACCGATACGCCTTTATCCTGCAGGACCTTGAAAACGTCGGGGTAGGAGGCCGGGATCACGGCGTGGAAGGTTTCGCCCTTGGGACTGTGCACTTTGCCGTGCACGTCCTGGCCATTGATCGTCACCGAGGCGATGTTGCCGGAGTTGGCCTGGGTCATGAACTGGGTGAAATTGATCTGCTGCTCGTGGCCGGCGGTACCGCCCATCTTGACCATTTGCCACAGGACGAGCGCGGCAGCAATAAGGACTACCCAGAGGACAACGCTTTTGACAGTGGAATTCACGGAGGTTCCAGCGATCCGGACGCTACTGTGAGTATAACAGGAAGGGCGTGGGCTGGCGCGAGGGGCTATTTGCTCAGGAAGGCTAGAAATTCCGACGGCTTGCGTGTAAGGCCGAGGAATGTTGCCACGGTTTTTCCACTGGGGCTGACGATGGCGTAGAGAGGCAGGGCGACGGTGCCAAAGCGGTCGTTTTCCAACTTTTGTTGGTCGGCATAGACCTTGCCCTGGCCGTCGGTGTAGAGCTCGGCGCGCACGAAATTCCGGAGGCGGGACTTGATTTGCGGCCGGGAGAACATGTTGGCTTCCATCCAGCGGCAGTTGGTGCAGGTGTAGCCGGTAAAGTTCACAAACAAGGGTTTGTTCTGCTGCCGGGCCTGGGCCAGCGCGGCAGGGAAATTGTTCTCGATCCAGCTCAGGCTGGCGGAGTGGCCGGCGGGGTCGGCGCTTGCGGCGCTCGCCGGCTGCGCTGGCGCCAGAGGCAGAAAGGCGTCCATACCGCCGAGGGAACGGCCGAACAGGCCGGTGCCGAGCCAGATGGAGACGGCAAGGAAGGCAATGGCCAGCACGGCGCGGCTGGCCGAGATGGTAGAAACCAGGGAGTCGTGCGGCATCTGAAACTTGCCCAGCAGGTAGACAACGGTAAGAATGCCGATCGCCACCCATATGGCCAGCACTGTTTCGCGCGTGAAAATGCCCCAATGCCAGATCAGGTCGGCGTTGGCGAGAAACTTCATGGCCGCAGCTACTTCGAGGAAGCCCATCACGACCTTGACCGAGTTGAGCCAGCCGCCGGCCTTGGGCATCTGCGAAAGCAGTTGCGGCACGAGGGCAAGGATAAAGAAAGGCAGGGCGAAGACGGCGGAAAAGGCCAGCATGCCAATCAGCGGCCACTTCCAGTCGCCGGCAGCGGCGAGCACGAGCATGGTGCCAATGAAGGGCGCGGTGCAGGTGAAGCTGGTGAGGGTGAAAACCAGGCCCATGACGAGCGTGCCGAAAAGACGTCCGGTGCCCTTCCGGCGCGAGACGCCACCGAGGCGGTTCAGCAGGCCGCCGGGGACGCGGATGGAAAAGGCGCCAAACAGACTGAAACCAAAACCGAGGAAAATCGCCGTGAGCAGCAGGTTCACCCACGGGTTGGCGGCCATGCGGTTGACGCTGCCGGCGCCAAACAGCAGCGCCATGGCCATGCCCAGGGCGGTGAAGGTGAGCACGATGCCGAGGCCGAAAATGATCGCGTTGCCGAGCGCGCCGCTGCGATCGCGGGCGCCATGGTCGGTGAAATAGGACACCGTGATCGGAATCATCGGAAACACGCACGGCGTCAGCAACGACAAAGCGCCCATGCCGCACGCGAGCCAGACGAAGGCGGTGAGGGACTGGTGCATGGTTCGTCGAGGCTAATGCCTGACCGGCGCCGTCAGCTGAATGACGGTGGGCGGCAGACAAATGCGGTCATTGCAGGTCTGGTAGCGAACGTTGATGACGACGGTCGAGGCTTCGGCGCGGGTGCGGCTTGCGGCTCGCAGTGGGATGGTGAAGCTGGCGCTGCCGAGATAATAGCTGGTCTTCAGGTTGAAGTTGGGATCGAGCTGGGTGTGCGGAACGGCTTCGTGAATCGCGCCACTGAGCGTAAACGGCTGGTGCGGAGCGAGGCTGATGCGAGTGGCGATGGGACCACCCGGAGTCTGATTCATGGCATAGAGATGCCAGCCCGACTGGATGGTGGCGTGGAGGTGAGCGGCAACGTGGTCGCCCTGAGTCAGCCGGGCGCTCAGCGACCAGTGAACGGGCTTGGGCGTGGCGGCGAGGGCGAACGTCAGGGCGAGCGCGGCGGCCGCAGCGATGACGGCTGCGGATGCAAGCTTCGATTTCATGAGCCTTCCTTAGATTACGTCTATTTCGAATATACGACTTCGATGGACAGAATGCATCGGCTGCTGATGGGATTCACATTACCGGCAGAAGTTTCATTGACTGCGGCGGGATCGGGCACCGGGAAGCAGCCCGGGGCCGGAAAGCTCAAGGGCGCGCGCGGTGAGCAGACAGGCGCAGTGGGCGAGAGGGCGGCGGCGGGGATGGCGCGCAGGCGAGGCGAGCCAGGCGAGAATTTCTTCGATCGCAAGGGCATCGAGGCCGCCAACATTGCCCTGGAGGTGGTGAACGGCATGGCGGAGGAGACGCCGCTGGAGGGCGAGGGGAAGCGCTGCCAGCTCAGCGCGGGGGAACGACCCACCGGTGGGGTTGGGGATCCAGAGGCGGGCAAACAGTGGCGCCAGCTGTGCGGTCCAGACGGCTTCTTCAGCCTGAGTGATTGTAGCCAAGGTGGAAAGGTGCTCCACCAGGCGGGGGTTGAAGGCGGCGGCAAGGCTGGGGAGGAAGTCGTGGCGGAGGAGGTTGCGGCGGTGGTGAAGATCCTGGTTGGAGGCATCCTCGCGCCAGGTTTGATGGCGAGCTGCTAGCCAGCTGCGGAGCTGGGCGCGGCGGACATGGAGCAGGGGGCGGACGATGCCGTCGGCACGGCGCGGCAGAATGCCGGCGAGGCCGGAAGGACCAGCGCCACGTAACAAGCGCAGCAAGACGGTCTCAGCCTGATCGTCGGCGGTGTGCGCGGTGGCTACGCAATCGACCAGACCGCCGCGGGGCAGAGACGTAAAGAAGGCGTAGCGCTGGCGCCGCGCCTGCTGTTCGCGATCATGGGCGGGTGGGGCGGCGGCGGCCTGGTCGTGATGGAACTCCAGGTGGTGCTGCGCGGCGAGAGAGGCGACGAAGGCGGCATCGGCCGCCGAATCAGGGCGCCAGCAATGGTCGAAATGGGCGACCGAAAGCTGTAAGCCCTGCGCCGGAGCGATCCCGGTCAGCAACAACAATAGGGCCACGGAATCGGCGCCTCCGGACACGGCGACCGCGATGCGATCGCCGGGGCGGAAGAAGCGGGCCAGAGACTCGAAAGCTGCAGGCACTCCGGAATTTTAGAACGGGAGCAGCCGAATGTGGAATACAGAAAGGAGAGACGCCGGTCAGCACCGCTAAAGCCAGTGATTGCAGCCAAAGGGTGCAGAGCAGGAGCGGTCCTGCGGGTGCAGCGGACTTTCAGTCCGGAGGAGATTCATGAATAAACGAACGACAGCCATTTTTCCGCAATCGATTCTTCCTCGCCTGTTCCTGCTGCTGGCGCTGGCGCTGTTTGCGCTACTGCCGCTGACGCGGGCTTCGGCCCAGAGTCTGACTTCAGGCGATATTTCCGGCGTCGTGACGGACCCCAGCGGAGCAGCGATTCCGCGCGCCAAGGTGACGCTGATCAATACGCAGACCGGAGCAGCCAAGCTAGGCAGCACCGGCGTGCATGGAGAGTACCGGTTCTCGCTGTTGCCGCCGGGCAATTATACGGTCGAGGCCACAGCGGCCGGATTTGCACCCCGGAAAGTGCGCGTCGCGGTCAACGTGGGGCAGGTGGAAGCGGCCAACTTGTCGCTGCAAGTGGGTGCGGCTACGCAGACGGTGACGGTCACCGGCGAGGCAGCGCCGGTTCAGATCAACAATGCCAACGTGTCAACCAACTTCAGCGCGGCACAAGTGGCGCTGGTGCCCAACGGCGGCGGGGATTTGACCTCGATGGTGCAGACGGCGCCGGGGGCGGTGATGAACACGCAGGGCGGCAATGGCAACTTCTCGACCTTCGGGCTGCCGGCCACGTCGAATTTGTTCACCATTAACGGACAGCCGGATAACGATCCATTTTTGAACCTGAACAACTCCGGGCCGACGAATCTGACGCTGGGATCGAGCGGTGTGCAGGAGGTGACGGTCACCAACAATGGCTATTCGGGCCAGTACGGCGGGTTTGGCGGCGCGAACGTAAATTACGTCACCAAATCCGGCACCAACCAGTGGCACGGCACCGCGCAGTACAACTGGAATGGAAGCCCGATGAACGCCAACAGCTTCTTCAACAATGCGTTTGCAACGCCCAAGGCATTTGTCAACGTCAACAACTGGTCGGCGGGGTTTGGTGGTCCGATCATCAAAAACAAGACATTCCTTTATGTCAACACCGACGGACTGTACGTGGTGTTGCCGACCAGCACACAGGCACTGATCCCGAGTCCGGAATATCAAGCGGCGACGCTGGCCAATCTGGCCGCCACCGGCAATACCGCTCAGATCCCTTTCTACAACAGCATGTTCAAGCTGTATAGCGGCGCCAACGGCGCCAGCCGGGCGGCGGCGCTGCCGGTGCAAGCGGGCGAGAGCGGCGCCGGTTGCGGCAGCTTCACCGGGTTGGGAGCCGGGGTGCCATGCACGCTGGCATTCCAGTCGGCGGCAGGCAACTACACGCATGAATGGGATCTGGCGTTCCGCGTCGATCAGCATGTGGACGCCAACGACACCATGTACTTCCGTTACGCGCTGGATCGCGGGCTGCAGGCGACCGCGACCGACGCCATCAACCCCGCATTTAACATCGACAGCAACCAACCGGAATACCAGGGCCAGTACAACTGGACGCACAGCTTCACCAGCGGCGCCGTCAACCAATTCAACGCCAGCGCGAACCACTACTCAGCCATCTTCGGCACCAATCCGGCGGCGCGGTCGGCGCTACTGCCGATGTCGGTGCTGTTTTCGAGTGGCGAGCTGACGAACCTGGGCGGGATCGACTATATATTCCCGCAGGGGCGCAATGTGACCCAGTTTGGGCTGACCGACGATTACTCCATGGTGCATGGCAACCAGACGTGGAAGGCAGGCGTGCAATACACGCTGAACACCATCAATGATTTTGATATGGGCGTGCGCACCACGCCGGAAGTCGTGACCTCGCTCGCCAATTTCTACAATGGCGATGCGACTTATTCGATTCAGTCGTTTCCGAGCAACCTCAACCAGCCCGTCCGGATTTACAGGCTGGGGCTGTACGCGGAAGACGACATTAATATCACGCCGTCGCTGCATACAACCTGGACGCTGCGGGTGGAACACCAAAGCAACCCGGTGTGCCTGCATGATTGCGTATCGCGGTTGACGGCACCGTTTCTATCGCTGACGCATGATCCCACCGTGCCCTACAACTCGATCATCGATACCGGGCTGCGGCGGGGGTTTCCGAGCATGCAGAACCTGATCTGGGAACCGCGGGCTGGCTTTGCCTGGACGCCGTTCGGGAACCGCAACACGGTGCTGCGCGGCGGTTTCGGATTATTCGCCGATCAACTGCCGGGCACGACGATGGACGACCTGGCCGGCAATGCTCCCAACCTGAATACGTTCATCGTGACCGGCACCATGGCGCCGGGGACACCGGGCAACGTCACCAGTGCGGCCACGGCAGACAACGCGTCGTTTTTATCGGCGTTCAACCGCGGCGGCACGGTGGCGTCGATCACGGCAACCAATCCCGGATTTACACCACCGTCTTTTTTCAGCACGCAGGAGGAAGTGCATCCGCCCACCTACTATGAATGGAATCTGGAGCTGGAACGGGCTTTGGGGGCGAATAGCAGCGTGAGCGCGAATTATGTGGGTAATCATGGCATTCACGAGCCGGTGCTGAACAATGGCGTCAATGCCTTTGCCCCCGGCTTTACCGGCTTGCCGGCGGCGGCGCCGGATGCGCGCTTCGGTGAAGTCACTCAGTTGCAGAACGACGGTATCTCCAACTACAACGGGTTGACGCTGCGGGCCCAGCACCGCATGAGCAACAGCCTGGAGTTCGGCATCAACTACACCTGGAGCCATGCTCTTGACGAAATTTCCAATGGCGGCTTTCTGGCCTTCAACGCGCTGACCAACACCAGCGTGCTGAGCCCACAGGATCCGTACAATCTGCGGCTGTACAACTATGGCAACGCCGATTACGACATCCGGCAGTACCTGAGCCTGAACTACGTGTGGCAACTGCCGTTCGCGCGCGCGTTCGGGATGAGCGGCAAAAACTCATGGCTGGGAGGATGGACGCTGGCGGGGAGCTTGTTCGACCGCAGCGGAACGCCGTTCACGGTCATTGACGGCACAGCGTCGGCGCAGATGCAGAGCAACAACTATGGCGGCACCATTTTTGCGACGCCGGTGGCAGGTAACGGCCAGAACGGGACGTGCACGGTCAACAAGCAATGCTTGAATGCGAACGCATTTGCGCCAGCGCTGGTCGTGCCCACAACCAATCCGGCGGCGACGCCGACGGCATTCGGACCGCAGATGCGGAATCAATACCGGGGCCCGCGGTTTTTTGACACCGATCTGAGCGTGACCAAAAACACACCGATTCCGGGCTGGGAACAAGGCCAGTTGGGACTGGGCATCCAGTTCTTCAATCTGTTCAACCACCCCAATTTCGACCAGCCGGTGGGCGACATCGCCAACTCGCAGTTTGGCCAGGTGATCTCGACCGTGAGCGTGCCGACCAGCCTGATGGGGTCGTTCCTTGGCGGGGATGCCTCGCCGAGACTGATTGAGTTGACGGCGAAGCTGATCTTCTAGCCGTTACGCCCCGGGCACGCACCGTAACTCCGTCGCCCGCGTGCGCATCGTTGCTGTTATCTTGTAGCTTGCAGTACTACCCACGAGCCCCGTCGCAGTGTGACGGGGCATTCGTGTTTTTGGGGCTCGCGTACACTACTCTCGGAGGAGAGCACGTGATCGATCCAGGCATTTTCAAGAGCTACGACATTCGCGGGGTGTACCCCGAGCAATTGGATGAAGCCGGAGCGGAGGCGATTGCGCGGGCATTTGTGAAGGTGGTGGGAGCGAAGCGGGTGGTGGTGGGCAAGGATGTGAGGACGTCGGGGCCGACGATTGCGGCAGCGGCGATCGCGGCGCTGCGGCGCGCTGGGGTTGCAGTCATTGATATCGGGACGGTGTCGACCGACATGTTTTATTACGCGGCCGCCACGCTCGATGTGGATGGCGGATTTACCGTGTCGGCTTCGCATAACCCGAGGGAGTGGAACGGGTTCAACTTTTGCCGGCGCGGGGCGGTGCCACTGTCGCTGGGCAGCGGCCTGGAGGATATCCGCGAGCTGGCGCTGCGCGATACGGGCGGAAGCGCGGCGGGCACGCCGGGGGCGATGCACACAGAAAACGTGTGGGATCGCTTCGCCGATTACGTGCTGGGCTACATCGATACGAGCAAGCTGCGGCCGATGCGCGTTGTGGCCAACGGAAATTGCGGGCTGCAGGTCAAGGCGCTGCGTCTGGTCGCCGAGCGCGGCCGCTTGCCGCTGGAAATTCACGGCATGTACGAAGAACCGGATGGCAACTTTCCGGTGCCGGGCGGTGTGCCCAACCCGTTGCTGCCCCAGAACCAGGGGGAGCTGGTCGAGACGGTCAAGCAGAGTGCGGCCGATCTGGGCGTGGCGTGGGATGCCGACGGCGACCGCTGCTTTTTCGTGGACGAGACGGGGTATTTTCTCTCGGGTTATTTCACCACGGCGATTCTGGCGCGCTCGATTCTGCATCATGAGCCGGGGGCGACGGTGGTGATTGATCCGCGCAGCATCTGGGCGACGCAGGAAACGATCGCCGCACTCGGGGGCAAGACGGTGCTCAGCCGCGCGGGCATGACGATCATTCCGGCTAAAATGCGCGAGGTGAACGCAGCTTTCGCGGGCGAAATGTCGGCGCACTTCTATTTCCGCAAGAACTGGTACCGCGATAACGGCATGATTCCGCTGCTGCTGATGCTGGAGCTGCTGGGGCGGGAGAAGAAGAAGCTGTCGGAGTTCGTGGCACCACTGCGGGCGAAGTATTTCGCCAGCGGAGAGATCAATTTCGAAATCGAAGATGCCAGCGCAGTCCTGCAGCGCACGGAACAGACCTTCGCCGGCGGCCGCGCAGATCATACCGACGGACTATCGGTGGCCTACCCGGATTGGCGCTTCAACCTGCGCAGCTCGAATACCGAGCCGCTGCTGCGGCTGAACGTCGAGGCGCGGAGCGAGCAGGCGCTGGAGAAGGGCCTGGAGCGGGTGCGGGCAGTAGTAGAATAGTGTTTTCCCTGAGAAGAGAAGCCCAATCATGAAAATTGGCGTGGTGGTGTTTCCGGGCAGCAATTGCGACCACGACGCGCTGCAGGCAGCATCTCTGGCGATGGGCCGCGCGGCCGAGGCGTTGTGGCACGAAAGCGAGGACCTGCGCGGCTGTGATGCGATTGCGTTGCCGGGCGGTTTCAGCTATGGCGATTACCTGCGCACCGGGGCCATCGCGCGGTTTTCGCCGATTCTGCGGCCGCTGCGGCGGTTTGCGGCCGAGGGGCATCCGCTGCTGGGCATCTGCAACGGATTCCAAATCCTGTGCGAAGCGGGTTTGCTGCCGGGAGCGCTGGTGCGCAACGCGGGGATGCGGTTCGTGTGCCGCCAGGTGCGGGTGCGGGTGGAAAACACCGCGACACCGTTTACGGGCGCGTTTCGCCAGGGAGAAGTCATGCGGATTCCGGTGGCGCACGGGGAGGGCAACTTCGTGGCTGAGCCGGAGGTGGTGGAGCGGCTGGAACGGATGCGGCAAGTGGTCTTCCGCTACGACGGCGGCGATAACCCCAACGGCTCGCTGCACGATATCGCCGGCATTTGCAGTGAAGGCAGGAATGTGGTGGGGTTGATGCCGCATCCGGAGCGGGCAATCGAAGCTCGCCTGGGATCGCACGAGGGCTGGCGGCTGCTGGAATCGCTGATGATGGTATGCCAATAAGCACGGAGCAAATACGGCTGCAGGGGCTGACCGAACCCGAATACGAGCGCATCGGCACGCTGCTCGGGCGCGAGCCGAATGCGACCGAACTGGGCGTGTTCGCGGTGATGTGGAGCGAGCATTGCTCGTATAAGTCGAGCCGCGTGCATTTGAAAACGCTGCCGACGGCAGGGCCAGACATACTGCAGGGACCTGGGGAAAACGCCGGCGTGGTGCGGGTTGGAGCGGGTTGGGCGTGTGTATTCAAGATCGAGTCGCACAATCATCCGAGCTACGTCGAGCCGTTTGAAGGAGCCGCAACCGGGGTGGGCGGGATCCTGCGCGACGTGTTCACCATGGGCGCGCGGCCGGTAGCGGTGATGGATTCGTTGCGGTTTGGCCCGCCCGGGGACGCGAAGAATGCGGCGATTATGGACGGCGTCATCCGCGGCGTGGGACATTACGGCAACTGCTTCGGGGTGGCGAACCTGGGCGGCGAGACGGTGTTCGACCCTTGCTACGGCGGGAATCCACTGGTGAACGCGTTTGCGCTGGGGATTGCGCGCGAGGACAAGCTGTTTTACGGCAAGGCGACCGGTGTGGGCAATCCGGTGATTTACGTGGGAGCGAAGACGGGACGGGACGGCATCCACGGCGCCACCATGGCGAGCGAGGAGTTCAGCGAAACCAGCGCGGCGAAGCGGCCGAACGTGCAGGTGGGTGATCCGTTTCTGGAGAAGCTGCTGCTGGAAGCCTGCCTGGAGGCGATGGCCACCGGCGCGGTACTCGGCATTCAGGACATGGGCGCGGCCGGTCTAACCAGCTCGAGCTGCGAAATGGGCGCCCGGGCAGGCACCGGGCTGGCGCTGGATTTGGACCGGGTGCCGCAGCGGGAAACGGGCATGACGGCCTATGACATGCTGCTGAGCGAGAGCCAGGAGCGCATGCTGCTGGTGGCCGAGCGGGGGCGCGAGCAGGAAGTATTTGCCGTATTTGCCAAGTGGGGGCTCGATGCGGTGACCGTGGGTGAAGTAACCGGCGACGGAATGCTGCGGGTGAGCCATCATGGGCGCGTGGTGGCGGAGATTCCGAATACGGCGCTGACGGATGAGGCCCCGCGCTATCAAAGACCGCAGAGGCGGCCCGAGCGCACCATTCCGATGGAAGCGCCGGCGGGGTGGCTGGACCAGAAACGCGATTGGAACGCCGAGGTGCTGGCGCTGCTGGCGTCGCCGAACGTGTGCAGCAAACGCTGGGTGTGGGAGCAGTACGACACCATGGTGCGCACCAACACGCTGGCCGGGCCCGGCGGCGATGCGGGCGTGATCCGGATCAAGGGATCGGAATATGCGCTGGCGATGGCGCTCGATGGGAACGGGCGGTATTGCGAGCTGGACCCGCGCGGCGGGGCACGGCTAGCGGTGGCGGAGGCGGCTCGCAAGGTGGCCTGCACGGGTGCGGCGCCGATGGCAGCGACGAACTGCCTGAATTTCGGCAATCCGGAAAAGCCGGAAGTGATGTGGCAGTTGGCCGAAGCCATTGCGGGCATTGGAGAAGCATGCCGCACGCTGGGCACGCCGATTACCGGTGGAAATGTGAGCCTGTACAACGAGACGCTGGGCGTGGGGATTCAGCCGACGCCGGTGATCGGTGTGGTGGGAAGGCTTGCGGGCGAGCGCGGGCCGCTGGGTTCGCGGTTCCCGCGGCCGGGGCTGGCCATTGTGCTGCTGAGCGGAGCCGCGGCTGGGAACTGGCTGGGAGCCAGTGAATACGCGGCTGCGATTCTGGAAAAGACATGGGGCATGCCGCCTGCTCTGGATTTGGAAGCCGAGCATGAGCTGCACGGAGTACTGCACGAGGCGCATGCGCACGGCTGGCTAACCTCGGCCCATCAGGTTTCGACAGGTGGACTGGCGGCGTGTTTGGCGGAGTGCTGTCTCGGGTGGCGAGCCGAGGAAGTGCCGCCGGAAGTCTGCGGCGCCGAGGTCGCGATTGCAGGCGCCACGGCGATGCAGGCGCTGTTTGATGAGGCAGCGAGCCGGGTGGTGGTGAGCTGCCAGCCGGAACACCAGGCCGCGGTAGTGGCGCTGGCCGCAGCCAAAGGCTTGACGGCACAGCGGTTGGGAATTACGCAGCCGGGAGCGCTGCGCGTGTGCTACGCGGACAAAGAGATCGTCCGCTTGGGCCTGGAACCGATGCGTGCGGCCTGGGAGAGGATGAACACATGAGCCTGCCGTGGGATAAGCTGCGGGAAAAATGCGGTGTGGTCGGGGTGTGGGGGCACGCCGAAGCGGCGAACCTGGCGTATCTGGGCCTGTATGCGCTGCAGCATCGGGGGCAGGAGTCGGCAGGGATTTCGGCAACGGAAGCACAGGGAGAAGGGGCGGTCATTCACAGCCTGCGGGCGATGGGGCAGGTGGCGGATATATTTACGCCGGAGGCGCTGCAACGGCTGCCGGGGCGGGTGGCGATCGGACACACGCGCTACTCGACCTGCGGCGACAGCGGGATCAACAACGCGCAACCGATCACGGTGGAATGCAACGTTGCCGGAGGCCGGGGGCAGTTTGCGATCGCCCACAATGGAAACCTGACCAACGCCGCGGCGATTCATGCGCGCCTGGAGCGGCAGGGATCGATTTTTCAGACGACGAGCGACACCGAAGTGATTCTGCATCTGCTGGCGCAGTCGCGGGCGGAGAGTTTCGATGCCGCGCTGGAAGAAGCGCTGCGGCAGGTGGAGGGGGCGTACTCACTGGTGCTGCTGACTCCCAACGGGTTGTATGCCATCCGGGATCCGTGGGGATTCCGGCCGCTGGCGATGGGGCGGCTGCCGGAAGGCGGCGTATTTTTTGCCAGCGAGACCTGCGCGTTCGATTTGATTGGAGCGCGGTACGAGCGCGAGGTGGAGGCGGGTGAGTGGGTGCGGGTGCGCGGGGATTCGCGGGCGCCCGAGATTACCACGCACCGGTTTGCCGAGCCGGGGCGGACGTGGCCGCGGCGACAGTGCGTATTCGAGCACGTGTATTTTGCGCGGCCCGACAGTCTGGTGTTTGGGCGCAGCGTGCAGCAGAGCCGGGAGATGCTGGGGCGCATGCTCGCGCGCGAAGCGCCGGTAGAGGCCGATATTGTGGTTCCTGTGCCGGATTCCGGCGTGGCGGCCGCGGTCGGCTACGCGGAAGAAGCGGAGCTGCCGTTCCGGTTCGGACTGATCCGCAGTCATTATCTCGGCCGCACGTTCATTGAGCCCTCACAGCAGATTCGTGATTTTGGGGTGAAGCTGAAACTGAACCCGGTGCGGCGGCTGATCGAGGGGCAGCGCGTAGTGCTGGTGGACGACTCCATCGTGCGCGGCACAACCAGCCGCAAGATTGTGAATATGATCCGGGACGCGGGAGCGAAGCAGGTCCACATGCGGATTTCCTGTCCGCCGACCATCGCGCCCTGCTATTACGGCGTGGATACGCCCACCAAGCGGGAGCTGATCGCGGCGAACGAAAGCGTGGAGGAAATACGGGCGTCGATTGGCGCCGACACGCTGGCCTATCTGTCGCTGCGAGGCCTCGATGAAGCGGTGGGCAACGGCGACGACCGGTTTTGCGAGGCCTGTTACACGGGCGTGTATCCTACCGCGGTCTAGGCTCGGGCGAATCGCGTAAAATGGAGGGGCTGCTTTCCCGAACGCATGGCGAACGGCTCTTCCACATTAACTTCCCTTCCCGCCTACATCCTGGGATTGGCGCGCCTGGGGCGGCGGACGGCGCTGATTGAACAACATTTGTACCGGGCCTCGCGGCTCAGCTACGCCGAACTGATCGGCAAAGCCTGCGCGCTCCGGCAGGAACTGGAGCGGCGGGGGGTAAAAAGCGGCGATCGGGTGATGCTGTGGGGTGCGGCCGGCGAGGCTTGGGCCATCGCTTTTTACGGGTGCGTGCTGGCCGGAGCGGTGATGGTGCCGCTGGATGTGGCGTTTTCGGCCGAGCTGGCGGCGCGGGTGCGGCAGCAGACCGAGGCGGTACTGCTGTGTACGGACCGGGAAGAAACGCTGGGCTCGGCGGTGTTGCCGTTTGCGGCCATTCGCGAGCTGGCCGCGGTGGCGCTGCCGGAAGCGATGCCGCCCGAGCCGGAGCCAGGCACACTGCTGGAGATCGTCTATACCTCGGGAGCAACCGCGGAGCCTAAAGGCGTGATGATTACGCACGGCAACGTGCTGGCGAATTTGCGTCCGGTGGCGAACGAGGTGCGGAAATACAAGCCGCGGCTGCGGATTCTGCTGCCGCTGGGCTTCATTCACCTGATCCCGCTCAGCCACTTGTTCGGGCAGATCATGGGTCTGCTGATTCCGACGCTGGTGGACAGCACGGTGATTTATCCGGAAACGCAGGCGCCGGCACGGTGGGCGGGGCTGATGAAGCGCTATCGCGCGTCGGCGCTGGTGGCAGTGCCGCAGCAGTTGACGCTGTTCAGCCAGTGGGCGATGGCGGAGACGGGAACGACGTTTGCGGGGGCTGTGGAGATCAGCCGCGGCCATGGCATCTTGTGGCGATTCTGGAGATGGCGGAAGCTGCATCGAAAACTGGGCTGGAAGATGTGGGCGTTCATTTGCGGCGGAGCAGCGCTGCCGGCGGGCATGGAGGAGGGCTGGCATGCGCTGGGCTACGCCGTGGTGCAGGGCTACGGGCTGACGGAGACGGCGCCGGCGATTGCGATTACGCATCCATTCAAGATCCGGCGGGGGGCGGTGGGGCAGACGCTGGCGGAGGTGGAGGTGAAGATCGCCCCCGACGGCGAGATTCTCGTGCGCGGAGGCAATGTCTCCCCGGGATATTACAAGAACCCGGAAGCCACGGCGCAGACATTTGCCGGCGGCTGGCTGCACACCGGCGACCTGGGGCAGATCGACGCCGACAAGAACCTGACGTTTCTCGGCCGCAAGAAGGAGATGATCGTAACGCCGGATGGGCTGAACGTGTATCCGGAAGATGTGGAGCACGCGCTGTTGGCGCAGGCGGCCATCGCCGAAGCCGCGGCGGTGGAAGACCACAGGAACGGCAGCAGCAAGGTGCACGCGGTCGTCGTGCTGCGCGAGGGCGAGCCGGTTACAGCGCTGGAGGCGGCCATCGCCGGGGCCAATGCGCAACTGGAGCCACATCAGCGCGTGCGCGCCGCCTCCGTGTGGCCGCAAGCGCGCCTGCCGCGCACCACCTCGACGCACAAGCTGCAGCGGGTGGCGATTGGGCGCTGGCTCAACCAGGGCGAACCGGCGACGCCGGATAAGACCGCGGACGGAGAAGCCGCAAACTGGCGGCAGTTTGTGGAACGGCGCTGGGGAATCAACGCCGGGCGGATGGTGCCGGAGGCGCGGCTCGATACCGACCTGGGGCTGTCGTCGCTCGACCGGGTGGAGCTGTGGAGCTGGGTGGAGGCGCATAGCGCAGGCGCCATGGATGAAACCGGAATCGTCATGGCGCAGACGGTGAGGGATGTGGATGCGCTGCTGGCCCCGGCGGCCGCGGCGGCACGACCACACGCGACGGCGGCGGAAGCCGGAGCGCCGGCAGCGCCGGTGGCAGCGCCGCAACTGTTGGTGCCCGCGCACGAGAAGACCTGGCCGCTGCGGCCGGGCGTGCGCCACACCCGGGCGGCGCTGTTCGATTCGATCGTCTTCCCGGTGTTGAAAACAGCCGTATCGCGCATCACGGTGGAGGGGGCGGAGCAGTTTGCACACTGGCAGCGGCCGGTGTTTTTTATCTCGAACCACCAAAGCATGCTCGACGTGCCGCTGATTTTGCGGGCGATGCCGCGCGCGTGGCGGCCGTGGCTGGCGCCGGCGATGGGTATCGATCCATACGCGGGAGCTTACGATCCACGGGCCACGAAGTGGCGGCGATTCCGCGACCGGTGGCGGCTGCAGCTATCGCAACTGTTCTTCAACGGCTACCTGCTGACCGCCTATGGTGCGGTGGGAGCCTCGCTGCGCCATACGGGACGGCTGGCCGACCAGGGCTATTGCCCGCTGATTTTTCCCGAGGGAATGCGAACGCCGGATGGGAAGCTGCACCGGTTCCGGCCGGGGATTGGGGTGTTTGCGGCGGCACTGCAGCTGCCGATCGTGCCGATTGAGATTGGCGGGCTGTATGAGATCTTACCGGACAAGGCGTGGCGGGCGCATCGGGGGCCGGCGTGGGTGAAGTTTGGTCCGATGATGCGGTTTGGCGAGGAGAGCGCAGAGGAGATCACCGCCAGGCTGGAAGGGTGGTATCGAGGGCGGAGTTCGTGACTCTAGCGGCGTGACGCGCGGCCGCCAGCAACTCGCAAGGTAAAATAGCAAAGTTGTAGAATCGAAATATTTACGGGAGCGCGGATCGCTGGAGATGCCATATTGCAAGTACTGCCAGAACACGGAAACAAGCCACACGCACAGAAACTTCGGGGAGAAGCTGACCGGGTGCCGGGTGGTGTATCAATGTGAGCAGTGCGGGCGGCGCAATGCGGTCTACCGGGTGAGGAACTGCTGGCGGTGCGGGACGGATCTGGATCGCAGGCGGCGGCAATCGACGGGCGATTATCTGGCTGCGGTGCTGCTGCTGTGGCCGTACTCGTGCCGGCGTTGCGGGAAGCGGCGCTACCGGTGGGGCAAGCACTCCGGCTGAGCGTAGAGAAAGATGGCTGCCGGGCAGGGACTCGAACCCCGATAGGCAGATCCAGAATCTGCTGTCCTACCATTGAACGACCCGGCAAGGCTCGCTCGTCTGATTATTATAGCGTCGAACGGCGGCCGCGGCTCGCGGTCAGCGCACCTGAGCGGCGATGTCGGAGGCGAGGCCTTCGCCGGCAATCGCGGTTTCTTCGTGGGGACGATCCTGCCAGGCGGGGACGTCGAGGTTGTAGCGGTGCTCGGCCAGGGTGAAACGGTTGCGCACCGCCCAGTCGTGCTGGTCGACCTGGAGCAGCACCGAAGCCATGGGGACCTTGCCACTCCAGATGTGGGGTTTGAGCTCTTCCAGGAACATCTGGCCGTCGCGGTCGTTCTGGTAGCCGAGGGTGAAGTGCAGCTTGCGGTAAAACGCCTTTTCCAGCGGCAAGGGCAGCGAGAGGCGGGCCTGGCGGCGCGAGCCTTCGACGTAAATGCCACGCATGCGCTTGGCGATGTTTTTGTAATCGAAGGTTTTCGAAACCAGCTTGATGAAGCCCTCCTGCAACTGACGCGGCGTCATCTTCATCGGGACAAACACGGTGTGATGAGCGTCGTAGAGCTTGGCCTTGACAGTGAGGATGCGCCCCTCGGACAGGAACCGCTTCCACTGATCGGAGGTGGGCGTGAGGATGTTGAAGTAGGGATACAGAACGTTGTTGCGGTCGAAGAAGTTATAGGCGGCGTCGAAACTTTCCTCAGTATCGCCGTCGGTGCCAAAAATGAAGCTGGCAATCACTTCCATGCCGTACTCGCGCATGGTCGCCACCGCATCCTCATAGTTGAAGGCGATGTTGTGGAGCTTGTTGAACGACCGGAGGGTTTCGCGGTTCAGGCTCTCCAGGCCCATGAAGATGTTGTAGAAACCGGCTTCTTCGAGCAGCGCAAGGGCCTCTTTGTCCTTGTAGACGTTGATGGTCATCTGCGAGCCGAAAACGGCGCGGTAGTGCGGGTACTTCTTTTTCAGGGCGATGATGGCGCGCAGCAGTTCCTTGACCGTGCGGGGATGGCCGAAGATGTTGTCGTCCACGAAAAAGATGGGCCGGTAGAAGACCCGGCCGAGGATATCGTGCTTAAAGTAGACCTCCAGCTCCTCGGTGAGGTGGGCGGTGGTCTTGTAGCGCATATCGTGGCCGAGCATCTGCACGATGGAGCAGAACTCGCAGTTGAACGGGCAGCCACGGCTGGCCTGCAGCGTCAGTGACACCTGGTGCAGCCACTCCCAGCGCTTGACTCTGGGGATGTGCTGGGCCTTGGTCATGTCGGTTTTTTCTGCCTGACGGTAGACCTGCTGCAGCTTGCCATCGCGGCAGTCTTTCAGAATCTGTTCCCAGACGTTCTCGGCCTCGGTGGTGCAGATGGCATCGGCATGGGCGAGGCTGTTGTGGGGAATCATGAATGGGTGGTAGCCGCCGAGAACCACCTTCACGCCGCGTTTGCGGAAATGATCGGCAATCTGATAAGCGCGGGTCGCATTGGTCACCATGACGGTGATGGCCACCATGTCGACGTTGGCGTCCATGTCAATGTCGCGGAGGTTTTCGTTGATGACGGTCAGATCGACCCAACTGGGAGTGAGCGCGCTCAGCGATTCCAGGCCATTGAACTGCAAGCCGTAGCTTTTGCCGCGCAAAGGCCAGAACGCGAGCTCATGCACGCGCTCCATACTGAACTGGGTGCGCACGAGTGAATCTGGATCGCGCTTGGGATAGATTAGAAAAACGCGCATTCTTCCCTCCTTGGGGAACCGCCTCTAATGCCTCAGCATACCTGCCTACGGGAGCGGCGTAGCGTAATTTTTATGTAATTTTTCAGATGGAGCCGCAGTTGCCACCTGCTGTCGCAACTCGAGGATGGCCTGCAGAGCCTCCAGAACCTCCTGCGGCGAGCCGACGCGCCAACTGGCTTGGGTGGGGGCATCGCTCTCACGATTTTCCACTTTGACCCCGATGATCTGGGGGTGGCGGAGGCGAAAGACATCCTCATCGGTGGTGTCATCGCCGAAATAGAAGGCCAGCTCGCAGCCGAGGCGGTGGCGCAAACGCTCGACCGCATGTCCTTTGGTGAGCGCATCGTCGGGCAGCAGTTCAATGACCTGGCGGCCCAGCAGCACCCGGCATCCGCCGGCCGCGGCAAAGGCGGAGAAGGCTTCGCGGATGGGCTCTTCCCAGCGCGGGGCCTGGCGAAAATGAACGGCGAGGGAATAGGGTTTGGCTTCCAGCCGCGTGCCCGGCCATTGCGGCAGGCGCTCGCGGATTTGATCGGCGATGGCGGCGAGACGGCGGCGCATGGCCTGCGCCGGCGCGGGCACGGAGGCAGAGCTGAGGTCATCGCTGGCTGCGGCGCCGGCGCCGATCTCATTGCCGTGGCCGCCCACGTACCAGCAGCCGGGCACCGGGCAGCGGGCGCGCAGATCGCTGAGCGCACGGCCACTGACAATGGCCACCCGGACGTCGCGGCGGGTGGCCAGGGCGGTGAGCGTGTCGATCATGCCGGGCAGGGGCGCGGCGGCGGCGGGATCGGCCACAATCGGCGCCAGCGTACCGTCGAAATCAGTGGCGATGAGCGTGCGCGAGGCGCGGGACAGCCGTTGTTTCCAGGCGTTGGGGGACAGCGCGGCGGCCTGCGCCTGAGAATGCTTCTCCGGGGATGTTTCCGGGCGAGAGGGGCGGGAGAGAAAGGCGGGGATCCTGGACATCAAATTCGCGCTGTCGAATGGCACGCAAGATCTCGCGTGCCCATACTCCAATATCATAATGGGACACGCGCCAGCGCAGACGGCGCATGCGCTCGCGGCGCTCGACTTCGGGCATCGACAGCGCTTCAGCGATGGCGTCGGCAAAGCTGTCGGTGGCGTAGGGATTAATCTGGATGGCTTCGCGCAGCGAACGCGCGGCGCCGGTGAACTCGCTCAGCAGAAGCACGGCATCCTCGCGGCCGGCGGCCACGAATTCCTTGCTCACCAGATTCATACCGTCGTGCAGCGAGCTGACAATGACGGCATCGGCGGCCTGGTACCAGTTCCAGATCTTTTCCGGCTCCACGTAAATGTGCAGCGGGCGGACGGGGGTCCAGCCGGGAGTTCCGTGGAGCGCATTCACACGCGCAATGGTGCGGTCGACGGCGGCGGCATAGTCGCGATAGGCACGCACGGTCGTGCGGCTCGGAGTGGCGATATGGACGAAATCGACCTTTTGCTTCCACTCCGGATGACGCTCGAACAGGCGCTGGATCGCTTCCAGGCGCTCGCGGATGCCCTTGGTGTAATCGAGCCGCTCGACGCTGATCACCAGCTTGCGATCTCCGTTCTGGACATATTCCCGGCGCAGGCGCGCGGCTTCGCGAACCGCTGCTGGTTCGCGCGAGGCGCTCTGAATGTGGTGATAATCGACGCTCATGGGGAACGCCGCCACACTGGTGCGGCTCTGGCCGCCGACCACGGCGCTGCCGGCGCGGTCGACGCGCACCTGAAGTTCGCGATCGACGGTATCGAGAAAGTTGTTGCAGTGATAGGGCAGATGAAACCCGAGCAGATCGTTGCCCAGCAATCCGCGCAATAAATCGCGGCGCCAGGGGCACACGCGAAAGGCTTCGGGGTTGGGCCAGGGAATGTGCCAGAACTGGGCAATCACCGCCTGCGGGCAGCGCTCGCGCAGCAGCAAAGGGAGCACGGCGAGATGGAAATCCTGAACGAAAATGATGGCGGGATCACCGTTGACTTCATCGGCCACGGTATCGGCAAAAACCTGGTTCGCCTGCAGAAACGCCTTCCACCAACGCTCCTCAAAACGAGGCTGATGATAGGCGATATGGCACAGCGGCCACAGCGTCGAGTTGGCGAAACCGGTGTAGAAATCCTGCTGCAGCCGGGGCGGAAGGAAAATGCGGCGCAGGTGGTAGTCCACGCCCGGGGGCGGCGAGATCACACGGCCCTTGCCGTCGACGCGTTCGGCGTCGGCATCACCGCTGGAGGCGGCAATCCAGGTGCCGCCGGTGGCCTGTACAATGGGCTCGAGGGCAAGCGTCAGGCCGCTGGGCGGCTTCTCCACCCGCACCGTGTCGCCGTGGCGCACATGGGAAAAGGGCTGGCGGTTGGAAACCACGATAAAGCGCCGCCCCTCAATCGACGTGACTTCCTGCAGGATTTGTTGCACACGCACCATAAGATTAGTACATGATACGACGCGCAGCAGCCAGGACCCAAACGGCAGCCCCCAAACGATGGCGCGCGACTCATTCCTTAGAGTCTGGTGCCATACGCGGGGGAAGCGCCGTCGGCACCGTGGGACAAGTCGGTGCGGAAG
>JBOGKK010000096.1:0-6671 GCA_050745425.1 Terriglobales bacterium
CACCCGGGCTGACGGCCCTCCAGATTGTGCGCGCAGCCGGGGTCGGCGAAGGCAAGAAGGTGCTGATCCATGGCGCCGCGGGCAGCGTGGGCGCGCTGGTGGTGCAACTGGCGCTCCACAAAGGGGCGCACGTAACCGCCACGGCGCTGGGCCGCGATATGGACTATTTATCGCAGTTGGGCGTTCAGTCGGCAATCGACAACCAGGCGGAACGCTTCGAAAGCGCAGTGGGGCCGGTGGACGTGATCATCGATCTGGTTGGCGGCGGCCTGCAGCGGCGCTCCTACGCGGTGCTGCGGCGGGGCGGGGTACTGGCCTCCAGCGTTGGCATCGAAGACGCTGGGGCAGCCGAGAGCCACGGCGTTCGTACCGTTGCGTTTTTCATGCAACGCAATGCCGCCGACTTGGTCGAGGTGGCGCACATGGTGGCCACCGGCGCCCTGAAGCTGCGCATCGCGCGGGTGCTTCCCTTCGCGGAAGCACGGCAGGCGCAGGATCTGAGCCAGCATGGCCACGCCGCTGGCAAAATTCTGCTGCAGGTGGCCTAGCCACGGTGCATTAAAATAGCACTTGATGAGCATCCCGACCCGGCTCGAGCGCACACCGCTGTTTGTTCCGGCCAATAACTGGCACATGATCGAGAAGGCCGTGGCCTCGGCGGCCGATGCGGTCTGCCTTGATCTGGAAGACGCGGTGCCAGTCGAGCAGAAGGCGGCCAGCCGGGCGCAGGTCATTCGCGCCTTCCGGGAGCTGGATTTCGGGCGGCGCATCCGCATGTTCCGCATCAACGGAGTCGATACCGGCTTCGCCTACCGCGATCTGATAGAGGTGGTCGAGGCGGTGGGTGATAGTGTGGATCTGGTGATGCTGCCGAAGGCGGGCACGGCCGGAGATGTCGAGTTCGTCGACCGCCTGCTGACGCAAATCGAGCAGAGCCAGGGCTGGCCGCAGCGGATCGGCATCGAGGCGCAGATTGAGACGGCGCGGGGATTCCTCTATTGCCGCGAGATTGCGGCCGCGTCGCCGCGCCTGGAAGCGCTGATTTTCGGTCCCGGCGATTTTGCCGCATCGATGGGCATGCCCTCGAGCGGCATTGGAGATTTCGACGAGCATGATGCGCTCTATCCCGGCCACCGCTGGCACGCCGCCATGGCTGCCGTCGTGGGCGCGGCGAGGGGCAATCTACGGGGCGTGGCGCTGCGTGCCATTGATGGGCCGTATGCAGCGTTCAAAGATGCTGCCGGATTTGAGCGCTCCTGCCGGATTGCGCTGGCCATGGGCTTTGACGGCAAGCAACTGATTCACCCCGCGCAAATTGAGACAGCGCGCCGAATATTCTCGCCGGCGCCGGAAGCAGCCGCCCACGCCGAGCGCGTGGCCGCCGCCTACGATGCCGCCGCCGCGGCGGGGCGCGGGGCGGTGAGTCTCGACGGCAAAATGATTGATGCCGCCAACCTGCGCCTGGCCAGCGCCCTTGCCACCCGAGCCCGGCTCTGCCGCGAGGCCGACCGCGCACCAGGAAAGGAAAGTGATGGCTGAGCAAAACGACACCGGCGGCGCTGGCCGCTGCTATGAAGACTTTGAGGTGGGCGCCGTGCTGCGGCATCCGATTGGCCGCACCGTCACCGAAACCGACAACACCTGGTTCACGCTGCTGACGGCGAACACGAACCCCATCCACTTTGATACGAACTATGCGGCGCAGACGGAATTCAAGCGCCCGCTGCTGAATTCCTGTTTCACCCTGGCGCTGGTGGTGGGGCTGTCGGTCAACGACATTTCGCGCAACGCCGTCAACCTGGGTTGGGATGAAGTGCGCATGCCGGCGCCGGTGTTTGCCGGCGACACGATTTATGCGCAGACGGAGATTCTGAGCAAGAGGGAATCCAAATCGCGCCCGCACCAGGGACTGGTCGAGATCAAGACGGTTGGCTTCAAGCAGGATGGAACCGTCGTGCTCAGCTACCGGCGTACGATTCTGGTGTACAAGCGCGGCCACGCACCGCGCATTCCGCAGCCCGTGATTGCAAGCGGGCAACGCGCGGGCCGGGCTGGGGCTCCAGGGGCCCCCGGCACGGCCAAGCGTTAAGCGGGTGGGGTGGCGTAGCCATGCCAGGCCCCGCGCCAATCAATCGGCGCCGGCCGGGCTGGGGCTCCAGGGGCCCCCGGCACGGCCGAGCGCCAAGCGGGTGGCGTGGCGTAGCCATGCCAGGCCCCGCGCCCATCAATGCGTCGTTAGGGTAGCGCCGGTCATCTTGTAAACCATGGGAACACGGGACAGGAACGCCGCCGAGTGGCTGGCTGCGGCAGCGGCGGCGCTGGGGGTGCTGGTGTGGGTTGGCTACGCCATCCACTCGCCCGTGCTGGTGCAGCTGATCCCAGGGCCGCGCGTTCCGGTAGAGCCGAGCACGGCGGCGAGCCTGATTCTGGGGGCGCTGGCGCTGCTGTTGTCGAAGCGCTGGCGGACGATCAGCGCGCTGCTGCTGCTGGCGCTGAATTTCGTGGTGCTGCTGGAAATCACGACGGGCCTCAGCCTGGGTGCGGACTGGGGACTGGGCGGGGGATGGCTGCACGAGCCGGCGCTGCATCCGGGGCGCACGTCTTTGTTGAACGCCATCGGCTTTTTGCTGCTGGGCGCCGCCATCCTGGTGCTGCCGTGGATGCAGCGGCGCCGGGCGTGGATCGCACGCTGGCTGACCTGGCTGACGCTCGCGGTTGGCGTGACGGGCGTGCTGGGCTACTTTCTGCACCTGGATCTGCTCTATAGCTACCGCGGCCTGGCACGGCCTGCGATGCTGAGCGGGTGCGGGATCTTCCTGCTGGGGCTGGCGCTGTGGATGCAGTGGCGCGAGCGGCGATGGAACCGGCCGCCGCCAGGCGCCGAGCAGGCCGAGCACATCATGCAGGCGGCACGGCTGGCGCTGATTGTGGTGATCGTGGTTGCCGGCTTCAGCGGCTTGTTCATGGTGCAACACATTGCCGAGCGTGACGCCATCTCGGATTTGACGCTGCGGCGGCAGGAACGCATCAGCTACGTGCGTCTGCTGATTGAGGAGGCGGTGGCCAGCGGAGAACGCTATGCCCAGCAGCCCGAATTGACCGCGCTGCTGCTGCAGCAACCGCGGGCGAAGCCGGTGTTGCCGCCGCATGATTTCAGCTCGGTCACGCTGGAGCGCGGCGATCGCGTGGTGGCGCATATCGGCAATGAGATACGGCGGCCGCAGGTGCAAGTGCCGTTGCCGCTGGGAGGAACGGTCGCGCTGCTGTGGGACGGTGCGTTTTACCTGCGCCAGCGCCTGCCGGTGGTGCAAGGCAGCCATACGCTCGGCGCCGTGGAGCTGGAACAGCCACTGGCGCTGCTGGGCAGCATTGGGATCGAAAGCGCGTCGTTTGGCTCGAGCGGAGAGATCGGGCTGTGCGGGCGCGCGCCGGCCGGCGCAGCGGTGGTCTGCTTTCCGCAGCGGCTGCATCCGGAACCGTATGTGCTGCGCACTGGCTTCCGCGATGTAGCGGATCCGATGGCGCTGGCGCTGGCAGGCAAAAGCGGCGTGGCCGACACCATCGACTATCGCGGCCAGCGCGTGCTGGCCGCCTACGCCCCCATCGCGGGCATGGGGCTGGGGCTGGTGGTGAAAATGGACAGCCAGGAGCTGTACGCGCCGATCCGGCTGGAGGTAGCCATTCTGGGGCCGCTGCTGATCGCGCTTGCGATTGTGGGGCTGGAGCTGCTGCGCTGGCAGGTGCGGCCGCTGATCGCGGAACTGGTGGCCTCGCGCAATCAGGTGGCGAGCAGTGAGGCGCGCTTCCGCGCCGCCGCCGAGAGCGGCATGGATCCGTTTTACATTTTCGAGAGCGTGCGCTCGCGTCTGACGGGCGGGATCGCCAGCTTCCGCCTGATCTACGCCAACCAGCCGGGCGAGACCTTTGCGGACCTGGCAGCCGGAGGCAGCGAGATACTGAACTTGTCATCGGTGCCGCAACTGGCGGCCGCGGGCGATGTGCTGGGGCAATTGCGCAACGTCGTGGTGCAGCGCCGGTACTGGGTCGAGGAATTTACGCCCGGCCGCGGCGGCGATGGCGCGCCGCAATGGCTGCACCTGCAAGCGGTGCCACTCGGGGATGGCGTGGCGGTTACCCTGCGCGACATCAGCCAGCGCAAGCGGGAAGAAGACCGGTTGCGCGCCATGGCGCAGACGGACGCGCTGACCGGCCTGGCCAACCACAGCGCTTTCCAAAAGAAGTTGGCGCAGGCCATGCAGAACTCGCAGCGGCATCAGCGCCAGCGCCTGCTGGCGGTGCTCTATCTGGACATCGACCACTTCAAACAGATCAACGACAGTCATGGCCATGGGGTTGGCGACCGCGTGCTGCAGGCGTTTGCCGCGCGGCTGTTGCGCGCCGTGCGCAGCGCCGACATGGTGGCGCGGCCGGGCGGGGATGAGTTCGCGATCCTGCTGGAAAACCTCGACAGCCCGCGCGACGCCGAGCGCGTGGTGGCGTCCATCTTGGCGGCCATGGAGGACCCGATGCACATCGACGATCACCTGCTGCCCATCCACACCAGCATCGGCGTAGCCTACTATCGGGGCGAGGCGCTCAGCGGGGAGGGGTTGCAGCAACGCGCCGATGCTGCCCTGTATGCCGCCAAGCGCGCAGGCCGGAACGCGTGGCGGGTCCATTCCGATTAACGGCTGTTTCCGGCCAGTCAAGGGGTAAAAAGCGCCATTCAGGCGCGTAACCTGCTATCCTGTAACTAGCATGGAAATCGAAACCAAGGAACATATCATCTCCATCCATCACCGCCATGCCAACCAGGAAGGCGTGGTGGACACCATCACCGAGACCGTGCCCGGCGACGAATTGGAACCTGGCTTGAAGCGCGCCAACCAGCTTCTCGCCAACAGCCAATGCCGCAACTGGGGCTGCCGTATCGAGTTGGATGGGCAGGTGATTGTCTACACCCTGGTGCGCGACAACAGCCCGCTGCCCGGACCTGTACGTTTCTGCAAGCTCGATGCCGTGGCTCTCGCCAAGGAGCGCAACGCGACGCTCAGCTTCGAGACCACCTGGACGGTGAATCGCGACCTGCAGCCGGCGAACCGGCCCGCTTCACGCCGTGGACGGCATTAAAAGCTAAGGCAGCGTTTTCGCTTTGGTGGAGAGGATGCGGTCGAGGCGCGGAAAGTCCTTTTGTAAGTAGGCGGCGCCGTCTTTGGTGATCTTGTCCTGATTGGGGCCGTGGCCGCGGGGCGGGCCTTCACCGTAGCCGGCGTAGAGGTGGTCGACCACATCCATACCCGTGATCACTTTGCCGAAGGGCGCGAAACCCATCTTGTCGAGCCGTGCGTTATTACCGTAATTGATGTAGACCTGCGTGGTGCGGGTGTTGGGGCCGCCGGTGGCGAAGGTAATCATGCCGCGCGTGTTGCTCTGCGTGACCGGATCGTCGAGGATGTTGGCGTTGTTCCAGGCGGCGGCAACTTTCGGGTCGGGGCTGATGCCCCACTGCACCACAAAGTGCGGGACCACACGGAAAAACGCACAGCCGTTGTAGAAGCCGTGCTGGACGAGATAGTAGAAGCGGTCGGCCCCGCGCGGCGCCCAGGCGCGATGCACCTCGACCACGAAAGGCCCGCGCGTGGTGTTGAAGGTGACGGTGTACAGCGCGGGTGAGGCAACCGCCGCCGCCGCCGGCACATGCAGCAGCGAAGTGCGACAGCCGCAAAGCGCCAGGCTGAATAAAAGCGCCAGAAACAAGCCGAGCTTTTTCATGCTGCACATTATGCCATTGCAGCCCTTGCTATAATGAGTACCTCGTCGGGGCGTGGCTCAGCCTGGTAGAGCACCTGGTTCGGGACCAGGGGGTCGGAGGTTCAAATCCTCTCGCCCCGACCATTTTTACGCGCATGATCTCGAGCACCCATCCCGCATTGCCCCCGGTTAGCGCAGCGCAACTTGACGGGATCTGCCGTCGCTACCAGGTGCGTGAGCTTTCGGTGTTCGGCTCGGTAGCGCGGGGAGAAGATCGGAACGACAGCGATATCGACCTCCTGGTTGAGTTCCTGCCCGAAGCGACTCCCGACCTGGTCGATTTCGCAGGGCTCATGCAGGAACTGTCGGCAGCCTTCGGCAGACAAGTAGATTTGATCTCCAAGCGTAGTCTTAGCGCGCGAATTCGCCCCTCGGTGCTAGCCGACGCCCGTCCTCTGTATGCGGTCTGACGCGGCATTGCTTGCCGACATCCTCGATGCAGCGGGCCACGTTGCAAACTTTATTGCCGGACTGAACGTCGACCAGTTCCGTGGATCAGAGCTGGTTCGGAGTGCGGTTGTGCAGAAGCTTGCAATCATTGGCGAGGCCGCCCGCCACCTATCAAAGGATTTCCGGGACCGTCACGCCGAAATCCCGTGGCCCCAAGTTATTTCCTTTCGAAATCTTTTGATCCACGCGTATTTCAGCATCGACTGGGAAATCGTCTGGCGCACCGCTACCGTCCGATGCCCGCAACTGCGCGACCAAATCGCCGCGATCGCGAGTCCGGGAGACGATACCGCCGGCTGATGCGAGCGGCCTCGCGCTCTGCACGCCACGGCCCGGCAGGCGCTGGCCACGGCCATGCACACAGCGCGGGGGACGCGCCGTTGGCACCGTGGGCCAAGTCGGTGCGGAAG
>JBOGKK010000097.1:0-9395 GCA_050745425.1 Terriglobales bacterium
GAACAGACCCCTCTCTTGCCGGAGACCGAGGAACTGTTTGCGCGCTGGTTAGCCGCGGTAGCCGCGGCGCGGGTGCCAGGCGGCCACCCGCGGCAGCCATTGTATGCGGTGCAGCCGGAACGCTGGATGAGCCATATCCTGCGCCATGAACCGTCGCTTCTCGATGCGCGGCTGCGAAGACAGCCGATTTATGCGGAAATTCCGATGCTGACCCCGGTGGGCAGCGGCGTGCTGGATCTGCTGGCCTGCGACTCGGACGGACGCCTGGTGGTGATCGAACTTAAGGCAAGCGAGAATCTGGAGTTTCCGCTGCAAGGCCTCTTGTACTGGATGCAGGTACGGCAGCATCAGCAGCAGGGAGATTTCGAACGGTTGGGGTACTTCCCCGGCCAGGCGATCAGCCCGTTGCCACCGCGGCTGTGGCTGGTGGCGCCGGCGCTGCAGTGGCACCCGAAAACGGCATTCCTGGTAAAGTGGCTGCGCGCCGAGGTGCCGATTGAGCGCATCGGTGTCAATGAGGAATGGCGGCAACGACTGCAGTGTATCTACCGGAAGGGCCCTGGAAACAGTTAGGTTGCCGCCAGCGAAGCAGCGTCGTCGAGGGCAGCGGTGATCACATCCGTGGCGATTCCGGCAACCATTTCGACGCGGCCGATGGCCACGGGAAGCATAAAGTGAAGCTGGCCGGCACGGGTTTTCTTGTCGCTGGCGGCGTGGCGGAGAAGAAGATCGGGGTCGTGCAACAGAGGCGGAAGGGGAGCGCAGACGCGCAGGATGGCGGCGATGATGCGGGCGCCTTGCGGCTCGGGGAGCCGATGCAGGCGCACCGCCATAAGCGTGGTAACGATCATGCCCCAGGCAACGGCTTCGCCGTGAAGAAACCGGGTGTAGCCGGTAGCGCTTTCGAGAGCGTGGCCGAGGGTATGGCCGAAGTTCAAAACGCGCCGGAGATCACTCTCGCGCTCATCGGCGGCGACGATGCGCGCCTTCTGCCGGAGGCAGGCGGCGATGAGGCGTTCCAGGGGTTCGGGCTGCTGGCCGAGCAGATCGCTGGCTTGCTCTTCGATCAAGGCGAATAACTCGGGAGCGCCGATGATGCCGTATTTGGCAGCTTCGGCGAGGCCGCTGCGGAATTCACGCGGGGGAAGGGTGGCGAGTACAGCCGGATCGGCGAGGATGGCACGCGGGTGATAGAACGAACCCACGAGATTTTTGCCGGCGGCCAGATTGACGCCCGTCTTGCCGCCCAGCGCACTGTCGACCATGGCGAGCAGTGTCGTGGGCACCTGCAGCAGGCGGATGCCGCGCATGTAGGTAGAGGCGAGGAACCCGCCGACATCCCCAATAACGCCCCCTCCGAAAGCAAGCAGCAAAGTGTCGCGATCGGCGCCGGCGGCCACCATGGCTTCCGCGAGCTGCGCCAGTTCGGCGAGGTTTTTGTGCTCCTCACCGTCGCGCAGTTCCAGGACCGTGAAGCGGAGATCAGCCGCGCGCAGACTGGCGGCAAGAGTATCACCCCAAAAACCGCGAATACGCGGGCTGGTGAGCACGATGACGGTGCCGGAACCCGGCAGGTGTGCGCGCGCCAGGGCGCCGGCGCGAGACAAACTGCCACGCTCGACGGTTGCGGTATAGGCAGGGGCGAGATTGACCTGGATTTCCCGTGGCAAGCAGTTTCCAGTGTAGTTTAGAAACAGGCGGTGATGAACAACACTCGGGCGGTCGATTTCGTGATTGTGGGCTCCGGTATTGCCGGTCTGCGCGCGGCGCTGGCGTTGGGTGAGGGGGCCCACACCGTGGTCTTGACCAAGGAGACGGTCAACGATTCGGCCACGGCCTATGCGCAGGGCGGGATCGCCGTGGCCATGGGCGAGGACGATACGTTTGCCCTGCACGAGCAGGACACGCTGGTGGCCGGTGACGGGCTGTGCGATGCGGGCGCGGTGAAACTGCTGGTGGAGGAGGGACCGGCGGCGATTGAGCAATTGCTCTCCTGGGGCGCCAAGTTCGATCGCAGCGGGGCGCAACTGGAACGGACGCGGGAGGCGGCGCACTCGCGCTCCCGCGTGCTGCACGCTCACGGCGACTCGACCGGGCGGGAAATTGCGGTCACGCTGGCGGAACGGGCGGCCTGCATGAGGCGGCTGGAATTTGTGGCGCACGGCCGCGCCCAGCGCCTGCTACGAGACCAGGAGCGGGTGGTGGGTATCGAGTTTACGGAAAGCGGCGGCACCGGAACGGGCCGGATTTACGCCCGCGCCGTGCTGCTGGCAACCGGGGGACTGGGACAGCTCTATGGAGAAACCACCAACCCGGCGGTGGCGACCGGAGACGGGCCGGCGCTGGCGTACGAAGCCGGGGCAGTGCTGGCCGACATGGAGTTCGTGCAGTTCCATCCCACCGCGCTGGCGCTGCCGAATGCGCCCCGCTTTCTGCTCAGCGAGGCGCTGCGCGGGGAGGGCGCGATCCTGCGGAATCCAACTGGAGACAGGTTCATGAATCGCTATCATGCCGACGCGGAGCTGGCCCCGCGCGACGTGGTGGCGCGGGCACTGGATGCGGAGCTGCGGATCGCGGATGGATCGCCTGACCGCGGTCCCGCCGCCTGCTATCTGGACGCGACCGCTCTGCCGGCCGAGCAGTTGCAGCGGCGCTTTCCACGCATTGCGGCCACGCTCGCGCACTATGGGCTGCATCTGGCCAAGGATTGGATTCCGGTGCGTCCAGCGGCGCATTACGCCATGGGCGGGATTGCCACCGACTGGGAGGGACGCAGTTCCTTGCCGGGCTTGTTTGCAGCCGGGGAAACAGCGTGTACGGGCGTGCATGGAGCCAACCGCCTGGCGAGCAATTCCCTGCTGGAGGGCTTAGTATTCGGGGCGCGCGCGGGCACGGCCATGGGGGCCATGGCGGCAACGGAGGCGGCGACAGCGGCGGCCGGATTCGACCGTGTGGCGCCTGAGGCGCTGCCGCCACCACCGGGCCCGGAATTGGCGCAGGTACGTGCGGTGCTCAGTGGCTGCGCCGGAGTGGTCCGGAGAGGCGAAGACCTGGAGCGCGGCTTGCGGGCACTGGAGCTGCTGGCAGAACGAGGCGGCTTGGCAGCGGTGACAGCGGCGGCGATCGTGCGCGCGGCGTGGACACGGCAGGAGAGCCGGGGCGCACATTTTCGCTCCGATTTTGCCGGACATGCCGCCTCCCTCGCGGGGCGGCATTCGCTGCAGCAGCGGGGTGCAGGCGTAGAGTTCGGAAGCTTATTGGAGCCAGCGGCCGGGATTGGAATCGCGATGGGAAAACTGCAAACGGTAGATGCCCCAGACCGTCAGAGCCACCGCCAGCAGAATTAAAGCGGGCTCGAGCGCCGCCCAGTAAAAGCTATCCAGGCGATGCAGCAGATGGTGACCGAGATAGAGCGCCAACACGGCTTCGAGCGAGTAGCGTATACCGCGGCCGAGCCCCACGGAGATGCGGAAGCGGGCCTTGGGCACATTCATGACTCCGGCGGAAATCACAAAGGGCGCGTAAGGAAACGGCGGCGGCATAATGGCAGCGACGCCTACCGGGATCGCACCCATGCGGTTGGTCCAGGCCTCGACACGGGTCAGCAGCTTGGGCGGAAAACGCTTGCGCAGAATTTCGGCGCCCCCGCGATGGCCAATGCGGTAGCTGGCCATGGCGCCCAGAATCGAACCGCCGGTGGCGACCAGCACGGCCAGGACGGCCCAACCGAGGGAGTGCTTGGCGACCACAAAACTGATCACCACAATGTCATTGATGCCGGGCAGCAGCCAGAGCAGGGAGCCGTCGAACAGCGTCAGGCCGAAGACTCCGACGAGGCCCCAGGTGCGTGCCAGCTCGCCCAAGGTGTGCACCAGTCCGAGAAGAAATTTCATAGCGGCTGCGTGAGCATCGACTCGTCCACTCTGATCCTAACCTAATAAGACTCGCTGAATGTACCGCAACTGCGGCGTGGTGTCACTGTGCGGCTGCGGCGCGGCGGCGGCCGCGGCGCTTGCCGACCAGCCAGGCGATGCCGATGCCGAGGGCATAGAGGCCGATTAAAGGGGCGGCAAACACGGTCATCGTGGTGATATCAGCGGTGGGCGTGATGGCGGCGGCGAGGACAAATGCACCCAGGATGGCGTAGCGGAAGTTCTTGAGCAGCCAGCGCGCGTTGGTGATGCCAAACAGGGAGAGAAAGAAGATGAGCGTGGGCAGCTCGAAGACAATTCCGACGCCGAGCACCACGGTTGAGAACAGGTTGAAGTATTCGTTGATGCTGATCTCGGGGGTGAAGCGATGGGCATAGCCGACCAGGAAATTCAGCACCAGAGGAAACGCGTAGAGATAGGCGAAGGCTCCGCCGGCGATGAACAGCACCGAGGTACACAGCACAAACGGAATCACGTAGCGGCGTTCGCGCGGCAGCAGGCCGGGACGAATGAACGCCCAAAGCTGGTAAAGAACCCAGGGTGAGGCAAGAAACAGAGCGCAGATGAGGCCGAGCTTGACGTAGAGGTTGAAGGGATCGACGGGATTGAAATAGACAAGGTGCTGGCTGAGATGGTGCGCCTTCAAGGATGCCGTCATGGGAGCTTCGATGAAGCCGTAGATGGGATCGGCGAAGGTGAAGCAGACAAAGAAGGCGAGCAGGATGCCGACCGCAGCCAGGAAGATGCGGCGGCGTAATTCCTCGAGATGCTGGAGAAACGACATCGCGGCGCCGCCGGAGGCTGGCGCGGAGGCAGAACGGAGATGATCGATCAGTGCCATCGGACAGTTCAGGGTCGATGGGCCGCGCGTCCGGCAAGTTCCTCATCGGCGGCGGCGGAAGTGGCTGCCTCAACCTCGGCGGCTTCCGCGGGCTCGTGTTCATCGCGCGTAATGGCGCCATCAACGCCCGCAGGAACGGCTTCGAGGCGAGGCGCCGGGCGTTCGCTGACCTCGATGCTGCGGATTTCGTCCTCGAGCGTGTAGCGGAACTCGTTGCTGGCACGCCGCAAATCGGTCATGATCTTGCCGACGGTGCGGGCAATCTCGGGCAGCTTGCGCGGGCCAAAGACCAGCAACGCCAAAATGAGGAGAAACAAAAGCTCGCCGAAGCTCATGGGCAGGGACTCGGTCCCGCAACTATGATAGCAGCGCAGGCGATTTGAGCCCCACCGGCGAGGCTCGTGGTGCCCGGAACCGCTGACAGCACAGCACGATGCATCTGTTATACTGCGAGCAGTTCTCCCGCGGCGCGCCGGCCGCGTTCACGTCTACGGTAGCAGGCATGGCAAAACTCCGAACTCCGCTGTTGATCGTTCTTGTACTAGCTGTGTGCGCCGTTTTCGGGCGCCTCTATGGACCCCACGTGCTGGGAACGGAGGCGGCGGCGGGCCAGGCCCTGGCCGCGCCTAACAACGGCGACGCCAGCATTCAGGCCGATTTGACGAAGTTTGCCGACGTGTATCACCTGGTCGCCACCAACTATGCGGCGCCGGTCAACCCGAGCACGGCAATCTACGATGGCGCGATTCCGGGCATGCTGCGGCAGCTTGATCCGCACTCGAGCTTTTGGGGTCCAAAAGCTTTCGAAGAGGAAATGGAAAATCAGCGGGGCCGCTATTCCGGCGTCGGCATGCTGATTGGCGCCGTGGATGCGCGCAATAACCAGGCGCGGGTAGTCCAGCCGTTCGAAGGTACGCCGGCCTTCAAGGCCGGACTGCGGCCCTACGATTTGATCATGTCGGTGAACGGCACCTCGACGGTAGGCTTGAGCACCGATCAGGTGGCAAACCTGCTCAAGGGGCCAAAAGGTACACCGGTAACCATTTCGGTCAAGCGTGTAGGACACCCGAACCTGCTCACCTTCAGCATGGTGCGCGCGGACGTGCAGCACGACAGTGTCGATTGCACCTTTCAGATTAAGCCCGGCGTGATCTACATTTACCTGACTGGATTTACCGGGACGAGCACCAGTGAAATGCAGGCCATTCTGCACCACGCGGAGGCAGAAGGGCCGATCCGGGGCGTGATTCTGGATCTGCGCGGGAACCCGGGTGGACTTTTGAATCAGGCGCAGGGCGTCGCCGGGCTCTTTCTGGCCAAAGATCAGGTGATCGTCAGCGATCATGGACGCAATTCACCCGCGCACGTTCTGGTGGCGACGCATGGCAACGGCGGCCACAACTTTCCGCTGGTCGTGCTGGTGAACAGCATGACCGCCAGCGCGGCCGAAATTGTTTCCGGCTCGATCCAGGATCACGATCGCGGCCTGATCGTCGGACAGACGACGTTTGGCAAAGGGCTGGTGCAGACGGTGATGCCGCTGGGCGATGGAACCGGCCTGGCTTTGACCACGGCGCACTATTACACCCCCAGCGGGCGGCTGATTCAGCGGCCTTATGCGGGCGTTTCCCTGTACGACTATTTCTACGTCCACAACCACAAAACACCGCTCGATCAACGCCAGGTGAAGCTGACCGACATCGGGCGAACGGTGTACGGCGGCGGTGGGATTACCCCGGACGTAGCACTGCCCGAGGAGAAGTTGAACGATTTTCAGCAAATGTTGCTGGGGCGGACTGCGTTTTATGAGTTCGCCGACGCCTATCTGGGCAAGCACGCAACGGAGCCGCGAAGCTGGGAACCGGATGCAGCCACGCTCCAGGCGTTCGTCGCGTTCCTGGCCAGCCAGCACGTTGATTTGAAGCCTGCCGATGTGAATGCGAACGAACCCTGGTTGAAGGAGCAGATCCGGTTCCGTGTTTTGTCGAGCCTGTACGGGCTGAACGACGGCTACAAAACGCTGATGCAGGTCGATCCGGAAGTGCTCAAGGCGGTTACGCTGATGCCGCAGGCGGAAGCGCTGGAGGCGAAAGCACACAAGGTGCTGCTGGCGCGCGAAGCGGCCGGAAAATAACCCGGCGAAGCGTCTGCTCGATGGTGCGATAGCTGGCGGGGGCTCGCCGGCCGGGGTCGAGATCGGCGAGGGCCTGCAGGACGAAGCCGCGCGAGGCAAAGCGCGGGTGCGGTACCGCGAGCTCCGGCGTACGGATGCGGGCGCTGCCATAAAAAATCAGATCGATATCGAGGGTGCGGGGAGGGTTGCGGCGGGTATGGCTGTGACGGCCCAGGCTGCGCTCGAGATGGCGGAGGCGGCGGAGCAGGACTCGAGGCGGGAGATCGGTTTCGGCGGCCAGGGCGCAGTTGAGGAAATCGCGGCGGCCGCTAGCGGCAACGGGCCGGGTGGCACGGTAGGGGGAAACACGGCAGACGCGAACACCAGCGGCGGGCAGCGCGGCAATGGCGGCGTCGAACCATTGGGCGCTGGCGCCGCGATTGGAGCCGAGCAGCAGGTAGACCCTCAAGCCGGAAACAGTCCTGACTGAGCGCCACGATCCCTGGGCGCGGTAAGGCCGAAATGGCGGTAGGCGAGGGCCGTGGCGACACGGCCGCGCGGCGTGCGGCTGAGAAAGCCGACCTGCATCAGATAGGGCTCATACATCTCTTCAATGGCGTCCGGTTCTTCGGCCAGAACCGCGGCGAGCGTATTGACGCCGACCGGGCCTCCATCAAATTTTTCCATCAAGGCAAGCATGAGGCGGCGGTCGGCTTCATCAAAGCCGTATTCGTCAACTTCGAGCAAGGCCAGGGCTTCGGCGGCGACTGCGGCGGTGATGGCGCCGGAGGCGCGGACCTGGGCAAAGTCACGTACACGGCGCAAGAGGCGGTTGGCGATACGCGGCGTGCCGCGGCAGCGCCGCGCCAGCACGGCGGCGCCCTCCGCCTGCATCGCGACGTTCAGGATGCGGGCGGAGCGATGCAGAATCACTTCCAGTTCGGCGGGTTCGTAAAACTCCAGGCGCAGAATCAATCCAAAGCGGGAGCGCAGAGGCGCCGAGACCAATCCCGCGCGGGTGGTTGCGCCAACGAAGGTGAACGGTTCGAGGTTGAGCGTATGCGTCCGCGCGGATGGGCCCTGACCGATGATGATATCGAGGCGGTAGTCTTCGAGAGCGGAGTAGAGAACCTCCTCAAGCTGAGGCTGGAGGCGATGCACCTCATCGAAGAACAGCACCTGGCGCTTCTGCAAATTGGTGAGCACGGCGGTCAGATCACCCTTGATTTGAATGAGTGGCGCCGCGGTGGCCTGGAAGGCTACACCGAGTTCGGTGGCAATGATGCCGGCGAGAGTGGTCTTGCCGAGGCCGGGCGGGCCATAGAGCAGTACATGATCGAGTGGCTCGCCACGATGGCGGGCAGCCTCGATGGCCAGGGAGAGTTGCGCTTTCACCTTCCCCTGCCCGATGTATTCTTCGAGATGGCGCGGGCGCAGACTGAGCTCGAACGTCGCGTCCTCGTCGGCGGCAGCGCCTGCGACCAGACGTGGATTAGTGGCTTCCGGCACCCGAATGATCTCCCGGCAGCACCGTAAGCTGCTTCAGTTCCACCCGCGTACCGCGCGCGAGGGTGAAATTACCGCGGCTCGTCAGCACGCTGCTTTTGTTCCCCTCCATGCTCACCTGAATTGGATTCTGCTGGCTGGTGCGGCGCATGAAGACCATGGCCTGCGTCTGATCGGTGATTTGCGAAGGTATGGCCATGGAGCCGAGTGTAGCGGTTGGCTTGCCATTTTGCCGATCACTATTGGTCATTTCGGGGTTTTGCATCGGAGCGGGCATGGGTGCGGGTGTGCGAGCGGGCGGCTGGGGGACGGCGATACGGTGAACGCGGACGATGACGGCGACGAGCGCAAGCACCTGGCCTTTTTTCGTGCGTGCCTGGGTGAAAACGACAGCAATATGCGAGGGCGACTTGGGGCTTTCGGCCGGGGTTACCGAGACGATGGCGCCCGAGAGCTGGCTGCCTTTGGGCAAAAGCTTACGGCCATGCAACTTGACATCGGCAGTGGTTACGGCACGTACGCTGGCGCCGACTTTGGCATGAGCGGTATCGAGTGCGCTGCGCAGTTCCGCCTTGATTTTTGTGCCCGCGGGCAAGGAGGCGGCCGGGGGTCCTTGCGCCAAGGCGACGCCAAACCCAAAAAGGGCCAGCATGATCGCAAGTCTCGAAATTCGCCGCATACGCCTCCTCCGCCGGTTCACCTTCTATAGCGTACCTGCTTTTTTGGATTCCGCGAGTGGCCATTATGGCCCTGCAAGCATCGAACAAGACAGGCGCGATGGCACGAAACCCACAGTTATTGACGGCGGGAGTGGCTGTAGGCGCAGGCGCATTGTTGCTGGCGCAGGCAATGGCGCTGCCGCAGACACCGGCTCAGACACGCGCTGCGCCAGGATTGACCACCCGGCAAGTGGTGGCCCGGATGGTGGCGATGAACGAGGCACGCACGCGAGCCCTGCACGCCTTTTCGGCCCTGCGCAGCTACCAGGTGCGATACAGCGGAC
>JBOGKK010000098.1:0-8646 GCA_050745425.1 Terriglobales bacterium
TGTCGTCGAGACAGACCAGATCGCCGGGCTTCAAATATTTGACATTGGCGCCAGTTTCGACAACCTCGCCGGAGACTTCGTGGCCGGGAACGCTGGGAAAGCGGGCCATGCCGGGGTACTGCATGTAGCCGTCCTTGTCGGTCTCGAAGAAGTGCAGATCGCTGCCGCAGAGGCCGGCGGCGGCAACCTTGAGGATCACGTCGTCGGGACCGGGGGTGGGATCAGGCAGGGTGGCGACGGCGGCAGAAGGATGCTTCCAGCAGGAGCTGCCGACGCGGGCCATGTGCGTGCGGGTTTCTTCGGGGGTGATGGCGTAGTCGGAGCGAGGAGACCAGTCGGCGGAAATGATGGCGGCTTGCATAAGAGTTATGAGTTACAGGTTACGGGGTACGGTTACGACTGCAGGGATTGGAGGCGGCGCGCGGCTTCGGTCAGCGTGGCGTCGATTTTGGGGAAACAGAAGCGGATTTGGTTGGCGCCGAGCTCGGGGTCGTGATAGAAGCTGCTGCCGGGGACGGTGGCGACGCCGATGGCACGGACCATCCATCGTGCGAACTCTTCCGATGGGCAGCGGTCACGGAAGGGGGTGACGTCGGCCATCACGTAGTAGGCGCCCTCGGGGAGGGCGCAGCGGAGGCCGGCGGTTTGGAGCGCGGGCACGAGTTTCTGGCGGCGGGCGGCGTATTCGGCGGACAGAGCGCGGCAGTAGTCGTCGCTTCGGTTGAGGGCATGGGCGGCAGCGATCTGGAGGGGGGCGGGGGCGCCCACGGTCAGAAAGTCGTGGACTTTACGGATGCCGCCGGCGAGATGTTCGGGCGAGAGGGCCCAGCCGACGCGCCATCCGGTGACGCTGAAGGTTTTGGAAATGCCGCTGATGGTGATGGTGCGCTCGGCCATGCCGGGCAGGGTGGCCATGGGGATGTGCTGACGGCCATCGTAAACGATGTGCTCGTAGATCTCGTCGGTGATGGCGAGGCAGTCCCACTCGATGCAGAGGTCGCGGATGAACTCGAGCTCGGGGCGGGTGAAGACCTTGCCGGTGGGGTTGTTGGGAGAGTTGAGGATGATGGCGCGGGTTTTGGAGTTGAAGGCGGCGGCGAGCGCGGCGCGGTCGAAGCTCCATCCCTCGGCGGAGGGGCGGAGGGTGACAAAACGCGGGACCGCACCGCTGAGGATGGAGTCGGGGCCGTAGTTTTCGTAGAAGGGCTCGAAGATGACGGTCTCATCGCCGGGGTTAAGAACGGCGATGAGGGTCGAGATCATGGCCTCGGTGGCGCCGCAGCAGACGGTGACGTGGCGATCGTCAATATCGATGCCGTACCAGCGCTGGTATTTGGCGGCAATGGCGGTGCGCAGGATGGGGTCGCCCCAGGTGACGGCGTATTGATTGTTGTCGTCGCGGATGGCCTGGATGGCGGCCTCTTTAATGAAATCGGGGGCGGGAAAGTCGGGAAAGCCCTGGGAGAGATTGACGGCGTCGTACTGCATCGCGAGACGGGTCATCTCGCGGATCACGCTTTCAGTAAAGCCTTCGACACGTTGGGAGACACCGCGGCCGTAAGCCGGCGCGGCTGCTTTAGAACTCATGAATGTTTTTTCTCCAAGCGGCCAGCGAGGGCCGGCCGGTTGTGGGACGCTGTAAAGGGATCGTCGTGGCCGGGGATGATGACGCCGGTAAAACGGTCGAGGAGCTGGCGCGAGCGGGCAAAGAGCTCGCGGTTGTGGGGCGGCATGTCGTATCCGTCGGGCACATCATCGGCAAAGGCGCGGGCATCGCCGGCAATGAGGTAGGGGCCTTCGGCGCCGCGGACACGGAGGGAGAGATGGCCGGGGGAATGACCGGGGGTGGGGAGAACGTGGATGCCATCGATGCCGAGATCGCCATCCTCCCACCAGCGGTAGCGGGCGTGATCGCCGAGGATGGCCGGGTCCCACATCCACTTCAGGAGCTGGAGGACGCGGGCTTCATCCATGTGGCCGAATTCTTCGTCGGTGGCTTCGGGATAAAAGGTGCGGAAGACATCGCGGCTGGTTTCGCCGCCGCAGACGCTCTCGTAGATGGAAATGGCCCAGTCAAAATCAAGGCGGGAGCCGTAGATCCAGGCATGCGGGAAGAGGAAATTGCCGCCGCAGTGATCGAGATGATAGTGGGTGTTGATGACGCCGGAGATTTCTTCGGGTTTGACGCGCAGGCGCCGCAGACCGTCGTGGAGGAGGGCATCGTGCTGGGGAAAGCAGGTGTCGACGACGATGTGCTGGGGTTGGGCGCCGTTTTCGGTGACGCTGGAGAGCAGAACGGAGCAGGCCTGCAGGGGCAAGCCGGGGACGAGCACATGCACCTGCCAGCGGGTCATGCCACCCCCGCCAGCGCCGGAGCGAGGGGCAGACGGACGAGGAAACTGCTGCCCTGGCCGGGGCGGCTGGAGACTTCGACGGAGCCGCCGTGGGTTTCGGCGACCCATTTGACGATGGGAAGACCGAGGCCGCAGCCCTCGACGCCGGCGGCGCTGCTGGTGCGGGATTTGTCGGCGCGGTAGAAGCGATCGAAGATATGGGGCAGATCTTCGGGGGCGATGCCGATGCCGGTATCGCGCACGAGCATGCGGGCCTCAATACGGCCGGCGGGGGTGGCGGCGCGCTCGACGCGGACCTCGATGCGACCGCCAGCGGGGGTGTATTTGATGGCGTTGTCGATGAGGTTTAACACCATCTGGCGGACGCGCAGGCTGTCGGCGTGGAGGGGGACGGGGGCGGAGGTTTCGGCGCGCAGCTCCACGTCGCGGGACTGGGCGACGGCGCGCATTTGGTCCACCAGATCGCGGACGAGCTCGTTCAAATCCATAGCCTCCAGATGCGGCCGCATTTCGCCGGCGTCGGCCTGAGCCAGCACCAGCAAGTTGCGGATCATACGATTCAGCCGGTCAATTTCCTCAAGATTGCTTTCAAGCACGCGGCGGCATTCACCGACCGGGGCGCGGGCAATCAGGGCCAACTCGGTCTCTCCCTGCATGGCCTGAAGGGGCGTACGCAGTTCGTGGCTGACGTTGGCAGCGAACTCGTTCATTTTAGCGAAGGATTGCTGCAAACGGGCAATCATTGCGTTAAAGGTCTCGGCAAGCTCATCCAACTCGTCACGGCGGCCGCGGGTGGGGAGGCGGCGGCTGAGGTTGGAGGCGGAGATGGCGCGCGCGGCGTGAGTCATGTCGGTGACCGGCTTAAGCGTGCGCTTGGCCATCACCGAACCGAACACGGCGCTGAAAACCACGGTCACCGGGAGCAACATCAGCATGACCCAAAGAAACGTGTCCTGGGCGTCGTTGATGGGCTTAAGCGGGGTGCCAATGCGCAACAGGTAGCGGTGGCCGTTGGGACCGCGCAAGATGGTGTTGACGATGCGCATGCGCTGATCGCGGCGCTCACCCTCGGTGGTGAAGGGCGGGGGCGGCTTCATGGCGACCAGGCTTTTCAGAATTTTGGGCTCGACGGAATAGCCAAAGGCGGTGAGCTCGGGCGAGGGTTTGACGGCAATGCCTTCGCTGTTGAGGATTTGGGAGACGTTGAAAACGGTGTTGAGGTCGTAGTCCTGGTCGTCACTGGCGGCCTTGGGCGAAAGCGAGGGCTTGCCGTTGTCAAAATGGATGTACTGCTTCACCAGAGCGGCTTCGCTCTGCAGTCCGTTATCGACATTCAGGAACAGAATCCAGTTGAGGGTGAAGTAGAGCAGCCCGGCCGCAAGAAACAGTAACAGGCTGAAGACCACGGTGTACTGAAAGGTAAGCTGACCGCGGGTGGAACTGGGGCGCCAGATGAGGCGGCGAGCGAGGCGGAGATGGCGCAGCTTCATGCCGGGGCCACCTCATCCTTCAGCATGTAGCCGACGCCGCGCACGCTGTGGAGGAGCTTGTCGACGCGGTCCTTGTCGATTTTGTTGCGCAAGAAGCTGATGTAAACGTCAATCACGTTGGTGAAGCTGTCGAAACTGGCATCCCAAACGTGCTCGGCAATCATGGTGCGGGTGACGACCTGGTTGGCGTTGCGCATGAGGTACTCCAGCAGCATAAACTCCTTGGGGGAGAGCTCCAAGTCGTTGTTGGCGCGCCAGGCTTTGTGTTTTACCGGGTCAAGCACCAGGTCGGCGACTTGCAACTGGAGCTTCAACTCGCGCCATTCGCGCCGCAGGAGGGCGCGGACGCGGGCGCGCAACTCGGCGAAAGCAAAGGGTTTAATCAGGTAATCGTCGCTGCCGATCTCAAGACCACGGACGCGATCTTCAACCGAAGCGCGGGCGGTCAGGATAAGGATGGGCACGTTGGGGTTGTTCTTGCGCACGGAGGCGAGGACCGAAAACCCACTCACTTTGGGCAGCATGAGGTCGAGAACGATGAGATCGTAGACATTGCTTTCGGCCAAGAACAGACCTTCTTCACCGTCGGAGGCAAGGTCGACGGCAAAGTTTTCTTGCTGGAGCCCTTTTTTAATGAATTGGGCGACTTTGTGCTCGTCCTCAACTACGAGAATGCGCATGGCGTTGCCTAAGTCGACCGGCGCGGTGAGTTCGCAATCATCAGTGCGCCTTTATCAGTATAGAATCAACCGTGATGCGGGTGCAGGTGCGATGGGGGAGGCACGGCGTTGCGGTGGTGGCGCTGATGCTGGTGGTGGGGTGCGCGGTCAGGGCCGCCACCATTAAAGACGCCGGGGTAACGCCCCTGCAGCGGGCGCAGCAATTGGCCGATTGGGGTCGGCTGAAAGAAGCACGCACCTTGCTGGAGAGCGCCCGCGCGGATGCGGGGAATGCGAAGAATGCGGCGCTGGTGGCGTTTTTGGGGCACGTTGAGGTGCAGTTTGGGGACCTGAAGGCCGCGCGGGCGCTAACCAAAGAGGCGGTCAAGATTGACGATGCCTGCGCGAGCTGTCATTTGTACCGCTTTGAGGCGATGGCGCGGCACGCGCAGACGGTGAGTCAGTTTCGCGCCGCGCTGGCGCTACACGGGATCAAAAAGCAACTGGAAAAAGCCGAGGAGCTCGCGCCCGACATGGGCGATGTGCAATGGGGCTGGATCAAATTTGACCTGGCGGTGCCGGTGTCGCTGGGCGGCGGGAGCGGGGATGCACTCAAGCACGCAGACTTGTTGAGCCGTCTGAACGCGGTGGACGGGCACCTGGCGCGGGCATCGATCTATGCGTCGGAAGGCAAGGCGCAAATGGCGCTGGCGGAGTATCGAGCGGCGGCGCGGACGCATCCGGACGATGCGACGGCGGTGTTTGCGCTGGGGAAAGCGCTGTACCAGCAGGCCGACTACGCGGGGGCAGCGGGGTCGCTGACGCGGGCCTGGAGCCTGGAGCCGGGGTCGGTGTTTTACGGGGCCTATCAAGCCGCCAACCTGGTGCGGCTGCAGCGGCCGGAGAAGGCACGTGCAGTGCTGGCCAAAGCGCAGGAGGAGCATCCGAACAGCCGGCTGGGGGATTTTCTGACGGCGCAGGCGCTGGCCGATACCGGGCAGGATGCGGGGTGGGCACGGCAACTGCTGCAACGCTATCTGGCCGTGCCACCGGAACCCGGGCAGGCAAGCGCGCAGGAAGCGCGGAAACTGCTGGGGCAGCTCAGTGGAAATTGAGCGGATGAGGCGATGGTGGCAAGCGCGGTGGGTGCTGGGCTTGGGTGCGTTCACGCTGATCGGTACGCTGAGCTTTTTCTATCACTACCTCAATGACCGCGCGGTTGGGGCGACGGGCACGGCGGGGGCACGGGCGCTGGAAGAATACACGGGGGCTTACGCGGCCGGGCTCGCCTTCATCGGCGTGGTGTGGATGGCGCGGCGCTGGCCGCTGCGGCGCGGCGCGTGGCGCAAGCCCGTTTTCCTGTACCTGGGCGCGCTGCCCGTATTTGGCGTCGTCTGCACCACGCTGATGCTGGAGAGCCGCGACCTGCTGTCGCCGCTGCTCGGGATGGGCGCCTACCACTATGGCGACCTGTGGTGGCGCTACCCGATGGAGTTCGCCAATCAGGTGATGGTGTACGCGGTGATGGTGGGCTGGATATGCCTGCGCCAGCTCTATATCGATAACCGTGAACACGAGCGCCAGACGGCGGAGTTGAAACAGCGGCTGACGGAAGCCCAGCTCGAGCAATTGCGTCTGCGCCTGCAGCCGCATTTTCTATTCAACACCCTCAATACCATCTCGGCGGTCATGTACGAAGACGTGGGGCGCGCGGATGCCATGCTGACGCGCCTGAGCACGCTGCTACGGCATACGCTGGAGGCATCGGAGACCGCGGCCGGGGAAGTCACGCTCGGCCATGAGATCGAAACCTGCCGTCTGTACAGCGGCCTCATGCAGGCGCGCTTTGAGCAGGGACTCGAAGTCGCCTACGACATTACGCCGGCGGCGGAGGCGGCGCGGGTGCCGCAGTTTTTGCTGCAGCCGCTGCTGGAAAATGCGATGCGGCACGGCGGCGGGCGGATCCGGGTGCGGGCGGAAGCCGAGGGAAAGCAGTTGAGGATCGAGGTTTCCGACACCGGGCGCGAGGCGATGGCTGCCGCTGCCGACGCGAGCGGGCACGGCATCGGGCTGGCCAGCACCGGGCAGCGCCTGCAGCAGATGTACGGCCCCGGGCACAGCTTTCAATTCGGGCCCGCAGCGGGCGGCGGTTTTTCGGTGCGGATGCGCCTTCCGCTGGCGGTATGAGCCCGCTGCGCGTACTCATCGCGGATGATGAAGCGCCGGCGCGGCGTAAACTGATCCGCATGCTCACGGCCTCCGGGATGGAAATCATCGCCGAAGCGGCCGACGGCGCCGCGGCGCATGCGGCCATCGCCGCCCTGCGGCCGGATGTCGTCTTCGCCGACATCGACATGCCTGGACTCAACGGCCTCGAGCTCGCCGAAACCATTGCCGCGCCGACGCAGTTCGTCTTCGTCACCGCGCATGCCGCGTTCGCCTTGCAGGCGTTCGAACTGCACGCCTGCGACTACCTGCTCAAGCCCTACGATCAGGCCCGGCTCAACGACGTCGTCGCCCAAATCCGCGAACGCCAGGGGGCAGTGCCGCGCCGCCTGGCGCTCGATGACGGCGCACGGATTCTGATGCTCGAGGAGTCCGCCATTGACTGGATCGGCGCCGCGGGCAACTACGTCGAAGTGCACGGCGGCGGCAAAACCGTGCTGGCGCGCACCACGATGGAGGCTATGGCGGCGCAACTGCCGGACTTCCTCCGGATCAACCGGTCGGCGCTGGTGCGCCGCGGTGCGATCGCCGAGCTGCGCAAGCGTCCCCACGGGGAATTCCTCGTCACCCTCGGCGATGGGACCGCACTGATGTGGACGCGCCGGTTTCGCGGCCCGCTCGTCCCGTAAGTGGACCCACCCATCCCAAACCGCCAACTTCCGCACCGGAATCGTCGTAATTTCTGAGACATGAAGGTTTTGCTCTTTTGCCTCGCCCTGATCGCCACCGCCGCGGCCCAGTCGGCCGGGTGGCCGGCCTACGGGGGAACCACCGCCGGCACCCGGTTTTCGAGCGCCAAGCAGATTACCCCGGCCAACGTCAGCAGGTTGCAGGTGGCGTGGACGTTCCACACCGGCATACTGGCGCGCATTGCCCGTCTCGACCCCGAAGCGAAAGCGTTTGTGAAGTCGAAGGCGGCGTTCGAGGCCACGCCCATTCTGCACGGCGGCGTGTTGTACCTCTCGACGCCGGTGGATTCCGTGATCGCCATCAGTGCGCGCACTGGCAAAGAGCTTTGGCGCTACGACGCGCACCTGCAGCGCGACAACTATTCGGAAATGTCGTCACGCGGCGTGGCCTGGTGGCAAGGCAAGAGCAAGGGCGCCTGTAGCCAGCGGATTTTCATCGGCACGCTCGACGCCCGCCTGATTGCGCTCGACGCGAAAACGGGCAAGCCGTGCGCGGATTTTGGCGGCAGCGGGACAGTGAATTTGTCCGCCGGCATGGACGTGCAGCAACCGGGCCAGTACCAGATCACTTCGCCGCCGACCGTCATCGGCAATCGCGTGATTGTCGGCTCCTCGATTGGCGACAACCGCGCGGTGACGCTGGCGCGCGGCGTGGTGCGCGCCTATGACGTGCGCAGCGGGAAGCTGGCGTGGGCGTGGGACCCGATTCCGTGGGCGCAGCACCAGCATCCACGTACCGGGGCCGCCAATGCGTGGGGTGTGATCGCGGCCGACGCCGCGCATGGTCTGGTGTTTGTACCCACGGGCAGCCCCAGCCCGGACTATTACGGCGGCAAGCGATTGGGCAACGACGCCGACTCCGATTCGGTGGTGGCGCTGCGCGCCTCAGACGGCAAGAAAGTCTGGGCGTTTCAACTCACGCATCACGATCTGTGGGATTACGACGTGGCGGCGGAGCCGCTGCTGTTCACCTGGAAGGACGGAACGCCGGCGATTGCAGTGACCAACAAGAGCGGCAACGTGTTTGTGTTGAACCGGCTCACGGGCAAGCCGCTGCTTCCGGTCAGCGAGCGCAAGGTACCGCAGAGCGATGTACCGGGCGAACGCTCGGCGCCGACGCAGCCATTTTCGACGCTGCCAGCGCTGGTAGCGCAAGCGCCACTCAATCCGAACCATGTGTTTGCCATCAACGCACAGGACCGGGCGTGGTGCGGGGCCCAGATTCGAC
>JBOGKK010000099.1:0-4128 GCA_050745425.1 Terriglobales bacterium
ATGGCGGTGGTGGCCTGGCCGGTGTCGGGGGCGATGGTGATGGTCGCCGGAGAGGCGCTGGCGCTGACCAGGTTGACGGTTACGCCCTGAAGCGCAGTGCTGATGCTGTTGCTGGCGCTGGAGAGCGCGATGCCGTCAAGGCTGTAGTTGGCGTCAGTACCGGTGACGGCCTTGGTGAAACTCAGGCCCGAGGTGTTGTTGCTGATGGTCAAATCGCCGGGTGCCCCCGAGGCGTTGCTGACCAGGCTCAGGCGCGCTCCACTTGCATCCGAAATGACGCTGGCGGTCACGCCCAATCCCTGGGTGTTGATGGCGCTCGCGAGGGTGTTGAGGGTGTCGTCGCTGGAGGTCACGGTGACGACTGTGCCCGGGCTGGAGCCGACTGCCAGGGTGAAGCTGCCTGTGGTGAAAGTGGTGTCGCCGGACGCAAGCGTATTGGTGTACTGCGAGCTGGTGGTGGCGAGGTTCGAAACGACCAGCGTGTGCGTGCCGGCGCTGGCGCCCTGGCCCGCAATGGCGGTGACCACGCCGGTATTGGAACTCGTCGCCTGTTGTGCTGCCAACGCGCCCTGGAAATCGTTCAGCGAGAGTACCGCCGTTTGCAAGGCGCCCAATTGCGAACTGATGGTGCCGAGCGCGCTAGCCTGATCGCTGAGCGTCGACACCTGCTGCTGCATGAGTAGTTCCGGGCCTTGTTCGGATTGAATGATGGCCTGCACGTATTGCTGTGCATTGAAGCTGCCCGAGCTGACCCCGCTGAGCGCCGAACTGGATGAAGCCATAGGGAACTCCTTTCGCTAACGGCGGCGGCCGGCCGCCCTTCCCACAGGGGGATGAGCCGCCGGCCTCCGCGATGGCACGCTGCGGTTGGGTTGAACCGCGCGTGGCCTACTGCAGCAGCCGCAGGACCAACTGTTCGGACGAGTTGGCCTGTGCCAGTGCCGAAACACCGGTCTGCGACAGGATGCTTTCCTGGGACATCTGGCCGATGACCTGCGGAATATTGGCATCCATGATGCCGCTTTCCGCCGAGGTGAGGTTCTGCACCTGGGTGCTGACGACATTGGTGGCCGCCTGCAATTGGTTGATGGTCGCGCCCACTTCGCCGCGCTTGCTGGCGTCGTTGGGGATGGCTTTGTTAATGGCCGTCAGAGCCGTGGTCGCGCTCGTGGCGCTCGTCAGACTGTCGGTGGACAGATCGACGTTCGCCAGGCCCGAGCCCGAACCGCCCTGGATGCTGCTGTCACTCAGGGTACCGACGGTCATGCCGATGCTGTAGTTGCTGCTGGCATCGCTGAGGAAAATCGAGGTCGTGCTGGCCGTGAAAACATTCGATCCGTTGAAATTGGTGTTGGCGCCGATGTTGGTGATTTCATCCTTGATTTTGGTGAACTCGGCGTCCAGGGCCTGCTGCTGTGTGGTGGTTTCGGTGCCGTTGGCTGCTTCCGTAGCCAGGGTAACGGAGCGGTTGAGCAGGTCGGTCACCTGCCCCAGGGCGCCATCGACCACTTGGAGTTGGCCGATGCCGTCGCTGACGTTTTGCGTGGTCTGGTTGAGCGCGGTGATATTGGCCTGCAGGCCGTTGGCAATGGCCAAGCCTGCCGCGTCGTCCGCACCACTGTTGATTCGCTTGCCGGTAGAAAGCTGAAACAGCGTGTTCTGCAAGTTGGTCTGGTTCACGCTGAGGGCGTTCTGCGCGGCTAAAGCGGGGATGTTGTTCAAAATGCTCATCGACATATGAAAGGCTCCTTTGTGAGGGTTTCGCTCCCGGCTTGAACCGCTTTAGCCGTCGCGGCTTCCGGAATGTTTCCGCTCACACGGGACTTATCGGCGGGGCTGAGATCGGGCTTTAGCACCTGGCTCAGCGAATGCTGCAGCTCGCGCCACGCCTGCCGCAATTGCGGGTCGTCGGGGGCGGCGCGCAGCCCACACCGCAACCACATTTGCGCTTGCTCGGCTTGCGCCTGTCCACCGCTGCGCACCAGAAGCGCGGCGAGGCGGAGATAACCCTGTGGCTCAGCGGGAAAGCAACGAACCCGCTCCTGGAGTGCCGCGGCTGCGGCGGGCCAGTCTTCGATCCAGGCGAGAGCGGTGGCGAGGCGGTCATGGATGCCGGCTTGCTCGGGCGAGGCGGCGACGGCAGCGCGCAAATGCGCCAAGCCGGTTGCGCGGCGGCCCGCGCGCAATTCCGCCAGGCCCAGCTTGCTGGTGAGCGCAGCTTTTTCGGCGCTGTCGGCGCTCGGGTGCGGAGCATCGCGGTAGCCTTGGGCGGCGGCGGCGAAGTTGCCCAGATTATACTGCGCGTCGGCGATGAACTCGGCAAGTTGAGCAGCGCGGCAGCCACGCGCAGTTGCCTGCTGGAAGAATCCGAGCGCTTCCTGTGCGTGGCCCAGCCGCGTCAGACAGGTGCCGGCAAAAAACCACGCCTCGGCAAAGCCGGGCTGCAGCCGCAGCGCGCGCTCGAAGCAGCGCAGGGCTTCCGCATCATTATGAAAGTTATCGCGCTCGACCACGCCGAGCTCGAAATGCGCTTGCGGATCCGAGGGCTGCTCGCAAACTTTGCGCCGTCCCAGTTCCCGGTAGAGGATGTTTTTGGCGGCGATGACCGCGGGCGAGCGCACCATGCCGAAGTGATGGATGCGGCTCGAGCTCATGCCCAGGCGCAGTCCGGCCGGCGCCACTCGCGGGCCCACGCTTTCATGCACACGCCCGACAAAATATAAGTCGGGATGGCGGCGAAACAGGCGCACATTCTGGTGCTCGATGAACGCCGGATAGGCGGATCCTTCCGGCCAGCTGCCATCATTGGGCTGCGCCGGACGATCCCAGATGCGCGCCTGCAGCGAGGAAACATAATTGCGGATCGTGACCTGCAAGGCGTCGGCGCGCGCTTCGAACTGCGCCTGCCAGCGCTGCCGCGAGCCGGGCTCCAGCCTTTCGTCGGCGTCGAGCACGAGCACCCAATCGGTGCTCATGGCGGCCAGGGCGTGATTCCGGGCGCGCGCAAAGTCAGCTTCCCAGGGTATTTCAAGCACCTGAGCGCCCAGCGACTGAGCACACTCGCGGCTCCCGTCACGCGAACCAGTGTCCGCCACTACGATTTCATCGACCCAGCCGCGCACGCTCGCCAGGCAGGCGGGCAGGTCGGCTTCGGCGTCGCGCACGATCATGGAAAGGCCGATGGTCATCGACAGTGGCTCAGCATCTTTAGGGCCATCGCTGGTTTGCCCCTGGGCCGTTTCAATCGGCCCCGGTCGCGGCAGCGGCCGGTGGGGAGCCGGCAAAGGCAGGCTATGCCTGCAGCATTAGAAAGTTCTAAGGTTGGCTCAAGTCCGGACCACCGGGGCCGATAAGCGAAGGGAAGGCAACCATGATCTCCCTCACGCGACTGAACCAGCAGGAGCTGATCCTGAATGCGGACCTGATCAAGAGCATCGAACAACTACACGACACGGTGATCACTCTGGTGAATGGCGAAAAGCTGACGGTCATCGAGCCGCCAGCGGAAATCTTGCGGCGCGTCAGCAGTTATCGCCGCGCCGAGGGGCAGAACGCGCGTGGCTCGATTGTGATTGTGCAGCCGCCGCAGGGCGAGGAGAGCCATGGATCGCAGTAGCGCGTTCGGGGTTGTCATCGCGTTAGGTGGAATTCTTGCCGGCTTGATCATGGACGGCGGCAACGTCGCCCAACTGTTGCAGCCCACGGCGGCGTTGATTGTGCTGGGCGGAACCCTGGGCGCAGTGATGCTGCAGTTTCCGCTGGATGTGGTGCTACGCGCCTTCAGCGAGGTCAAAAAGGTTTTCTTTTACGATGAGGCCGACTTGAACGCCTTGATCGAGCGCATCATCGGCTTCGCACAGCGCGCGCGTAAGGAAGGCATCGTCTCGCTGGATAAGGATCTCGATGCGATTCCGGAACCATTTCTGCGCAAGACGCTGATGCTCGCGGTGGATGGGACCCAGGCAGCCGAGCTGAGAGATAACATGGAGCGCGAGATGGGCAACCACTCCGAAGTCGCAGAACGTTCCGTGCAAATCTTCGACGCGGCGGGCGGGTATGCACCCACCATCGGCATCATTGGCGCGATCCTGGGATTGATTCAGGTGATGCAGCACCTGGACAACATCA
>JBOGKK010000100.1:0-17660 GCA_050745425.1 Terriglobales bacterium
TGCGGCAGACCGCGCCGGTTCAGCTTGGGTTGCGGGGCAGGGGAGGGAGGGGTGGTCGTAGCAGCCATGGTCAGGCGTTTGCTCCTTGCGCCGGTTTCTGTTCCTGGGCGCGAATGGCTTCGGTCAGGCTGCGAGCGTCCACCGGCAAGCCGTTATAGTGTCGCACCGAACGCAGCCGCCGTCCCAGCTCGGGGCCCAGATCGGTGAGCAGCAGGTCGTGCATCTGCCCGTCGCGGTTCTGGTCAATCACATACACGCGCTCGTGCCGCCCCACAAAGCCGGCCACCGCGCCCGCAAACGGGTAGGCGCGCAGGCGCTGGTAGGCGGGCGTCAGCCCATACTCATCCCGCAATTGATCGAGCGCCTCCAGCACCGCCGGATGCGAGCTGCCGTAAGCGATAATGCCAATCCGCCCCTTGCCCTCGCGCTCCAGTACCGGCTGCGGTACCCGCTCGCGCGCGCCCTCCCACTTCCGGCGCAGGCGATCGACGTTGCGGGTGTAATCGTCGGGCTTCTCGCTGTAGAGCGCTTTCTCGTTGTGCCCGCTGCCGCGCGTAAAAAACGACGCCAGCGGATGATCCGTGCCGGGCAGCGTGCGGTAGCCCACCCCGTCGCCCTCCACGTCGCGATAGCGGCCCCAATCCCCCTGCAGGCGCTGCAGGTCTTCGGCCGAAAGTATTTTGCCGCGATCCCAGGCTTTTTCCGGATAGCGGAACGGCTCCGCCATCCAGTGATTCATTGCCAGGTCGAGATCGCTCAGCACGAATACCGGCGTCTGCAGGCCCTCGCTCAGATCAAACGCCGCGATGCCCATCTCATAGCACTCTTCGACGCTGCCCGGCAGCAGCACGATGTGGCGCGTATCGCCGTGGCTAAGCCACGCCGCAAAGGCGACATCGCCCTGGGCGGTGCGCGTGGGCAATCCGGTCGAGGGCCCCACCCGCTGTACGTCAAAAATCACCGCCGGAATCTCGGCGTAATAGCCCAAACCGACGAATTCGCTCATCAGGCTGATGCCCGGACCCGAAGTCGACGTCATGGCGCGCGCCCCCATCCAGCCCGCGCCTAGCACCATGCCGCACGCCGCCAGCTCATCCTCGGCCTGCACCGCCGCAAACGTGGCTTTGCCATCGGCGGTGCGCCGGTATTTCTTGAGATAGTCGATCAGGAACTCGCACAGCGAGCTGGAAGGAGTAATCGGATACCAAGCCAGCACCGTTACGCCCGCAAACAGGCAACCCAGCGCCGCCGCCGCATTCCCTTCAATTACGATTTTCCCCTGCGTCGCCTGCATGCGCTGCAGTTGGCAGCGGTCCGGCTTCGGGAAATGCTCGCGCGCATACTCATAGCCCGCCTGAATCGCTGCCCAGTTCAGATCCGCAGCCTTTTTCTTCCTGGCAAACTGACGCCGCAGCGCTCCTTCGACTTCGCCCATCTCCATGCCCACCAGATGCGCCACCGCACCCACGTAAATCATGTTGCGCACCAGCTTGCGCAGCTTCGCCTGCGGGCACACCGGCGCCACCAGCTTGTCAAACGGCAGGGCGTAATAGCTCAGGTCCGGGCGCAGCGTGGCGAGCGCCATCGGCTCGTCGAACACAACGCTGGCGCCGGCCTCCAGCGCCATGACGTCTTCCCGCGCGGTCTCCGGATTCAGGGCAACCAGAAAGTCGATTTCCTTCTTGCGCGCCACATACCCATGCTTGCTGGCTCGAATCGTGTACCAGGTGGGCAGGCCGGCTATATTCGACGGAAATAAATTCTTCCCCGAAATCGGGATCCCCATCTGAAACAGCGTGCGCAGCAACACCAGATTGGATGACTGGCTACCGCTGCCGTTGACGGTGGCCACCTGCAGACTGAAGTCGTTCAGCAGAACGTCTGCCTGTGAGGAACTGGCGTCGGCGGTGGCAAGAGTGCCGGAACTAGACATACCCTAAGGGCCCTTATTCAGTATACGACCGCAGACCAGTTGCCGCCGCCCCGCTGGCTGGACAGCAAACCTTCAAAGCAGCAAAACCATCCATCTATCGAGATTGTAGCGGCGGAGAACACTTTGCTGGAAGCCTTGATGCTATGGAACGAGCCCAATAACCTCTCGCATTGGAACTTCCGGCTCGATCCCGACTGGCAGCGTTTTGCCACCATGACCTTGGGCGCTGCCGCCGCGGTGCGCCGCGTTCGCCCCGAGTTGAAATTGATCCTGGGCGGCATTTCCCCCATTGACGCCGGCTTTCTGCGCCTGTTGGCCAGCTACGGCGTCCTCAAGGCCGTCGACCGCGTCTCCGTCCATGGATTCCCTCTTGACTGGAATCACTGGCCGATTCATGACTGGCCCCGCAAAATCGCTGCAATCGAGCAGGTCACCCAACAGCCGGTATGGGTCAGCGAAGCCGGCGCCTCCTCGTTTGGGGCCGAAGAGGTGCAGGTGTTCGGCCTCACAACCACCGCCAAACTGTTGCAGGGACAAGTCGAACGGCTGCACTGGTACAGCTTGTTCGATCTGCCTCCCACCTGGGAGGCAACTACCCGCCACCGCGAAGCCGAAGGCTCCTCCTACTACCGCCATTACTACATGGGCCTGATCCGTGCCGACGGCACGCCCAAGCCCGCCTTCGATGCCTTTCCGCCGGGTCTGGGCCTCTGCCAGTGGTTTCATTTTGAGGATCCACGTCTCGACAGCGCTGTGCGCTGGTTGCGGCGCCTCGGCGTCCAACATCTCCGCACCGGCCTGAGCTGGGCCGACTGGTATCGCCCCGGTGCCCAAGCCTGGTTCGATCGCCAAATGCACACCCTCGAGGAGTTTGACCTGACCCTCACCCTCTGCTACACGCCCAAACACCTGGGCATTGAGCCCCACTATGCCTCGCCCCCGCAGCCGGCTGGCGTCGCCGAATTCGGCCGCTTTGCCGCCTGGGCGGCGCAGCGCTATGGAGGCGCACGCGCCTCCAGCGCCACCGCCGTGCGCGTGCACCAGGAGGCCGCGTGAAAGCCAACGGCCACAGCCCTTGCGTGCTGATTACCGGCGGCGCCGGCTTTCTCGGTTCGCATCTGGCGCGCCGGCTGCTGCACGCCGGCTATCGCGTGCGCCTGCTCGACTGTCTCGATCCCCAGGTCCATCCCTGTGGCGTTCCGAAATACCTGCCTCCGGAAGCCGAGCTGCAAATCGGCGATGTCTGCGACCCCGGCGCCGTCGCCCGCTCCTTGCGCGGCGTCTCGGCCGTGGTTCACTTTGCCGCCGTCGTCGGGGTGGGCCAGTCGATGTATCAAATGGCCCGCTACAATCGCACCAACCTGCAAGGCACCGCAGTCCTGCTGGAGGGCATGCTGGCGCGTCAACGCCGCCCCGGCAGCGGCTTCGCTCGTTTGCTGCTGGCCGGCTCCATGTCCATCTACGGCGAGGGCCGCTATCTCTGTCCCGCCTGCCGTGAGCCGCGCGCGGCCCTCCCGCGCACGCTCGCACAACTACGGCGCCAGGACTGGGAGCTGCACTGCCCCGCCTGCGGCACCGCCCTCACCCCCCAGCCCACCGATGAAGCCAAACCACCGCAGTTAGGCTCCGTCTACGCCCTCACCAAGCACGTGCAGGAGCAGATGTCCCAGTTGTTCGGACGCACCTATCAGATCCCCACCGTCGTGCTGCGCTTCTTCAATACCTACGGACCTCATCAGGCCCTGTCCAATCCCTACACCGGCGTGGCCGCGGTCTTCGCCGCCGAATTGCTCGCCGGCCGCGCTCCCCGCGTCTTCGAGGATGGATGCCAATTGCGCGACCTGGTGAGCGTTCACGATATTACCGCCGCCTGTCAGTTGGCCCTGGAAGCCGATGCCTCGGATGCCGCCACCGCAGCCGGCGTCGATGGCGGCATCTTCAACATCGCCAGTGGCGAGACGGTAACGGTCGCGCAACTCGCCCAGCAGTTGGCTCGCGCGCTCGACACCAGCATCGCCCCCAGCCTCACCGGCCAGTTCCGTCTCGGCGATGCCCGCCACTGCATCGCCTCCATCGCTGCCGCACAATCGCGCCTCGGCTATCGCCCCTCTGTGTCTCTGCACGACGGCATGCGCGAGTTGGCCGAGTGGTTGCGCCAGCAGGCCGCCGCGCGCAAATCCCCGGCGCTTACCCAGGAACGCGCGCACGCCGAACTGCGCGCCTACGGTCTCACCGGCTGAGCCCATGCGCATTCTCATGACCGCCGATGCCGCGGGCGGAGTGGGCGTGTTCGCCGACGAGTTGGCCACGGCGCTGGTGGCGCGCGGCCATCAGGTGCTGGTCGTCGTGTTCTCCCTCACCCGCCCCGCCTTTACCCCCGGATTGCACCGTCTCTGGGCGCCTTTCCGCCTGGAATGGATGGATACCGGCGGCGAAGCCGGTGCTCTGGCCGCCGATGCCCTCGCCGGTCGCGCCTTTCTGCTGGATTTGGCGCAGCATTGGCGCCCTCAGATCCTGCACAGCAACCAGTTCGCCTTTGCCGGCGCCCTGCCCCGCATCCCCACCGTGCTCAGCGTCCATAGCGATGTGGTCTCCTGGTGGCGCATCGTGCATGCGACGCCGCCTCCCGCCAATGCTTATCAACGTTGGTACGCCGCCACCGCGCGCCAGGCGCTCGCCTCGGCCGCGCTCGTGGTGACCCCGTCGCAAGCGGCGCGCGCTGACCTGCTCGCCAGCTTCGGCGCTCCGCGTCCGGTTCGCGTGATTGTCAACGGCCGCAGTCCCCATCAGTTCACCTGCGGGCAAAAACAACCGTTCGCGCTCGCCGCCGGCCGGCTCTGGGATGCCGGAAAGCAGATGCACCTCCTCGCGGCCTTGCGCCCGATCGCCAATTTGGAGCTGACGTTGGCGGGCGAGCGCCTCCATCCCGCAGGCGGAACTCCCGCCGCCATGCCCGCTAACCTGCGCTGCCTCGGCCATCTGCCGCCGCCGGCTCTGCATGACTGGATGGCGCGCGCGCCTACCTTTATTGGTACCAGCCTCTACGAGCCGTTTGGCCTCGCCGTGCTCGAAGCGGCGTTTTCCGGCTGCGCTTTGCTGCTCAACGATATCCCCTCCTGGCGCGAATTGTGGGGCCCGGCGGCGCTCTTTTATTCCAACCTCGAGCAATTGCAGCACTTGCTTGAACGCGTGGCCTCGCATCCGGACTGGGCGCAAGCCCACGGACAGACGGCACGCCGTCACGCCTGCCGGCGTTATACCGCCGTGCGCATGGCGCAGGCCTACGAGGCCGTGTACCGCCAGGCCATGACCGCGGCGGTGTAGATTCCCATGCGCCTGGCTTACTTCGCCCATTCCTGGCTTTCCGATTGGAACCACGGCAACGCTCACTTCCTGCGCGGTCTGGCCCGTGCGCTCCATCGCCGCGGCCATCAGGTCCGCCTCTATGAACCCATGCCCGGCGGCCATCCCGGATGGTCGCTCGGCCACCTGCTCGCCGAGCCCGCCGGCCCTGCTTCCGTGCAACAGATGCGGGCGGCCTTTCCCGAACTCGACATCCGCCTCTATGGACCTCACCCCCCACAGCTGGAATCACCGCCCCCGCTCCACGGTCTGCCTTGGGTCGAACACTGGGAGCAGGAACTGCGCGGCGTCGACGTCGTTCTGGTGCACGAATGGAACGAAGTAGAACAGTTCGCCTGGCTCTTGCGCCAGCGCCGCCGCTACGGCTTTCGCCTGCTCCTGCATGACACCCATCATCGCGCCTGGAGCGAACCGGCGATGCTCGACCGCCTCCCCTTGGCGGAGCTCGATGGCGTGATTGCTTTCGGAGAAAGCCTGCGCCGTCTCTATGCCGTCCACGGACGCGCTCGCCGCACCTATACCCTGCAGGAGGCGGCCGACATCGGCCACTTCCGGCCTCTGCCCTCAATTCCATCCACGCACGATGTGGTCTGGGTGGGCAATTGGGGCGACGATGAGCGTACCGGCGAGCTTGACGAGTACCTGTTCGCTCCCGCCGCTCAGACGCGCGCGCGCACCTGCGTCTACGGCGTGCGCTATCCGCCCGCCGCGCGCGCGCGCCTGGCCGCCGCCGCCATCTCCTATGGCGGCTATCTCGCCAACCTCGAGGTCCCGGCCGCCTTCGCGCGCGCCCGGGTGAGCGTGCACGTTCCCCGCGCCCCCTATGCCCGCAACCTGCCCGGCATCCCTACCATCCGCGTGTTTGAGGCCCTCGCCTGCGGCGTGGCCCTGCTTTCGGCTCCGTGGGCCGATTCAGAACAACTGTTCCAGGCCGGCGACGATTACTGGCCTGCTCGCGACGGCCGCGAGATGACGGCTTTATTAAGACAACTTCTCTCCCATCCCGAGCAACGAATCCTGTTGGGCCGGCATGCCGTAGCGAGCATTGCGGCACTTCATACTTGCGCCCATCGCGCACAGACGCTGGAGGCTATCTGTCACGATCTGGATTGAACCCCCCATCTTCCGGTTTACACCTGTACGTGTTCGGCTCCAGCCTCACCTCCGCTTTTTGGAATGGTGCCGCCACCTACTACCGGGGCATCTACAAACACCTCCATGCCCGCGGATACGACATTACGTTTGCCGAGCCGGATATCTACCAGCGTCAGCAGCATCGTGATTTCGACCGCGATCCCCCTTACGCGCACTGCCCCGTGTATCACAATCGCCGCGAGCTCGACACCCAGTTGCGGCAGGCACGCCACGCCGATGTGATCATCAAGCACAGCGGCATCGGCGCCGAGGACGCTTATCTCGAAGAAGCCATCCTCGACGCCGCCGCCGCCGCACCGGCGCAAGCGCGCCCGCGCGTAGCCTTTTGGGATGTCGATGCCCCGGCCACCCTCGCCGCCCTCGAGGCCGACCCCCGCCTGCCCCTGCGCCGGCACTTGCCCGATTACGATTTTGTGTTCACCTACGGCGGCGGCCCACCCGTCGTCCGCCGCTATTGTGCCTTGGGCGCGCGCGCCTGCTACCCCATCTACAACGGCTTGGATCCCGACACTCACTATCCCGTCCCGGCTCGGCCTCACTGGTCCGCCGACGTGACCTTTCTCGGGCATCGCCTTCCCGATCGTGAAGCGCGGGTCAAACATTTTTTCTTTGGCGCCGCTACCCTCATTCCCGAAGCCCGCTTCTTGCTCGCCGGCGAAGGTTGGCACAGCAATGCAGTCGCGGCGCCCGCCAACCTCCGCACCTGCGGCTTTATCGCTCCCGGCGATCACAACGCCTTGAACGCCTCTGCCCGCTTCATTTTGAACCTGAATCGAGACTCCATGGCCCTGGCCGGATTTTCTCCGCCCACGCGCATTTTCGAGGCCGCCGGCGCCGGCGCGGCCATCATGACCGATACTTGGCCGGGCATTTCGTTGTTCTTTCAGCCCGGCAAGGAGATCCTGCTGGTCTCCGGCCCCGCTGACATCGCTGCCTGCGTCGCGCACATCTCTGCTGCAGAATGCGCCCGCATCGGCCGCCAGGCCCGCGAGCGCGCTCTTGCCGAACACACCTATGAGCGTCGGGCACGCCGCGTTCACGAGCTGCTGCACGCCACCGCCGATCGCTCACGGCCCGCCGGAGCGGAGCACTGAGCAGCTATGCGCCTTGTTTTTTTCGGTCTTTCCCTTTCCTCCTCTTGGGGCAACGGCCATGCCACCACCTACCGAGGCCTGCTGCGCGGCCTCCGCCAGGGCGGCCATTCCATTCAGTTCTTTGAAAAAAACGTGGAATGGTATGCCCGCCATCGCGATCTTCCCCACCCTCCCCAGGCCGCACTGCACCTTTTTGACGACTGGCGCGACCTCCTGCCCACCGCGCTTGCCGCCGCGCGCTCAGCCGATGCGGTGATCATCGGCAGCTACTTCCCCGATGCCATCCCGCTGCTCGACGAACTGCTCGGCCATTCCGGCCCACCCGTCTGCTTCTACGACATTGACACCCCGATCACGCTCGACGCCCTGCGCCGGGGCCATTGCGCCTACTTGCGCCCCGACCAGATTCCCGCTCTCGATCTCTACCTGAGTTTCACCGGCGGCCCCGTGCTGCACGAAATTGCGCAGCAATGGGGCGCGCGCTGTGTCCGGCCGTTGTATTGCGCCTGCGACGAGAGTGATTATCGCAAGGCCCGCCGCCCGGCGCGGGCGCCGCTGACCCTCAGCTTTCTGGGCACCTATGCCCCTGACCGCCATGCCAAGCTGCAGCGTCTGTTGCTCGCCCCCGCCCGGCAGTTACGCCACCACTCGTTCCGGGTGGCCGGTCCCATGTATCCCGATACTCAGTCCTGGCCCGCCAACGTGCGCTACGACAGCCACCTCCCGCCTGCCGAGCATGTCAACTTCTATGCCAGCTCGCACTTTACCTTGAACCTGACGCGCCAGGCGATGGTCGAAGCGGGCTATTCTCCCTCCGTCCGCCTGTTTGAAGCCGCTGCCGCCGCCACGCCCATCATCTCCGATCCCTGGCCCGGCCTGGCTGAGTTCTTTCAGCCCGGCCGCGATATTCTCGTCGCCAGCAGCACCAATGAGCTGCTCGCCTTGCTGCAGCAGGTTCCCGCATCCCAAGCCGCGTGGCTCGGCCGTGCTGCGCAGGAGCGTGTACTCTCCGCCCACACCTGCCAGCATCGCGCTCGTGAGTTGGAAGCCTATCTCGCCGAGGCTCTCGCCCGCGCCGCTTCGCCCGTGCACTGATTCGATCTGTCCCCATCGGCCAGCGCCGTCAGAGCCAAAACCCGCATCTGAAAAATGGAAGGACCGAATCCGGTCATTTCCAGTTTTCATAACGGCGGCGCCGCATGCGTGTTCGTTCTCTCTTGATCTTCTTGATGGCAGTCTGTTTCGCTGTGACCGTGATCGCGCAACAATTGGCTGGCCCTGGTTCGCTCCAGATGCGCGGGTCGGTGCTTGATCCTGAAGGTCGCCCCATTCCCTCCGCCCTGGTCCAGATCACGAGCGGTGGCGGCGCGGCGCAGACCACCGTGACCAACGGCTTGGGCCAGTTTTCTGTCAATTTGAGCGGCCCCGGCCCGTATGAAGCAACCGTAACCACTGCCTTCGGCTCGGAACACCTCTCCATCCCGGGACAAATCCTGCAAGACGTCGTCATCCGTGTGCAAAACGCGTTCAACCGTCCTCCCGCCGATGCTGCCGCCGCGACCGTCTCGCTGAACGATCTGGAGGCGCCTCACAAGGCCAAAGCTAAGTTGCAGAGCGCAGAAAAGGCGGTCAACAAGTCCGATCTCGCCAAGGCCTGGCGCCTGGTGAACGATGCCATTCGCATTGCACCCCAGTGGGGACGAGCGTACCTGCTGCGCGGTGTTCTCAGCTTCACCAACCACAATTACGCTTCCGCTCAGTCCGACTTCGCCACCGCCATCGCTCACGACCCTCACAACAGCTTGGCTCTCACCGAGATGGGCAAGCTCAATACCACCACCGGGCACCTCCAGCGTTCGCGCCGGTACCTGCAGCAAGCCTTGCAGTTGGCGCCCGTGCAATGGCCTACGTATCTGGAAATGGCCCGTCTCGATGTGCTGCAACACCGCTACGCCGAAGCGGACGAAATGGCGCAGCACGCCATGAAATGTTCGCCTCCGGCGCCAGCCGCGGTCCACTATATCGATGCCGAAGCCACCTTCTTTTTGCGCCAATATGACCGCTCCGCCACGCAATTCAAGCTCTTTCTCGCCCAAGCTCCGAAAAACTCGAGCATGGCGCGTGCCCGCGCGGCCGCGCAGCACGATCTCGACCTATTGGCACAGCAAGGCAAAATTCATTAGAGCAGTTCCAGCTTCGCTGTAGCCCGTCGGACCAGATCGAATGCGGCTTTTCCACAAGAAAAGCCGCACGCCCTGCTCCCGAAGCCGGATACACCAACGCTGGAACTGTTGTAGTCTGGCCAGGAGCAAAATCCGAATCGCCCCGTGCGGCCTGCCGTAAGCTGTAACCTGTAACCTGAGAGCTCTTCCAGGCATGCACTCCACCTCCGATGTCCTCGCCGTAATCCCGGCGCGCATGGCTTCGACCCGCCTGCCGGGCAAACCCTTGCTGCCCATCGCCGGCGTTCCCATGCTGCAACGCGTCTACGAGGGCGCCGCGGCCTGCCGCCGTTTTCGCCAGGTCGTCGTCGCCACCGAGAGCCCCGAAATCGAATCGTTCTGCCAGGCTCATTCCATTCCGGTGCGCATGACCAGCACCGCCCACGTTTCCGGCACCGACCGCGTGTGGCAGGTCGCGACGGAGTTGGACGCAGCCGCAGTGGTGAACATCCAGGGTGACGAGCCCATGGTGCGGCCGGAAATGCTCGACGCGCTGCTCGACGCTCTCTTCCGCGACCAGGCCACGCAAGTCGCCTCTCTGTTTACGCCCATTAGCGCCGAGGAAGCGCAACTCCCCAGTGCCTGCAAGGTGGTCATGGATGGCCGCCGCCAGGCGCTCTATTTTTCGCGCGCTCCGATTCCCTTCCCCCGCGACGCTCAGCCGCACTACTGCAAGCATTTGGGTTTCTACGCTTACTCCCGCGCGGCTCTCGAATCCTTTCACGCCTGGCCCGCTTCGCCGCTGGAATCAGTCGAGCGTCTGGAGCAATTGCGCTTTCTGCACCACGGCGTCGCCATGGCCATGACCGAAACCCCCTACAACACGATTGGCATCGACACGGCCGCGGATGTCGCCGCCGCCGAGGCGCTACTCGGCGGCGCGAATGGCAAGCACGGCGTTCAGCCCCCCGAAGGCAAACGAATTCGATAAGGCCGCGCGCAGCGTGCGCTTGCGGGCGTGGTTCGGGGTCACGTCGAGATCGCACTCCGGATCCGGCGTGGTGTAGCTGGCCGTCGGCGGCACCGTCTGATGGCGCAGCGCGAGCAGCGTTGCCGCCAGCTCGATGGCGCCGCTGGCGCCCATGGCGTGGCCGTGCATCGACTTGGTGGAACTGATGGAAAGCTGCGCTGCCGCCGGGCCGAAGGCTTCTTTGATCGCGGCAATTTCGGTGGAATCGTTGAGTTTGGTTCCGGTGCCATGGGCGTTGATGTAGTCCACATCTCCCGGCGCCAGCCCCGCCGTGCGCATGGCCTCCCGCATGGCGCTCGCCGCTCCCTCGCGTGAGGGCTGCGTAATGTGGCCGGCGTCGGCCGAGGCCCCATATCCGGCCAGTTCGCCGTAAATGCGCGCGCCCCGCTGCCGCGCCGCGCTCGCACGTTCGAGCACGAACATGGCGGCTCCTTCGCCCAGCACCAGGCCACCCCGGTCGCGGCTGAAGGGACGGCACGCCCGGCTCGCATCCTCGCCCGCGTTGGCCAGCACCCTCATCGCCTCCCACGCCTTGATCACGCCAAAGGTGAGCGGCGCGTCGCTGCCCCCGGCGATCATCATGTCCACCGCCCCGCTGCCCAGCAAGCGCCAGGCCTCGCCCAGCGCGTGCGTCGAGGACGAACATGCGGTCGAAATCGTGAAACTCGGCCCCCGCGCACCCGTCATCATGCCGATCTGCGAGGTCGCAGCCGAATACATCGTGCGCGGTATCAAAAACGGATGCACGCGCGTCGCGCCCGCACCGTAAATCGTGCGAAACCCCTGGTCCTGCGTGCAGATTCCGCCCATGCCGGTTCCGGTAAGCACGCCCACGCGCTCGGCCGCATACGGCCATCCCTCGCTGGCGTGCGTGGGCAGACCGGCATCAGCCAGTGCCCGCCGCCCGCAGATCACCCCGAACTGCGCGAAGCGGTCCAGCAAATCCCCCTCTTTGCCAAACTCCGAAGCGGGATCAAAATCGCGGATTTCCGCCGCCACTCGCGTCACCAGCTTCGCCGGATAGGGTTGCTCGCCAATGCGGGTGAGCGGACCGAGTGCGCTGCGCCCGGCAGCGAGATTATTCCAGAACACCTCCGCTTCACACCCGGAGGCCGACAGCACTGCTAAGCCTGTAATCGCAACCTTTTCCATGCTGAGTCGGGCGGGCCGGCCCGCCGCGCCGGCGTTGGCCTATGCCGGCGACGGCGAGGGTGAGGGTGAGGGCGCGCTGAGCTGCTTGCGTAAAGCTTCAACCACCTGACGCACACTTTTCATTTCGCGCGCCACCTCATCGGGAATGGTGAGGTTGTACTTTTCCTCGAGCGCGAACACAATGTTCACTCCGTCAAGGGAGTCGATCTTGAGTTCCTCGAAGGTGGCTTCCGGAGAGATGGATTCGGCCGGCAAGCGCTGCTCGCGGGCAATCACGGCGATCACATCCTGGGTCAAATCGTCAGGCACACCACTCTCCCGTTTAAAGGATAATCATACAACGGAAACCGCCCGATCGGAACCGGCCGATCGCAACCCGAAAGTTATCATTGCATGGAAAACCGCCAAATAGCACGGACCTTGCGCGAGACCGCCGATCTGCTCGAGGTGGCCGGCGAAGATGGCTTTCGCATCCGCAGCTATCGCAAGGCGGCCGACGCCGTCGAGGGCTTCGCCGAACCCCTGGCGCCGCTGTGCGCCGAGCCCAAAAAGCTGCTCGCCCTGCCCGGCATCGGCAAAACCATGGCCGCCCACATCGCCGAGCTCGTCGCCAGCGGCGAACTCAGCCTTCATCGTGACTTGCTGGCGCGTTTTCGCCCCGGCATGCTCGATCTGCTGCAAGTCTCCGGCCTGGGCCCGAAAACCATCGCTCTGATCTGGCAATGCTACGGCGCGGGTACTCTCGATGAAGTCGAAGCCCTCGGGCGCGAAGGCAAGCTCCGCACCCTGCCCCGGCTCGGTGCCAAAGCAGAAGAGAAGATTCTGCGCGGCATCGCCAGCCTGCGTCAGATGAGCGGGCGCTTCCGCCGCGATCAAGTCGAAGAAGCCCTGGCACTGTTGCAGCCGCTGCTCGAAACTGCTCCCGGCGTCGAGCGCTTTGCCGTTGCCGGCTCTTATCGGCGCGGCCGCGACACCGTCGGCGATCTCGACCTGCTGGTTGCTGGCGTGGACTTTCCCGCCGCCGCCGCGCCCGCCATCGCAATTTTTTTGAGCGCCCCGCGCCTCGAAGAAGTGCTCGTCCACGGCGAAAACAAGGTTTCCGTGCGCTTCCACGGCGGCTTGCAAGTCGACCTGCGGCTGCTGCCGCTGGCGAGCTTCGGCGCCGCCCTGCAATATTTCACCGGCTCCCAGCAGCACAACATCCATCTCCGCTCCCTCGCCCAGCAGCAAGGCGCCAAGCTCAACGAATACGGCCTGTTCCGCGAAAGCGATAACGTCTCTCTGGCCGGCGCCGGCGAGCACGACCTCTACGCCGCTCTCGGCATGGACTGGATCGCCCCCGAACTGCGCGAGGATAGCGGAGAAATCGAAGCCGCGATCGCTCACGAGCTGCCGCACCTGATCGACATCGACGATATTCGTGGCGATCTGCACATGCACACCACCGCCAGCGACGGCCGTGCCTCGATTCTGGAGATGGCTGCCGCCGCCGCTGACCGTGGCTACGGCTACATTGCCATCACCGACCACTCCCAGGCGCTGGCCATGGCGAACGGGCTCGATGAGGTCCGCATGCTCGCGCACCTCGCCCGCATTCGTGCCGCCGAACAGGAGTTTCAGACCGCGCATCCCGGCTTCCGCATTTTCGCCGGCGTCGAAGTCGACATTCTCGCCGATGGCCGCCTCGATCTTGAAGATGACGTGCTCGCACAGTTGGATATCGTCATCGGCAGCATCCACTCGCGCTTCGATCAGCCCGAAGCCGAAACCACCGCCCGCCTTGTGCGTGCCGTCACCAACCCCAACCTCGACATTCTCGGCCACCCCAGCGGCCGCCTGCTCTTGCGCCGCGAGCCCTACGCCTACGATTTCGAGCGCGTCCTCGCGGCCTGCCGCGAGCACCGCGTCGCCATGGAAATCAACGCCTCCCCGGAACGCCTCGACCTGAACGCCACCCAGGCGCGCCGCTGCCAGCAGCTGGGCGTAGGCGTGGTGATCTCCACCGATGCCCATCATCCCCGCCATCTCGCCAACATCGCCTACGGCATAGCCACCGCCCGCCGCGCCTGGCTCACTCCCGCCCACGTCCTCAACACCCTGCCCGCGGCCGTCCTGCTCGAAACACTACGACACCCTCACTAGTGCGCACCAGCATGCTCGCTGATTTTTTGACCTTTGCCACGACAGCAACGACGTCACCGCTGATCGCGCATGAGCACGGCGCCCATGCGGATGGGCTGCCCTCCGGAGCTGCACGACGTGACGGCCAGTCGCGGACAGGAAAGCAAAATGACGGTCGAGCCGAACTCGAAGCGGCCCAATTCCTGACCGCGGGCAAACCTCGGCGCCGGCTCATACCGCCGCCGGTCGGCCACGTGCGGACCCGGCCCGGCGTTCCACAGCGGATCATAATTCACCCGCATGCCACCGACCATGCACGCTCCCACCATCACCACCGCAAGAACGCCCCGCGTCGTCTCCACATAGGTGATCAGCCGCTCGTTTTTCGCGAAAAGATTTGGCACGCGCGCCGCCGTGCGTGGGTTCACCGGCCAGCGCGTGCCCGGAATGTAGCGCGCCTCCACGATCCGCCCTGCATCGGGCGCGTGAACGCGGTGATAGTCGGCAGGCGCAAGGTACACCGTCGCGTAGCAGCCGCCGATGAACTCTTCGGCGCGCCCGGCATCGCCCAGCAGCGCGGCGAGGGTGTAGGTCTTGCCTTTGGCCTGGAGCAGTTCCCCCGAAGCGATCGCGCCCGCGGCCGTGATGACGCCGTCCGCCGGCGAGACCAAAACGTCCGGTTCGGCCGCGATGGGCCGCAATTCCGGCCGCAGCGTCCGGCAGAAAAACTGCTGCAGGCTGGCATAGCCGTGCTCGGGCATTACGGCTTCTTCCTGCCGGATGCGATAGTGGTGCGCAAACCACGGGATGACCCAGCGCGAGCCCGGCGCCCGGGCGACGCGCCCGGCTTGCCTTGAGACCCAGCGCCGCCAGCCTCCCTCCGGGGTTCTACTCATAGCGCAGGGTTTCGGCCGGCAGCACAGCCAGCGCTCGCTGCGACGGATACAGCGTCGCCACCCAGGCGATCACCAGCGCCAACGCGGCCACGATAATGCCGTCGAGCGCATGCGCGTGAAACGGAATATAGCTCACCGGATATACCTCCGAAGAGACATGAATCCACTCAAAACGATTGGCGGCCCACGCCAGCGGATAGGCGATCACCAGCCCCGCCGCCGTTCCCAACCCCGCAATCCAGACGCCATGGTAAACGAAAATGCGCCGGATCTGCCGCCGTCGCGCCCCCAGGCTGAGCAGCACCGCAATCTCCTTACGCTTTTCCATGACCAGCATGGTCAGCATGATGAATACGTTCAGCGCCGCCACCAGTACCACCAGCCCGATGACAATAATCGTTCCCAGCCGTTCGAGCTGCAGAGCTTGAAAGATCGGCTTGTTTTCCGAAATCCAGGTAGTGGTGGTATACGCCGGACCGGCCACCGCTTCCGCCGCTTTGGCTACCGCCGTCGCTTGATAAATGTCATCCAGGTGAAACTCGATGTCACTCGCCCAATTGCCGCCGTTCTGCGGATGCAGCGCTTGTGCGGCCTGAAAAGATGTGAACGCCCAAGTGCTGTCGAAATCCAGATAACCGGAGTTGAACACGCCCGCTACCTTGAATTCACTGCGCCGCCCCGTCATGCCCATCGGGGTAAGCTCGGCGTTGGGCACATAAAGCTGCACCCAACTGCCCGGGGCCACGCCCAACTGGGTGGCCAGAGCCTGACCGAGAACCACGTTGTAGCCTTTGGGATCGCGAGCGAGCGGCTCCAGGCTTCCGGCAGTGAGATGCGTGAGGAGGGTGCCAATTTTCTGTTCCTGGGCGGGAATAATCCCCTTGAGCACGATCTCATGGCTCTGGTCGCCATAGCTGACCAGCCCGGGGGAATAAATGACGGGCGCGACCGCGGCCACATGCGGCAGCTTGGCGAGCTTGTCGAGTAGCCCGGGGTAGTCGGGTATGGTGGTCGGCATACGGGGCAGCAGGTTCACCTGCGCGGTCGCCCCCACCAGCTCGCTCTGGATGGCATCGCGAAATCCATTGGTCACCGCCAGTGCCAGAATCAAGGCGCCTACGCCCACGGCAAACCCGAGAATCGCAATGGCAGCGACGATGGACAGCACGCCGCGTCCGCGCCGCGGCTGCAGGTAGCGCAAAGCCATGAAGCCGGGGAATTGCACGAATGCAGGATAACAGCGATTCGCCACCCAGCGCCCCCGCTGTCAGGCGCGGCCGCAGCCTGTAACCTTTAAAATAGAAGGGTGCGAGTCGAAGTGCTGGATACGGCATCTAATCCAAAGGGGCTGATAGTGGCACTCCGGGCCGAGAGCCTGACTTGCAGGTTTCGCTCTGGTGAGGGCGAGCTGCTGGTGTTTGAGGACTTGTCGTTGCAAGTGGAAACAGGAGAAATGGTGGCCATCGTTGGTGAATCCGGAACCGGCAAAAGCAGCTTGCTGCACCTGCTGAGCGGATTGGACAGGCCTTCCAGCGGTGACGTATACTTCGGTTCAAGATCGCTCGCAAGCATGGGAGAAGATACCTTGGCCCAGTTTCGCAACCGCGAGATCGGCTTTGTGTGGCAGCAACCGTACCTGTTGCCGGAGTTTACCGCTCAGGAAAACGTCATGATGCCGCTGCTGATTGCTGGCCGGAGCCAGACCCAGTCCCGCACCACGGCGCAGGAGTGGCTCGAACGCGTCGGCGTCGGTGCGCGCGCCACCCACCGTTCCGGTGAGCTCTCCGGAGGCGAGCAGCAACGCGTCGCCATGGCGCGCGCCCTGGTCAGTGGCCCCCGCTACCTCATGGCCGATGAGCCTACGGGAAATCTGGACGAGCGCGCCGGTGCTGCTCTGTTTGCACTGCTGCGCCGCCTCCATACCGAACAATCGTTGACCTCGCTGGTCGTCACTCATAATCACCAACAAGCCGCTGGCTGCGACCGCATCCTGCGCCTCAGCGAAGGCCGGCTTTCCCAGGAACCCGTGCCCACCCATCCAAGCGAGTAGATCTATGTTCGAGCGCTACACCGAAAAAGCCCGCCGTGTCATCTTCTTCGCCCGTTACGAAGCCAGCCAGTGCGGCAGCCCTTACATCGAGAGTGAACACCTGTTGCTCGGCCTGCTGCGCGAGGATAAGGCCCTGACCAACCGGTTTTTGCGCAGCCATGCCTCGCTCGAGGCCATCCGCAAGGAAATCGAGGGCCGCACCGTCGCCCGCGAAAAGGGCTCGACCTCGGTCGACTTACCTCTGAGCCACGAGTGCAAGCGCATTCTCAACTACGCCGCCGAAGAAGCCGAGCGCCTCAGCCACAAGCATATTGGCACCGAACATTTATTGCTCGGCTTGTTGCGCGAAGAACGCTGTTTCGCCGCCGAGCTGCTGCAGAACCGCGGCCTGCGCCTGGCGCAGGTGCGCGAAGAGCTGGCGCGCACCGCCCAGGACCGCGCCGGCAACCGCCCCAAGGAATCTTCCCTGCTGCTCGAGTTCAGCCGCGACCTCACCCAGGCCGCCGCCGACGGCGCCCTCGACCCGCTCGTCGGCCGCCAGCATGAAATCGAACGCGTGATTCAGATCCTGTGCCGCCGCACCAAGAACAATCCCGTGCTGATCGGCGAACCGGGCGTCGGCAAGACGGCGATCGCGGAAGGCTTGGCGCTTCGCATCGTCAACGGCGACGTGCCGGAGTCCCTTCGCGACAAGAGATTGATGG
>JBOGKK010000101.1:0-1530 GCA_050745425.1 Terriglobales bacterium
CATTCGGCGCTCGCACTAAAATCAGGCGGGTTCAATTGCGCCCCCCCGCCGACTTAGAGACACTCAGCTCCCGACGCCAGTTCGGTGCGCCCGACCGGCAGCCCCTCCATCCCCGTTTCATGTTGCATGTTCTTTGGTAATGGTGCGGCAAACAGTGTATGCCGCGCCCCTTCTGATTTCAATGAGAGCGTGTTACAGTCAGAAGGCGCCGTGTCGGCGGCAGCGTGCTTTTGCGCGGTTCGGACCTTCTTTCACGCCAAAGCGCCCTGCAGCGCCCATGGTTCACCAAGTGATTTCCGGGGTAGTACCGACGATCAGAGAGAGGGTCGGCTTCCGGCAAGGGCTGAAGCTGTACAGATGGAAGGGGTATCTGCCTAGCTCCACTACTGGCAAAATGCGCGCCATGGCCACGACCGAGCGCATGCCGATCGCCGAGGAGGATTATCCCCGAACCTGGAGTGAGTTCATGGACCGGTTTGCGATCGAGGAGGCTTGCGGGCGGTACCTGGAAAGATTGCGGTGGCCGCAGGGGTACACCTGTTCGAGGTGCGGGGCGGTCGGGGAGCCGTACCGAGCCAGCCGGGGGCGGTTGATGTGCCGGCACTGCCGCTATCAAGCCTCGGTCACCGTCGGGACGATCTTCGAGAAGACGCGCACCCCGCTGAGGGTGTGGCTGGCGGCGGCCTGGTACGTGACCAACCAGAAGCAAGGGGTCAGCGCTCTGGGTCTGCAGCGCGTGCTGGGGATCGGCAGCTATGAGACCGCCTGGGCGATGCTGCATCGATTGCGCCGGGCGATGGTGCGGCCGGATCGAGCGCCCCTGAACGGGGATGTTGAGGTCGATGAGAGCTATGTGGCGATTCGTGATCGCCAAGTGCCTGTTTCCAAGGCAGGTCGGCAGAGCCAGACGACCCAGACCCTGGTGGCGGTGGCGGTCGAGAGAATCCATCCCAGGGGCTTCGGACGCATCCGCCTGCGGCGCCTTGCACGCGCCTCCCAGGAATACCTGCTGCCCTTCGTCCAGGACTCCGTTGCCCCAGGGGCGCGTGTACACACCGACGGGTCGGCCGCCTACCTTCCGTTGGCTGAGCTCGGTTACGAACACCGGCCCACGGTTCTGCTGGGCTCGGCGCGGCCTGCTCACGAGGTGCTGCCGGGAGTTCATCGCATCGCCTCGCTCCTGCAGCGCTGGATTCTCGGAACGCATCATGGGGCGGTACAGCCGGGGCACTTGGATGACTATCTCGATGAGTTCGTCTTCCGCTTCAACCGCCGCAGCTCTCGCTCTCGCGGTCTGCTGTTCTACCGGCTCCTGCAGCAAGCCGTCGCCACAGACCCTGTGACGTACAGTAATCTGATCCACCCGCTGCAGGTGGTGCGAATAATGGGCTAGTGGAGCTAGGCAGATACCCCTTATGGATGTACAGTATCCGGCATGGCCCCCCCGCGCGAAAGGAACCAGCAGCCGCTCAAAGGTCGCGGCGCGCTCTCGAATCCCACCGGGCGCTTCGAGCGCCATCAGCGCGAGGT
>JBOGKK010000102.1:0-36873 GCA_050745425.1 Terriglobales bacterium
GCTGCCGAGGCGCGTGATGCCGCCACCTTTGAGGGTGCCGCGGTGCAGGCTGCAAAACTCGCGGATCACGTTGTGATCGCCGATCTCAATGCGCGTGGGTTCGCCCTGGTAGGTCAAATCCTGCGGCGCCATGCCGATGGTGACGAAGGGATAGATCTCGTTATCGCTGCCAACGCGGCAGGGGCCGTCGATCACCACGTGGGCGCGCAGGCGGCAGCCTTCCCCCAGTTCGACGCCGGAGCCGATGACGCACCCCGGGCCAATCTCGCACGAGGCCGGAACGCGGGCCTGCTCGCTGACTACAGCCAGAGGGGAAATCATTCCCCAGCCGCCTGCGCGGGACGCGGAACGACAGCACAGCTGAGCAGTCCCTCCGCCGCCAGCTTGTCGCCCACAAACGCGCGGCCCTGCATGCGGCCGGCGGTCGAGCGGAAGCGCAGCACTTCAACCTCCAGGCGCAGTTGATCGCCGGGGACGACGGGCTGGCGGAAACGGGCGCTATCGACCCCGGTGAAATAGATGAGGTGCTGACCGGGCACGGTGTCTTCATAAAGGATCATGAGCGCACCGGCCTGCGCCAGCGCTTCCAGCACAAGCACGCCGGGCATGATGGGGTGGCCGGGAAAATGTCCCTGAAAAAACGGCTCGTTGGCGGTCACGTTCTTGATGGCGGTGATGCGCTGGTGCGGCTCGAAGGCCACGATGCGATCCAACAGAAGAAAAGGAAAGCGATGCGGCAGCCAGCGCTGGATTTCCGGAATCCCCATGGGCAGGGAAGGCGGCGCAGCGGTTGCAATGTTTTCGGGCATGGTAGGCAAAAGTCATTTTACAATGGCGGCTATGGCTACGCCCGCCCAATTGCTCGACTGGCTGACGGTCCGGCAAGCGGAGATGCTCGACTGCCTGGGCGCGTGGGCGGGCTGTGAAACGCCCACCACCGAACCGGAGCGCGTGCGCGCGTTTGCCCGCACCGTTGCCGCTCAATTCGCCGCGGTTGGCTGCGAGGCGGCGGAGCATGACTGCGCCCTCGAGTTGAGCGCCCCGGGAGCGGATGCGGCCGCCGCGCCGGTGGTGATCCTGGGGCATCTCGACACCGTCTTTGCCGCCGGCACCCTGGCGCGCATGCCGGTGCGCCAGGATGGGGAGCGGCTCTGGGGTCCGGGCGTTTATGACATGAAGGGCGGCATCGTACAGCTCGTGTTCGCGCTGCGGGCGCTGGCTGCCCTGGGGGCTGCGCCGCGCCGTCCGTTGCATATTCTGCTGGTGTATGAGGAAGAAACCGGCAGCCGCCGATCGCGCCCGCTGACCGAAGCAGCCGCGCGCGGGGCGGGTGCAGCCCTGGTGCTGGAGCCGGCGGCGGATGAGGATGGCAAGCTCAAAGTAGCGCGCAAGGGTATTGCCGTTTACAAGCTCACCGCCGAGGGCCGCGCGGCTCACGCAGGCGTGGACTTCAGCGCCGGCGCCAGCGCCATTGTCGAGCTGGCGGCGCGCGTCGTCGAAATTGCCGCCTGGAGCGACTTGCCGAAGGGACTGACGATCAACCCCGGCCTCTTCGCGGGCGGCTCACGCCTGAACGTGGTGGCCGCCAATGCCGTGGTGGATGTCGAAGCGCGCGCCTGGACGGCGGCCGATCTGGCCGAATTCGACCGCCGCCTGCGCGCCCTCCAGCCCGGCGATGCGCGCGTGCGCCTGAGCGTTGAAGGCGGTCTCAACCGCCCCCCCATGGAGCCCACGCCGGCGAGCCTGGGCCTGGCGACGCAAGCTCAGCGGTTGGGAACAGAACTCGGCCTCGCGTTGGAATCAACTGGAACGGGCGGGGGCAGCGATGGCAGCTTCACCGCCGCGCTCGGCGTGCCCACGCTCGACGGCCTGGGCGCGGTCGGCGCCGGCGCCCATACCTATCACGAGCACGTCGTGATCACCGCGCTCGCTCCGCGCGCGGCACTGCTGGCCGCGCTCCTGCAAACGCTGTAGCCGGCCCGGCGCGGGGGCCGTGCCAGTCAACGTCAATTGGGGGCTCGCTATACTTACGGCATGCGTGTGCTGGGCGTGGACTGTGGGAGCGAGGCCACCGGCTTTGGCCTGATCGACAGCGATGGCCATCAGCATCGCGCCGTAACCTCGGGCACCATCCGGCTGCGCGGAGATGGAAGTTTTGCCGTCAAGCTGCACCGGATTCACACCTGCATCAGCGAACTGCTGGCCGAGCATGGTCCCGACTGTGTGGCGATTGAGGACATCTTCTATGCCAAAAACGTGCGCTCGGCCCTCAAGCTGGGCCATGTGCGCGGGGTGGTGATGCAGGCGGCGGCGGCGCGGGAGGTTGCCGTGGCGGAGTACACGCCGCTGGCCATCAAAAGTGCCCTGACCGGCTATGGCCGCGCCGAAAAAATGCAGGTGCAGCGCATGGTGTGTTCGCTGCTGGGCTTGCGCGAGGCGCCCAACTCCCTCGACGCCAGCGACGCACTCGCCGTCGCCATCTGCCATGTGCACACACAGCGCCGATAATGGAGGCATGGCGCGGTTCTATCCATTTGTGATCGGGGGCGAGATGGTCTCGCCCGAAAACGTGGTTCCGGTGCGCTCGCCCTTCAGCGGTGACGTGGTGGGCGAGTGTGGCGCGGCAACCGGCCTCGAGGTGGAACGGACGATTGCAGCCGCTGCCGCGGCGCGCACGCCCATGGCGGCACTGCCGGGCTGGCGGAGGGCGCAGGCGCTGGGCGAGCTGGAAATCGCCGTGCGCACCAATCAGGATGAGCTGGTGGAGCTGATGGTTGCTGAAGCCGGCAAGCCCATCAGCGCCGCCCGCGTGGAGGTCAAACGCGCACTGCTGACGCTGCGTACGGCCGCCGAAGAGGCGTTGCGCATTGGCGGTTCGGTCGCCCCGCTCGATGTCGCGCCGGGTGGGGAAGGGCGCTGGTCGATTTCCCGCCGCTTCCCGGTCGGCATCATTGTAGGTATCACGCCCTTCAATTTTCCGCTCAATCTGATGCTGCACAAACTGGCTCCGGCGATTGCCAGCGGCAACCCCATCATCATCAAGGCCTCGCCGCGCGCACCGCTATGTGCCCTGCGGCTGGGCGAGATGGCGCTCGGTCTGGAGCTGCCGGCGGGCGCCGTCAACGTGCTGTCGGGCGGAGCCGAGCCAGCGGTGCATCTTTGTGAGGATGGCCGGGTCGCGATGGTCTCGTTTACCGGCAGCGCCGCGGTGGGCTGGGAGCTGAAAGCGCGGGCGGGGCGCAAGAAGGTGGTGCTCGAGCTGGGCGGCAATGCCGCCAATATCGTACACAGCGACGCCGACCTGGAGCTGGCTGCGGAGCGGCTGGTGGCAGGCGCGTTTTCTTATGCCGGGCAAAGCTGCATTTCCGTGCAGCGGGTGCTGGTGCAGCGCAGCGTGTACCACGATCTGCGTGCGCGCCTGCTGGATCGAGTGGCCCAGCTGCACGTGGGCGACCCGCGCGAGGCCTCGACCGATGTCGGTCCGATGATTACTGACGAAGCGGCTGCGCGCGCGTTTACCTGGATACAGGAGGCGCTCGCGGGCGGTGCGCAAGCGGCCTGGGGTGTGAAGCGCGACGGCGGATTCATCTGGCCCACGATTCTGGAAAACGTCCCGCAGGAAGCCGCTCTCTGGAAAGAAGAGGCCTTTGCGCCGGTCATGCTGCTGCGCCCCTACGATAGCTTTGAAGAGGCGCTGCGCGAAGCCAATGCCAGCCGCTATGGCTTGCAAGCGGGCGTGTTCACGCGCGACCTGAATCTTGCCTGGCGCGCCTTTGAGCACCTGGAGGTCGGCGCCGTGGCGCTGAACGAGGTATCGAGCTGGCGCATGGATCCCATGCCCTACGGTGGGGTCAAGGGCTCCGGCTTCGGGCGCGAGGGGCTGCGCAGCAGCATCGAGGAAATGACCGAACTGCGGCTCCTGCTCCTGCGCTCCCGCTACTGAATGATGAAGGTAAAGTTGGTGGTGGCGCTGATGGTGGGCGTGGTTGAGTCTTGCCCGGTTACGGTGATGGTGTAGGTCCCCGCCGGTGGGTTCGTAGCGGTGCTGGTATTGCTGCTGCCGCCGCCGCCGCAGCCGGCGGCCAGCAAGCCCGCGGCGAGCACCAGCGCCAGGGCCGCGGGCACGCGATGGCGCCGGCGGCGGCCGTCGCCACCTGGAAGCAGGCAACCGGCAAAGGCCAGCATGGCGGCAAAGAGCGTCATCGCGAGCATGCCGCGGTTGCCGGGGTTACCGCCGGAGAAGCCCGATGCGTGGCCCGCGAGCAGCAAACCCAGCCGGTGCTTTCCGGAACCGTTTCTAAGGGCATGGGCGTTGCAGTCGGCAGCGTTGGCGTCGAGCGTGAGCTGGGTGGTGGTTGCGGCGGTTCCGCTCACGGGCACGACGCCCTCGCCGTTGTTGTTCGAACTGGTGAACTCGTAGCAGAGGTTTGCCAGCGCCGTGGGGTTGGACGTCGTATAGTTCAGCAGGACGGTTCCGGTGTACCCGCCGCCGGGGGTGATGGTAATGGTCGAAGCCCCGGAACCGCCGGAGGCCACGGTCAGCGGTGAAGCGCTAAGGGTAAACGAACCGGTGCCTGAACTTACGGCGGCGGCGTTCACCGTGGCTACTCCGGTGGAGGCGGCGTAGGTGCTATCGCCCGAGTAGGAAGCCAGAAGTTGGTGCGCGCCGGTCGTGGTGAAGGTCGTGGTGTAGGCCGCCGTGGCGTTTGCGGTCAGCGTGAGCGGAGCGAGGGCGGCGCCGTCGAGTGAAAGCTTGACGGTGCCGGTGGGCGCCGAACCTCCGCTGCTGGAGCTGACGGTGATGGTGAAGGTCACGCTGGAATTCACGTTGGGGGTGGCACTCGATGCCGCGACCGCGGTGGTGGTCGGAACCAGGGCCACGCCCGTATTTGCCGGCCAGGCCAGCGCCAACTGGTGCAGGTCCACCGATCCCAGGCCGGTCACCTGGTCGTAGCCGGCGCCGGCGGAGAATCCGGCAGTGCTGCTGCAGTAGCTCGGGCCGGCGGTGCAATTATTATTGCCGCTGGTCACGTCGTGAAATGCCGCGGCATAGGTGCTGCTGGTGGCGGCCAGAGAATAGAGCTCGGGATTGATCGTGCCCTGGCCGGTGGTGTAGCCGGCGTCCTGGTTGAGGATCGCCACCATGCCGGCAAAAATGGGTGCGCCGAAGCTGGTGCCGCCGGCGACGGTCAGGTTTCCCGTTGCGCTATCGCGGAAGCCGCTCGTGCAACTGGACTGCTGTCCTTTGCCCCACGCACTGGTATCGCTCGTGCAGAGAAGATAGCCGGGGCTGGTGGATGAGGCATACAACGCGAGATCCGGTACGTCGCGCAGGCCGTCGGGAGGAATGCCGGAAACACCGGTTTGCCAGGCGGGCTTGGCGAACACGGTGCTGGCGCCGCCGCCGCTGGCGCTCAAGCCTGCGGCGCTGCTGTCGTCATTCCAAGCCGTCTCGGGAAGGTATTGGAGTGCGGAGCTGATGACATCGCTGCCGGAGCTGGCCTGCCAGTAGCCGGTGCCGGTCACCAGGTCGGCTCTGGGTATTTCGGTTCCGCCGATGCCGGTGACATAAGGACTGCTGGCGGGGAAGTCCACGGCCGGCGCCTCCTGCTGGGCGCTGGTCATGCCGCTGACGCCGGAGCAGTCTGTCGAGCCGTCATCACTGCTGGCGGCAATCACCGTTTGGCCTTGGGTCGCGGCTTGTTCCAGGGTGCTTTCGAACGAGGCTATCTGCGCGCTTTGGGCGGCTTCGCACAGCCCATAGCTGGTGGTAATGATGGGAGCGAGGTCCTGGTTGACCGCAAAACTTACCGCGTCGAACGCGCTCAGATTTTGATCGCTGCCAACGTAAATAAAATCGAGGCTCGCGCCGGGGGCGATGGCGCCGGCCCACTCCAGGTCGAGATCAGACTCGACTTCGTCGCTCGAATAAACCGTGGCCGGGCCGCTGTTGGGCACGAGAATGAGCGAGGGATCCTTGACCGGGAGACCGGCGGCTTCCTGAAAATGTTCAATGTCGCTCAAGGCGATGGCGGACTGACCGGTGACCGCGATGGCCTGCCCGGCGCCGTTGTCGCCGGCGGCATACAGCGGCAGCAGATCATAGGCGGTCGCAATGTCACCGGGGGCTAGAAAAACGTCTCCGGTTTGGCTGGAGGTGAAGTGCGGGATGGGGGCGAGACGGGAGCGCGGGATAAGTCGCGGCTGGGGACGGAAATCGTCCAGATTGCCGACGGCGAGCACGGTGGGCTCGATGGCGGCGGGCAGGGACAGAGCAGCGGCGGGCGCGAAATGCCGGACGCCGGCGATCCGGAAATAGTGCATGGGTGCGGCAAAAGCGATTTCGACCTGGGCGGCGGTGCCGGAAAAGCGGAGCCTCGTGCGGCTGCGCGCAACCGAATCAATGGTGAAACCTTGCTGTTGCAGCCAGCTTTCGACTTTCGCCAGATCGGCGCTGGCCATGCCAAAGCGGGCCGCGAATTGATCGGGCGTCAGCCACTGGTGGTACCGGGGCGAAGCCGGGTTCTGCTGGGCGGTAAGCAGAGAACTCAGATCGGCTTGTTGCGCCTCTGAGAGATTGAAGTGCAGGCTGATGCCTTGCAGGCGCGTGCTGGCTGGCATGGCGCCGGCATCGAATTCGGCGCGCGCCTGCGGCCGCAGCGAGCCGGGCAGAGTCAGGCGGCGGAGGTTGTTGATGGCGGACAGGATGCGTGGCTGCGGCCGCGGCGTCTGCGCACCGAGGATGGCGCCGAGCAGAGCGAACATCGCACTTAACGATAAAACGCGACGGCGGTTCATAAGGTTTGGACCTTACAAGAAGAGAGGAAGGACTCCAAACCCGCCAAGGCGCACGAAGCTATAGACGCTGGCCACGCGCTCTGGTTTCACTTTCGTAGATTAATAATTTGTCGCCGAGCCTCCGGCAGCCTGCATCGCTGCCTGCAGAGCCTTTTCGCCGGCGGCGATCTTGCCGGCAAGGTATTTATAGGCCGCGTATTCGGCGGCCGTGGGGCGGTGGTAGCCCTCGGCAACTTCGCCGGCGAGGAAGGCCAGGTGCAGATGCAGGCGGGTGCCAAAGACCGCATCCGTCTCATCGCCGCGCAGTTTGAGCTGGACCAGTGTGTTGAGCGCTTGATTGAGGCCGGCGAGAGCGGTGCGCTGTGTTGCCCCAGGATCCTTTGCCAGGCGCGCACTCATCGCGATGGCCGGGTTGAGCAATTCATCAAGCGTGTTCAGGGTGTTGTGAATCTGCAGTTGCAGCTTCAACTGCGCCTGCAGATCAGCGGTGGTGGCGCTGAGGCGCGGATCGAGCGCCACCGTGAAGGGCTGCTTCCGGCTCTGCCCTCCGTAGGTGAGGGTTACGGTGTATTTCCCGGGGGTCACAACCGGGCCTGCCATGCTGTACTCGACGCCTACGCCTTCCGGGCGCTCGAAACCGGCGCCGATGACCGGCGTGGCGCCGGGATACTGCATATCCCATTGGAAGCGGTTCATGCCGGGCGTGATCGCAGTCAGGCGCTGTTCACGCTGCGCGAGCCGTTGCGCCGCGGTGAGGTTGGCGTTGCTGGCTGGCTTTTTGGCCTGCTGCTTTGTTTTAAGGTGGAGCGTGAACTGGCGGATGGTTTGTCCGCCAGCCGTGGCAAACGTCAATGTGACCGGCGTGGTGCCGTCATAGCTTTGCGGCACGCGGAACAACACGGTTGCCCCGAACGGGGGATTCTGGCCCGTGCCCGCGCGCGAGCGGAATCCACCCCCATACACCGGACTGAGCCAGGCCTGTTGCGGTGCAAACAGGTAGGCGCCCGAGGCGGGCGGCGTTTGGCGGCTCATCTGCTCCAGCAAGGCAAGATTGTCGAGTACCCAGAAGGCGCGGCCATGGGTGGCAATGGCCACTTGACCTTGCTGGCGGGCGATGCGGACATCGCGCACCTGCACCGTAGGTAGGTTCAGCGTCAGAGGCTGCCAGAGCTGGCCGCCATTCAGGCTGACGGCGACGGTGGTGCTGGTAGCGAGAAACAGCAGGTTGGGGGCATCCGCGTCCTGTCGCAGGTCGAACACATACTGGTTGCCGGCAAGGCCGTTGACGAGTGGCGTCCAGGTTTTGCCGTAGTCGGTCGTCTCATAGACGTAAGGATGAAAATCATTCCACATGTAGCGCCGCGCGGTCAAAAACGCGGTGCCGGCGTTGGTGGAGGAGGGTTCAATGCAGCTGATCCACGAGGGCTGGGGCAACTGCAGCGGCGTAACGTCCTGCCATGATTTGCCGCCATTGCGGGTGATGTGGGCGAGGCCGTCGTCGGAACCGGTCCAGATTTCGTTGCCATCACGCGGCGAAACGGCGATGGTTTGCAGACCGGGGTAGGTTTCCGCGCCCGTCTGGTCGAGGGTGACCGGACCGCCCGCGGGTACTTCCGTCGCCGGGTCGTTGCGCGTGAGGTCGGGGCTGATGCGCTTCCAGGTGCGGCCGTAGTCCAGGCTCTCGAGCACGTACTGCGAGCCGACCAGCAACTGCTTGGGGTTCACGGGCGAGAAGGTGATGGCATGGGTCCAGCCAAAGCGGTCAGGCATGGCGTTGGCGGCTTCGCCATCGTGCATATTCGGCTGCGGGCTCACATCCCAGGTCTCGCCAGTGCGGCGGTTGGTCGCGGTGAAGAGTTCGAAGTAGCCGCTGCCGTAGTTGATCCAGGGGCTGCCGGGCTGTGGCACGACGCGCGTGCTTTCGCCGCCGGATATGGTTTTCCAGGCCGAGGCGGGGATGCCGCCGGCAGGCGTGGCGCTGGGCGCTTCGGCGGCGCCTTCATCCTGCTGTGCGCCGTAGATGTGGAAGGGGAACTCGTCGTCGATGTTGACGTGGTACATTTCACCGGTCGGCTGATTGTCTTCGCTGCTCCAGGTTTTGCCGTAGTCGGTGGAAACCGTCGCGCCGCCGTCGTTGGCCTCGATGAAGATGTTGGGATGCTCGGGGTTGATCCAGAAGGCGTGGTTGTCGCCATGCGGCGGATGCATGTGCGACAGCGTTTTGCCGCCATCCGTGGACTTGAAGAGGCTCACCTCAGGCAGATAGATGAGATCGGGGTTTTTAGGATCGGCGAAAACAGCGGTGTAGTAGAAGGCGCGTTCGCGCAGGTTCCAGCTCTTATTGACGCGCTTCCAGGTGGCACCGCCATCTTCGGAGCGGAACAGGCCGCCGTGCTTGGCCTCGACCATGGCGTAGACGCGCTGCGGGTCTGCAGCCGTCAGGCTCACTCCAACCTTGCCGATGATTCCGGACGGCATGCCGGGGTTGTGAATCAAGTTGCTCCAGGTGGCGCCGCCGTCGGTGCTTTTGTAGAGGCCGCTGCCGGGGCCGCCGTCGGTCAATCCCCAGGGCATGCGTTGCGCTTGCCACATGGCGGCGAAGAGCACGTTGGGGTGGCCGGCTTGTGCGATCAGTTGCATGGCGCCGGCGCCGGGGACGTTGAGGAGCTTGGTCCAGGTGGCGCCACCGTCGGTGGTTTTATAGATGCCGCCTTCGGAGTTGGGCACAAACACCTGGCCCAGCGACGCCGCATAGACGGTGTCGGGATTCTGTGGGTCAATGATGAGCGAGCAGGTCGTGTGAGTCTGGCGCAGACCGGCGTAGGTCCAGGTTTTGCCGCCGTCGGCGGACTTATAAATGCCATCGCCGGGGATCGCGTCATTGCGGATGTCGCACTCACCCGTCCCGGCATAGATCACCTTGGGGTTCGAGGGCGCGACGGCAATGGCGCCAATGCTGGCGCTGTCGCCCGGCAGCTTGCCGTCGGAGAGATTTTTCCAATGCTGGCCAGCGTCGGTGGTTTTCCAGATGCCGCCGCCGACCGCGCCCATGTAGAACACCTTCGGCTGTTGCGGCACACCGGTGACGGCGACCGAGCGTCCGCCGACCCAGGGGCCGACGAAGCGCCAGTGCAGCTTGCTCATCAACTCCTGCGCCGGACTGGCATTCACCGGGTTGCTGCCGGGCAGCGCGCCCATCGCCAGCACCGCGCAACCGACCGCCACCATGGCCCACCAGGAAGATCTCGACATGTTCCGCATTGTCATACCATCGGGATGATAACGCCGGAGTTGCCGATTTTGATCCTAATTTTTGCCCAAAAGGGCGTCGACGAACTGGCCGGGCTCGAAGGGGACGAGGTCTTCAGCGCGCTCACCCACCCCGATATAGCGCACCGGGACGCCCAGCTCGCGGGCAATCGCCACCACAATGCCGCCGCGGGCGGTGCCGTCGAGCTTGGTGACGATGAGGCCGGTCAACGGCGCCGCCTCGCTGAACTGGCGCGCCTGCTGCAAACCGTTCTGACCGGTGGTGGCATCGAGCACGAGCAGGGTCTCGTGCGGCGCTCCTTCCACCAGCTTGCCGGCAGTGCGATGCATCTTGGCGAGCTCCTGCATGAGGTTGGTCTTGGTGTGCAGGCGCCCGGCGGTGTCGACCAGGACGTAATTCATGCCCCGCGCCTGGGCGGCCTTGAGCGCGTCAAACAGCACTGCGGATGGGTCGGCGCCCGGTTTCTGTTGCACGATTTCGACGCCGGCGCGTTGTGCCCAGACGGCAACCTGTTGGCCGGCGGCCGCGCGGAAGGTGTCGCCGGCACAGATCAGAGAACTGAAGCCCTCGTTCTTATATCGTTGCGCCAGCTTGCCGATCGAGGTGGTTTTACCGGCACCGTTGACGCCAATCAGCAGGATCACGAAGGGCCCGCGACCGGCGGCTTCGTTGGGGCGGCGCGCCGTGCGGTCAAATATCCTCACCAGTTCCGCCTTGATCGCAGCGCGCACGGCTTCGGGGCTGACCGCCGCGCCTTTGGCACGATCCTGCTCAAACTTCTCCCGTACCCGGCCGACGATTTCGGCGGCCGTGCGCGCGCCCAGGTCGGCCTGGATCAGGGTCGACTCCAACTGCCGCAGCAGTTCGGGGCTGAGCTCGGTTTTACCCTGAAATATATCGCCGACCTGTGCCCTCAGATTGTCACGCGATTTTTCGACCGCACCAGCGACTTTCTCGCCGACGCGCTCAAAGATATTGGCTTTTGGTGGCGGCCCAAACAGCGTCTGAATCATTTGCTTCCATTTTCCCATGCGCCCCCGTCGCGTGGTAAACAAGCCTCAGGCGGGAGCCGCCAGCGAGCGGCAGCCGGGCTGGTTTTGTTAGCCTGTAGTGTGCCCTCTGCTCCGAGCCTCGCTCCGGACCTGGCCCGCCGTCCGCGCTGGCGGCGCATCTTACTGGAAGTGATCGGCGCCATCGTGCTGGTATGCCTGGCCGGAATTGGCTTTTTGTACTTCTATGTGCGGGGCGACCAGCCGCAGGTCGATGGTCACCTGGCGCTGCCCGGCCTGGAAGCGCCGGTCACGATCGTTCGCGACGAACTGGGCGTGCCGCACATCCATGCGCAAAACATCCATGACCTTTATCTGGCCCAGGGTTTTGCCATGGCGCAGGACCGGCTCTGGCAGATGGATCTCATGCGCCGATTGGGCGAGGGCCGGTTGGCAGAAGTCTTGGGTGCGGTTGCGGTGCCGCTGGACAAAGAGAACCGGGAGCTGGGGCTGGCGCACGCCGTAGCCAAAGAAGCGCAGCACCTGGAACCGCAGGAAGCCGCGCTGCTGGATGCGTTCGCGCAGGGTGTCAATGACTTTATCGCTAAGCGGCACAATCATTTACCGCTTGCCTTTCAACTGTTGCATTACCGCCCGGAGCGGTGGCGGCCCGCCGACACGCTGGCGCTGGCCGCCTACATGTACAAGACACTGGCATTGGATTACAAAGACAAGTTGATTCGCGAGACCTTTACCGCGAAGCTGGGGCCGGTGCTCGCCGGCGAGCTGTTTCCGGACCGCTCGCCCTGGGACATCCCGCCGGGCGCGCCGCTGCCGCAGGCTCCCTCCCGGCAGTTGCCGGCATCGCAGCGCCGGATCTCGAGCCTGCTGCCGGTATTCGAGGCGCCACCGCAGACCGTCGACGTGCGCGGCGGCAGTAACAATTGGGCCTTGTCGGGCGCACACACGAGTTCGGGCCTGCCGCTGCTGGCCAATGATCCGCATCTGCAATATCAGGTTCCGGGGCTTTGGTGGGCCGTGGAATTGCGCTCACCCCAGGTGCATGTGGCGGGAGTGGCGATTGCGGGCGTACCGGGCGTGATCATCGGGCACAACGACAAAATTGCCTGGGGCGTCACCAACTCCGATGCCGACGTGCAGGATTTGTATCGCGCTACGCTCGACGGTAAAGGCAATGTGCGCACGCCGCGGGGCTGGGAACCGCTGCAGCACTGGCACGAAAGCATCGCGGTCAAGGATGCCCCCCCGGTGCCGCTCGACATCGCGGTCGCGCCGCAGGGGCCCGTGATCGCGCATGATGCCGGAGGACCGTTGGCGCTGGCCTGGTCGATGTATGCACCCGGCGCGCTGCAAGCCGTTCATGTCTTTCTGGCGATCGATGAAGCGCAGGACTGGCGCGAGTTCGAGCACGCACTGGCGCAGTTTGCCGGCCCGGCTCAGAATTTTGTGTACGCCGACTCTTCCGGACATATCGGCTATCAGCTTGCCGGCCGCGTGCCCGAGCGCCACGGTTTTGACGGCTCAGTGCCCGTACCTGGCGATCAGCTCGCCTGGCAATGGCGCGGCTGGATTCCGTTTTCGGATCTGCCACGCGTGCTGGATCCGGCCAGCGGCTTACTGGCGACCGCCAACAGCAGGGTCACGCCGGACGGGTATCCGCACACCATTTCAACCGACTGGGACGCGCCCAACCGCACCCGCCGCATTTATGAGCTGCTGGCCAGCCAGAAGAGATGGAGCGCGGGCGAGCTGGGGCGGGTGCAGATGGATACGGTTTCCGAGCAGGACCGCGACTTTGCGGCGGCGCTGGTGACCGCCGGACGAGCCGCCGAGGTGAGCGGGAAAACACTGCTTCCAGGTGTGGAGCGGGCGCTCAACCTGCTGCGCGGTTTCCGCGGGGACATGGAACACGAGAGCACGGCGCCGGCGCTTGCCTTCTTCACGCGCAAGAAGATGCTGCACGCAGTGATCGCTGCCAGGGGCGGCACTGCCCTGGCGGCGCAATACAAATGGAGCGAGGCGCCGGTATTTGAACAATGGCTGGTCCGCAAGCAACCGCCGCAATGGCTGCCGCAGGCGTTCGCCACCTGGAACGAGTTTCTGCTGCACTGCCTGGCGCAAGTGGTCGCAGGCGGCGCGTTGGCGCCTGAAAAGTCCAACTGGGGCCGCTATGAGACCCTCAGCATTCTGCATCCGGTGTTTTCGCATGTTCCGTACGCGCGTCGTTATGCCGATCTGGGTCCGATCGCAATCAACGGCAGCCCGTTGACGGTGAAGCAGGCGCGAAATCCCAGCCTGGGCAATCCGGTGGAATTGGGGCCGAGCATGCGGTTCATTGCCGATGTGGCCCACTGGGACAACTCCACCCTCACGCTGGTGGCGGGGGAATCAGGCCTGCCGTTCAACCCGCACTATCGCGATCAATGGGAGCCGTATTTGGCCGGGCGTGGACTGCCGCTGTGGTTTTCGCCTGCGGCGGTGGCCGCGCACGCTGCGCACACGCTGCAGCTGGCGCCCGTGCCTACGGGCGGCTCATCGCAGTAACGGTCTGCTCCAGAACCAGCGCAATCGAGGGAGGTGAGGAGCGCAGCGCCACATCGGTGCGGTGCAGCTCGGGGATGGCCCGCCGCAGGCGCGCTTCGCTCATGCGCTGCGCGATACCCAGGACCGTGTCCGCGGCGAACCCGGGTGGCCGCAGGCCTTCGGGCAAAACGCGGTACAGGCTGCTGCGGTCGCGTACGCGCTCCTGCCGGACGATCAAGGCCATCGAGAAGGCGCGGCTGAGTTGAAAAATCAAGCCGATGGCTCCGGAAGAACCTTCGTCGCGGAGCCAGCGATGGAGGCTGAGCAGTGCGGCCGCGCGCTTACCTTCGGCAATGCGCTCCGCCAACTCATAGGCCGAGGCGGTGGCGCTGCCAGCGGCTAATGCGGTCAACGCCGCATCGGTGACGGCGCCATTGCCGGTATAGATCGCCAGCTTTTCCACTTCGCGCTGCACGAGCTCGAGGCTGGAGTCGCACAACTCGGCCAGCCGCCGCGCCTGTTCGCGCGTCAACGTGCAGCCTTGACCGGCTGCCATCTGTTGCGCCAGCGCGGCGGCTTGCACAGGCGAGGGCTGGGCGCAGGCAATCAGCGGCCCGGCTTGTCCGAGCGTCGTCTCGATGCGTTGCAGGCGTGACTTGTCCTCGAGCGCCATGCGTGCGCGTTCGGCCGGCAGGTGAAGGTGATCGGCGACAAAGACAACAACGGCGCTCGCCGGTGCGCCCGCCTGCGCGGCAAAGGCGGCCAGATTGGCCGGAAAATCGCCGTGTTTTTTCTTGCCGGCCGGTGCATTGTCGTCGCCGCTGGCCGTGCCGCGGGCGAATAGCTCGCGGGCGTTGCGCAGCCAGAATACCTGTACCGGCGCCATGAGCGAGGGATTGCGCGCACTGTCGAGAATGGCTTCGAGCGGCGTTTCGGCGAGGTCTTCCTCCATCCACCCGAAAGCTTGCGCCGACTCGGGCAGGCAGTCCCAAAGCGCGCGGCGGAATTGATTGCGGACGTAGCTCTCGTCGCCGGCCAGGGTATACACCGCCTGCAGCGGTTCCAGCGGAAAGGCCGCGCTCAAAACGCCTCCAGAATGTCGGCCACCAGGGTGTGCGCCACTTCGGTGCTGAGCCGCATCAATGCCGTCGAGTCCTCTTCAAAAAAATCCTGTGCATCCGTGCTGATTTGATACTGCTCGTGAAAGACCATGTCATTGTTGCGGAACAGTTCTTTGCCGGAGGGCTCGGCTGTCACCCACGCCTGCACGTGCACCACAACTTCGACCGTGGTTGCGCGTCCACTGGTGGCATCGAAGGTGATCGGATCGACGGTGACGCTGCGCAGGTCGCCATGAACGGCGGCATCACTGCCGGCCAGCGTGGGTTGCACGCGGTAGGGGGTACGGCTCTGAAACTCGCGGGCCACGGCGGCGCTGATGGATTGGGAGAGGCCAGGCTGACGGGTGTTGTTGGTGAAGGGCAGGACGGCCAGCACGCGCGTGGTAGGCGGTAGCGCTCCGCCGCCGCCGACCACGTGGTAGCCACAGCCGGCAGCCAGAACCGCCAGCAGGAATACGATGGGGCTGGCGAGACCAGTCTTCATGGCGCACCGGCCCGGGCGGCGAGGGCTGCATCAACGGCGCTGAAGGCGGTGCGGCGCAGGTTGTCGACGGCCGCCCAGAGCCAATAACCGCCGGCGGGATCGCTGCGAATCGGGCCCAAAGCAATGCGATCGGCGCCGGCAGCGCTGATCGCATCAGGATAGTCGGTGCTGGGCGCCAGCCAGGAACTGGCGAGCGCGGCCAGCACCGCATCCTGCGCGACCGGGGATCGGAAGCAGACGTAGAGCGACAGCAGGCTGCCATGGAATACGGGCGCCTGCAACACCGACACAGCGGGCAGCGATTTCACGCCGAGCGCCTGGAGCTCTGCGGCAATGCGCCGGCGCACCGCGCCCAGGCCCGGATCCGCCTGCGCGCCCAGGCGCGGGCGCAAGTCGAACGCCACCTGGCAGCCGAACACGTCTTCGGGCAGCCCTTGCAGGCTCAGCAGCCGGGTTGACTGCTGTTGCAATTCCTGAATACCAGCCCAGCCGCGCTGGCTCGCCGGCTCGAATACCGTCGCCGCCGCGGTTTGAATCACTCCCGCGCTCTGGAGGCGATCGAGCACATGCGCCAGCGCTTGCGCCGCCGGATGCGCCACCACGATGAGTGGCGGGCGCGAGGCCGCGGCCTCGGCTTCCAGGCCCGCGACAACGCTGGACTCGCGGCCTGCAAGCCCTCCGGTCAAATCCACCAGGAGCGTGCTCTTGGGCGCTATCTCCGCCATGTCTCGCGCCTCCGTCGCGGTGCCCGCCAGAAAGCACAGCTCGACTTCCGCCAGAGTTTCCGCGGTGCATGGTTCCAGCACGGCGGCTTCACCGCCAAACTCGGCGAGCGTGTGCTCTGCGGTAACAGCGTGGTGCGGCGCCTCGAGGAGTTTCGGGCTGAAAACCGGGAAGTGGCGCTCGTCCAGGGCGGTGTGCAATTCCTTACCGAGCAGCGTCTGGGCGCCTTGGATGGCTATGCGGTAGGGGGCCATAGTTCAACTTGCAGCGCGTGTCCGGCGGGGATGAAGGAGGTGCGAGGCCCGCCAATAAACCGCGGTTCCCGAATACAGGATCACCACCGCCAGCAGTACGACTTCGGAGTAGTACCAGAGGCCGGCAAACAGCGCGGCAATAGCGACCATGGTCACGTAGGGGTGTCGCCGCCCCAGATCGATGTCCTTGAAACTGTAAAAGCGCCAGGTGCTGACCATCAGCCATCCCAGCGCCAGCACGAGAAGCAGCCATAATCCGCCCAGAATGGGCGAGTGATTGACGCCTTCAAAGAGGAACTCCGGGGAGGCAAAAAAGTGAACTACGGCCGCGATGGTGCCAGCCGCGGCGGGAATCGGCATGCCGACAAAGTATTTCTTGCCGGGTCTGCCGGGATTCGATGGCGTGCGCCGTGCTTCGGAGTCGCTATCAATGTTGAAGCGGGCCAGACGGGCGGCGCCGGCGACCACAAACAGGAACGCGATGATCTGTGCGGCGCGATTGAGGCCGATGCTGGCGGCGTGAGTGGCGACGATAAAGCGCAAGCCCCAGACGTAGGCGAGAATCGCCGGCGCCACCCCAAAGCTGATGACGTCGGCGAGGGAATCAAATTCGCGGCCAAACGAACTCGAGGCGTTGGCCATGCGCGCGATGCGGCCATCCAGGCCGTCGAGCAAAATCGCCCAGCCAATGGCTTTGGCCGCAGTGTCGAGAAGACCGGCCGGCGCCGGCGATTGCAACGCCAGAATCGATTGCTGGATGGCGTACCACCCCATGCCCAGATTGGCCACCGTAAACAGTGAGGGCAACAGCGCCACACCGCGCCGCATGGGGCGCGGCGGATGCCGTGGTGGAAAGTCCGGCGCTGGGTTCGAGACAGGAAACGACACGGATCAGGTTACAGTGTACAGGCTGGCGGTGAGCTGGGAGCGGCTCAGCGGGTTTCGTCTTCGGCCTTGTACATGTATTTAATGGTGTCTTTGTAGATCAGCAGATTGGGTTCGCCGTTGCGGTGCACCTTGAGGCAGTGCCGGTCGTACCACTCGATGATGCCGTGAATGCGTTCGCCGTCGCGCAGCACCAAAACCATTTCGGTTTTGGACTGCATCTGCTTGAGGTAGTAGAAGCTTTCGGCATTGGTCTGATCCGGCGGGACAGGTTTTTTGGCCTGGCGCGGCGGTGCGGCGCTGGGCGCAGCCGCGGCAGCCCGCGCCAGTTGGCCGCGCACATCGGCCAGCGAGGGACGGATCAGTTTGCGATTGCTGACCAGTTCAGATTCCGGACCATGACCCGAAGCAGGCCGGATGTCGGTTTCATTCAGCGAGGCCATCTGCGTAGGCTCCCCCATCTCCACCCGGCCGCTCCCGTCTCAGTGCCCGCCGGTTTTCAGTTCGAGCACCCAGCTTGCCAGCCCCAGCGGCCGGAAGCTGTTACGCTGTGCCGCCGCCAGGAGCCGGTCCAGACCCCCGACCATATCCGGCACGCGAGCGGGCTGGATACGTTGCGCCAAGGGCTTGAGTTCGTGCAGGCAATCCACATTGCCTACCCGGTTGGGAAAGTCCGCCTGGAGATAAACGATATCTTGCAACACACTATAGAGAATTTCGAGGAGCGATTCAAATTTTTCTTTATTGGCGCGGGTTGACTCACTCAGGCGAAGCACTGTGGTCAGGGAATCACCGGTAACGCCCAGGTGCAGCAGTTGCAGCGCTTCGCTGCGCTGCCGCTGGTAGACGGCAAGATCGAGATGCAGCGCGCGGCCGGGACAGCCCTGGGCCAGGCGGGCGGCCAGGCCGGCGGCTTCCGGCTGCTGGCCGCGCGCGATCAGCGCCCCCGCCAGTTCGTCCTGGGGAACGGGCGCGAGGCGCACTTCCAGCGCGCGCGAGCGCACCGTCCCCAGCAGCGCGGCGGGATTGCGCGCCAGCAGAACGATGACGACCCCCGGCGATGGCTCCTCGAGGGTTTTCAGCAGGGCCGCCTGCGTGGCCCAGCGCGTGCGGTCAAAATCGGGGACGATGAGCGTCCAGCTCTGCCCGGCATCGGGCTGTATCTGATCCTGGTGAATGATGGCGCGCGCCTGCGCCATGGTCAAAAAATCGCCATCGGGCGGAAACACATGGATCGCCGGATGCAGAGCCACCCGCAACGGCGCCTGCTGGCGCGCACTGCTTTTTACTTCGGCGGCGCGATAGGTGGTGGCCGCGGTAATCCGTTCCGGCAGGGAAGCGGCCGGCGCCGTCTGGCGGCAACTGGCACAGAGGCCACAGATGCCGCCGGGCTCAGGCGGCGACTGGCAGTTCAGGGCCATGCCCAGATTCACCGCCAGCGTTGTTTTGCCGATGCCTTCGGGCCCGGCCAGCACCAGCGTGCGCTGGGCGTGGCGCGCGCGGCCGGTGGCGGCGGCCAGGTGTTGCAGGCGCGTGACGGCATCCGCATTGCCAATGAAATCACTCCACATGATCGACCGCCTCGAGGACGCGCTGGGCGACCTGGTCAATGCTCCCGCTGGCGGAAATGAGCCGGCAACGCTGGGGCTCGCGCGCGGCCAGGCCGCGATAGGCCGCGGCGACGCGCCCGAAGAAGAGCTCACTTTCGGCTTCAAAGCGCGAGGCCGCGGCCAGTCCGCGCGCGCGCGCCAGCGCCACTTGTGGATCGAGATCGAGAATCAGCGTCAGGTTGGGCTGGAGATCGCCGCAGAGAATGCGGTGCAACGCCGCGATCGCTTCGCGCTCAAAGCCGCGGCCGCCGCCCTGGTAGGCCTCGGTCGCGTCGTGAAAACGGTCGCCGAGCACCCAGGCGCCCTCGGTAAGCGCGGGCCGGATGATTTCCTCCACCGACTGCGCACGCGAGGCGCACATCAGGGCGAGCTCGGCCCCCGGCGCCGGGTGTTCGCCGAGCACGAGCGCACGGATGCGCTCGCCAAGCTTCGTGCCGCCCGGTTCGCGCGTGACGACCACGCGCTCTCCGTGTGCGCGCAGGTGAGCCGCCAGACGTTCGATCTGCGTGCTCTTGCCGCAGCCATCAAGGCCCTCAAAGGTGATGAACGCAGGTGGGGTCATGAGCATGAGGGTGCAGCTTTCAGCTTACAGCGTCCCGCCTGCGCACACGCGCCGCCCTGCGGCGTTTATGCTGTTAAGGATGGCTGCCCATCCCATTCCGGAAGCGATTGCCGCCGCACGTGAGGTGATTGCGGGCGCCTGCGCGCGCAGCGGCAGAGCGGCCGGCGAGGTTACGCTTCTGGCGGTCAGCAAAACGGTCGCGCCGGAGGAGATACGCGCGGCGTATGCGTGCGGGTTGCGGCACTTTGGCGAGAACCGGGTGCAGGAGCGTGCGGCGAAGCAGGCGGCACTCGCCGATCTCGCGATCGAGTGGCATTTGCTGGGGCCGCTGCAAAGCAATAAGGCCGCGCGAGCGCTGGACCTGTTCGATTGCATCGAGACGGTGGACTCGCTGGCGCTGGCGGAACGCCTGAGCCGGCTGACGCCGCGGCCGCTGCGCGTTTTGATGGAAATCAACATCGCCAGCGAGCCCCAGAAGCACGGCGTGGCGCCGGCGCAGGCGCTGGAGCTGGCGCAGGCGGTGAGCGCGCTGCCGCAGGTGCGCCTGAGCGGGGTGATGGGGGTGCCACCGGCCGCTGCCGATCCGGAAAACACCCGTCCGTATTTTCGCGCACTGGCCGAGCTGAGCGGACGCATCCGGGCAGCGCTGACGCCCGCGCCCGGGCGCTGGGACCTTTCGATGGGGATGTCGCACGACTATCGTGTGGCGATTGAAGAGGGCGCGACCATGGTGCGCCTGGGCACGGCGCTGTTCGGCGCGCGCCCCTCATTCTCCCCGTAAAGCGGCGGCGGGATCGACCCTGCTGGCGCGGCGGGCGGGCCCGCAGCAGGCCAGCATCGCTGCCGCCAGCACCAGCAGGGCAGCGCCGGCGAACAGAACCGGATCAGCCGGAGACACCTCGAACAGCAGGTTGCGCAACAGCCGGCACAGCAGCCAGGCGGCCGCCGCGCCGAGGCCAATGCCGGCGGCGGCGCAGACGAGGCCGCGGAACAACACCAGCCGGAAGATCGCGGCAGGGCGAGCGCCCAGCGCCAGGCGCACGCCCATCTCGCGGTGGCGCTGCCCCACGGCTTCTCCCATCACGGCATAGACACCGAACATGGCCATAGCCAGCGCCAGCAAGGCGAACCAGCCGAACAGCCACGCCGTGGTGCGCGGGCCGGCAACACTGGCGTAGACAATTGCACGCAGGGTGCGGGGTTGATCGGCAGCGGCTTCGGGGTTGAGGTCGACAATCATGCGCCGCAGGGTGGCCGCCGTGGGTGGCGCCGGCGAGCGCAACACCAGCGTCATCGTGGCCATCGAGCCTGCCAGCGGAGGCGTGGCCATGGCTTGCGCCAGGGGGAAGTAAACCTCACCGCGATAAAAGCCGGGGTCGCCCTGGAGCTGAAACTCGCGCACGCCCTCGACCACGCCCACGATCGTCCAGGCGCGCATGCCGGTGGTGAGCGTGGTGACGGTTTTGCCGAGCGCCGTTTGACCGGGCCAGAGCGAGCCTGCCAGGCTGGCGCTGATGAGCGCGACCGGTTGGGATTGAGGGCCGTCGGAGGCGGAGAAGTCGCGGCCTTGCAATAAAGGAATCCCGGCTGTCGCCCGATAGCCGGGGGTAACGATGTCGGCCCAGATGAGCGCGACCGGCTTGCCCGGCAGCAGGGGATGATCCTGAAACACGACGGCGGCGATTTCAGGGATGCCGCCCAGCGGAACGCTGTTGACGACGGCGGCCGAGCGCACGCCCGGCAGCGCGGCGGCGCGCGCGCGCAGTTGCCGGTAAAACTCCGCGCACCGCGCAGCGGCTGCACAGTAGGCGGCGGCCGGATGCACGCGCACGGTGGTGACGCCGGTGGCTCGAAAACCGGGGTCCTGGCGCGTGAGGTTCCTCAGGCTCTGCGCCACCAGTGCTCCGGCGATCACCACCACCAGCGCCAGAGCGATTTCGCCGATCAGCAGCAGGCTGGGTAGCGGCAGGCGTCCGGCTGGTTCGGGAGCTGCAACGCCGTCACGGACATCCCGGGCCAGATTCGCGCGGCTGCCGCGCCACGCCGGGATCAGGCCGGTTACCAGGCCGGCGGCCAGGGACACGCCGGCGGCAAACACCAGCGCCCGCCAGTCGAGCGGGATGGCCGCCGCCCCGGCCGCAGCCGAGGGGAGCAGCCGCGCCAGCACCGGCAGTGCCCAGAAGGCAATCAGCAGTCCGCCGCCGCCGCCGATCAGCGCCAGGCGCACCGATCGGGCGAGAAACCGGCGCAGCAGGCGCGCCTGGCCGCAGCCGAGCGCCAGGCGCACTGCAGTGTCGCGGCGCTCGCCGCAAAATTGCGTGAGCAACAGGATGGCGGCATTGGCGCATGCGATCAGCAACAACAGTCCGGTGGCGCCCAGCAGCAACAGCAGCGTCGCAGCCATGCTGCCAGACAGCGATTGCCGCAGGCTCACCAGCGGATACGTGGAAGCATAGCTGGCGGGTACCGGATAGGGAAACTCGGCTACCGCCGGAACCGCCGCGCGGCTGAAATCCGCGCGCGCGGCGGCGAGCGTGGTGCCCGCCCGCAAACGGCCGACGGCCTGGAAGGCGTACGTTTCCCAGTAGTCCTGCGTGTTGCCGGGATCAACCCGCAGCGGTACCCAGAATTGCGTGGCCACCGAGGGGAACCGGAAGCGGGCCGGCATGACGGCGGCGATGCGGCGTTCGATACCGCCGAGCGAGATCTGCTGGCCCACGACATCGCGGCGGGCACCGAAGCGCTGTTGCCAGAGCTTGTGGCTGATCACCACCACCGCGTTCCGGCCCGGTTGCTCTTCACCCGCCTCCAAGCCCGTGCCCAGGGCAGGAGCGACGCCGAGTACCGTAAAGAAATTCGGGGAAACGACCGCTCCATGCAGGCTCACCGGACGTCCGTGCTGCTCCAGGTTCATGGCCGCCCCCGGTGCATAGGCGGCAAGCTGCAGAGCGCGTAATCGCTGCTCCAGGGCTTCGTAGTAGCCCTTGGGATAGACGGCATGCTCGGGCGCGACCAACTCCTGCGGCGCCGGATAAGGAAGGGGGCGGAAAAACAGCGCGTTGGCCACGCTGAAGATCGCAATCGCCGCCCCCAGGCCCAACGCCAGATTCGCCATCACCAAAACCTCGAGTGCGCGCCGGTGTAGTTTCATCGGCGTCTAGCCTTTCGCGGCTGCGCTGGCGATCTGCTGCGCGACGTAGCGGGAAAACAGCCGGTGTGGATCCAGCTTGAGCGCCGTCTGGATTTGCTGCCGGGCTGCGCTCCAGTTTTTCTGCTGCTCGTAGACCTGCGCCAGCCACAGGTGCGGTGTGTCGTCACGGGGCGCCAGTGCGGCCGCCCGCTTCAGATCCTTGAGCGCCGCTGCCGCTCCGCCGCCAAAGGCGGGTGGCGTATAGAGCAGGGAAATGCCCTGTGCCGTCAACGCCTGTACGTTGTTGGGTTCAAGTTGCAGGGCCTTGGCCAACTCCATGCCGGCGCGCTGGCCGTAGATCATGCCGCCGTTGGGCACAGCCGTAATCATCGCGCCCATCAGACTGCCCAGCAGTGCGTGCGCAACGGCCGAATTGGGCGTCAGTTTCACGGCTTCTTGCGCGGCCTGCATGCCGGCGGCGGCATCGCGTTTCAGCGCGCTATGGCCCGGTTTGGTTTGGGCAGCGTCGGTAGCCCAGGCATAGAGCTGCGCGGTTTCGACATAGGCGGCACTTGTTTTTGCCCGCGCCGCACGCGCTGCGGCCGTGTGCGCGAGCTGTTCGAGAGCGGAAAGATTGGCGCTGTCGCGATAGCGCCGCGCGGCAGCATACGGGGCTTGGGCGAGGGCGGTGGCAGCCAGACCGATGCTCAGCAGTCCGGCGAGAAGGTTTAAGGTAGAGTTGTGCATTATAAAAAGTCCTCTGCAACACAGAGTATCATGACTTGCCCGGCAGCGTAATCTAAATCCCTATGCACCTCGAAGCAATGCAGGCGGCCCTGCGCGCCCAGGGCTGTGACGCTTGGCTCATCTACGATCACCATCATCGCGACCCCATCGCCTACCGGATTCTGGACCTGCCGGCGGCGATGGCCACCCGGCGCTGGTATTACCTGGTGCCGGCGCAGGGGGCGCCGCGCAAACTGGTGCACCGCATCGAAGCCGGCTCGCTGGACAGCCTGCCGGGCGAACGCCGCGAATACGCGCAGTGGTCGCAATTGGAAGCGGGGCTGCGCGAACTGCTTTCGGGTTTGCCCGCGCACCCGAAACTGGCGATGCAGTATTCGCCCGGCTGCGTTCTGCCGGCGATTTCGCTGGCGGATGCCGGTACGGTCGAGCAACTGCAGGCGCTGGGCTGCACGATCGTCAGCTCCGCCGATCTGATCGCGCAATTCGATGCGGCCTGGACGCAAGCCATGCTGGACTCGCACCACGCTGCCGGTCGCATTATCGACCAGACCATTCCGGCTGCATTTGCTTTGGTGCGGCAGAAGCTGGATGCGGGCCAGAGACTGGACGAATACCAACTGCAGCAATGGATTCTGGAGCGCATGGCGGCCGCCGGCATTGCCCCCGAAGCGCCCATTGTCGCGGTCAATGCGCACGGTGGCGATCCGCACTATATGCCTGCAGCGCGCGACTCAGCGCCCATTCAGGCAGGCGATCTGCTGCTGCTCGACGTTTGGGGGCGCATGGCGCAGCCGGGAACCGCCTATTACGACGTGACCTGGATGGGGTATGTACTGCGGCCGGGCGAGGACAAAGTTCCCGACTCCATGGCCAGGACCTTTGCGATCGCGGCCGCCGCCCGCGATGCCGGTATCCGGCGGGTGCAGGACGCAATCGCGGCTCAGCGTCCGCTGCGCGGCTACGAAGTCGACCAGGCCGTGCGCGCCGTCATCACGGCGGCAGGGCTGGGGGATTTTTTTGTCCACCGCACCGGCCACTCCCTGGGCCGGGAAGTGCACGCCAGCGGCGCCAACATGGATGACTTCGAAACTCACGACGTGCGGCGCATTCTCCCCCACAACGCCTTCACGATCGAGCCGGGGATTTACTGTCCGCGCGGCGAGGCGTTTGGGGTGCGCACGGAGATCAATATCCATGTAGGTGAGGACGCAGCGCAGGTGACCGGGCCAATCCAGCGCGAAATCGTGAGAATATGAACAAGCAGGTTTCGAGTTCGAGGAATGGCCTCCAGCACCGCGAAAACAAATGACAAGACCACGCCGCCGGCGGTTCGCGGCGGATGGTGGATCATGGTTTTAGGCTGGCTGTTTCCGGGGCTGGGGTACTTTCTGGGCCGGAAATGGGTTCGCGGCGGCCTGGTGCTGATTTCCGTGGTGGCGATGTTCGGTCTGGGACTGGGCATGCAAGGCCGGATTTACGGCTTCAATACCCGCAATGCGCTCGACGTGCTGGGCTGGGTCGGCGACATCTGCAATGGCATCCTGTACTTTTTCACCGAACTCGCCGGCGGCGGACGAGGCAACGCCTACACGGTGATGGGCAATTACGGTTCCATGTTTCTGATTGCGGGCGGACTGCTGAACCTGTTGGCGGCGGCGGATGCGCGTGATCTTATGCTGGGGAGAAAAAAATAACGGCATGAGCCTTTCGCACCTCACGGTTGTGGCTCTGTTCGCACTCTTTGCTTCGATTGTGTTTGGTATCACCATGCGCGAGGGAGTGCGTGAGCAGGTGCGCTATGGACTGCTCGCCTTCGCCTGGTTCGTCGGGGGAACGATTGCCGGCGGATGGCTGATGTATTTTTTGAACCCTCATTAACCGTTTGCACGAAAGGAGTAGCCGATGTATCCGGAATTCATGATTGCTCCCATGCGGGAAGAACTGACACGTCTGGGTGTCGAGGAGGCACGCACGCCGGCCGCTGTCGATGCCGCTACGCAAAAGCCGGGAACCACGCTGGTGGTGGTGAACTCAGTCTGTGGCTGTGCGGCCGGCAAGGCGCGGCCTGGGATAGCGCTGGCGCTGCAGCACGCAACCCGCCCCGATCGCGCGATCACCGTTTTTGCGGGCGCGGATGTTGACGCCACCGAACGCGCCCGCGGCTACTTCACCGGCGTTGGCCCCTCTTCGCCGGCCATGGGCCTGCTTAAAGACGGCAAGCTGGTGTTCATGCTCGAACGGCGGCAGATTGAGGGCCATTCCGCTCCGGAAATCGCCCAGGCGCTGACCGAAGCGTTCGATCAGCACTGCGCGTCGTGAGCCCCGAATCCTGGCTCCCTTCGGCGCAAGTTGCGGGCGGTGATTTTCCGCTCGCCAACCTGCCCTATGGAGCCTTCCGGCTGGCCAGCGGCGATGTCCGTCTCGGCGTAGCGATCGGCGACCAAATTCTTGATTTGTATGCCGCGGCCGTTACCGGTGCCTTGCCATCGCTGCCCGAGTCCGTGCGCGATGCTTGCCGTCAACCGGTTCTCAATGCGCTCATGGCGCTCGGTCCGGCGGCAGGGCACGATCTGCGCCTCCGGCTGCAGGCGTTGCTGAGCACCGGCGATGCCGCCGAGCGGGATCGCGCTGCGCATTGGCTCGTACCGCAGGCGGGGGCAGCGATGCAGGTACCCGCCACGATCGGCGATTACACCGATTTTTACGCCTCCATCGATCACGCCACCAACGTCGGACGGCTGTTCCGCCCGGCCAATCCGCTCATGCCCAATTACAAATACGTGCCGGTGGGCTACCATGGCCGCAGCTCGTCGATCGTGGCCAGCCCGCAGTCGGTGCGGCGGCCGCAGGGGCAACGTCCGGGAGCGGAGGGGGAAGCGCCACAGGTCGGCCCCAGCCGCCAACTCGACTATGAGCTGGAGCTGGGAATCTGGATCGGCGCTGGCAATGAGTTGGGCCGCCCGCTGCCGCTGGCCGAAGCCGACCGCCATATCTTCGGGTTTTGCCTGCTCAATGACTGGTCGGCGCGTGACCTGCAGCGGTGGGAGTATCAACCGCTGGGCCCGTTTCTGGGTAAGAATTTTGCGACCTCGATTTCACCGTGGGTGGTGACGCGCGAAGCCCTCGAACCGTTCCGGGTTGCGCGCGCGCCGCGTCCGGAGGGAGACCCAGCGCCGCTCGCGTACCTGGATGACGAGCAGGACCGGACCTGCGGCGCACTTGATGTGGTAGTCGAGGTATGGTTCGCAAGTGAGCGCAACAAAACGCCAGTGCGCATCAGCCGTGGCAACGTGCGTGACCTCTATTGGACCTCGGCGCAGATGCTGGCCCACCATACCGTCAATGGCTGCAATCTTCGCCCCGGGGATCTTCTGGGCACGGGGACCGTATCCGGGCCGGAGGTGGAAGCGCGCGGCTGCCTGCTCGAAATCACCAGCGCCGGCCGTGTGCCGCTGGTACTGCCCGGCGGCGAAACCCGCACCTTTCTTGAAGATGGCGACGAAATCACCCTCCAAGCCTATTGCCACAGAACTGGCTATCCCCGCATCGGCTTTGGCGCCTGCCGGGGCCGTGTGCACCCTGCGCTGGATTTGTAACGCCTGTCGCATCCGCACATCGTATTAGGATGGTGCATGGCCGAACCTGTAGCCGCAGCCGATCAAGATTGGGTTCTGGTACGGCAAAGCTGTGCTGGCGACCGTGGGGCGTTCGATGCCTTGGTGCTGCGCTACGAACGGCGATTGTTCCGCACGGCTCTGGGCATTTGTGGCAATTCAGCGGACGCCGAAGACGTGGTTCAGGAGACCTTTCTACGTGCCTTCGAGCATTTGGATCAGTTCCGCGGCGATGCCAAGTTTCAGACCTGGCTCACCCAGATCGTGCTCAATACCGCACGCATGAAGCTGCGCAAGAACCACGGCCATCTCTGGGAATCGCTCGACGAGCCGCAGATGACGAGCGAAGGTGCGATGCCGCGCGAGGTGGCCGAATGGCGCGAAAACCCGGAGCAGAAGCTGGGACGCGAAGAAGCCGCCGCGCTGTTGGCCCAGGCGTTGCACCGTCTCCCCGCAGGCTACCGCGAGGTGGTGGTGCTGCGCGATATCGAGTTGCTGTCCACCCAGGAAACAGCCGATCTGCTGGGCCTGAGTGTGGCCAATGTGAAAACGCGCCTGCTGCGCGCCCGCCTGCAGTTGCGCGACCGCTTGGCGGCTGCCATGCGGCAGCCGTACCGGAGTAATGTATGACGACCACCTGTCAGCAATTCGTGGAGCGAAGTTCGGAATTCCTGGATGGTGAGCTCGACCCGGCCGCCGCCCAGGAAATGAGCACCCACGCCGCCGCCTGTGCCCGCTGCCAGGCCTTGCTCGCCAGTCTGCAGGCCACGGTGCGCTGGCTGGGCGATGAAACATTGTTTGCCATGCCCGAGGGCGTGCATGAGCGCCTGCACGCCGCTCTCGCCACCGGCCTTGATGAACCGCTGGCGCCGGCCGAGCTGCGGCCGGCGCGGGTGCCGTTGCGTGCGCCTTCGCCTGCGCTGGCTCGCGCGCCGCAGCGGCACTGGCGCTGGTCGGCGTTGGCGGTTGCGGCCGTAATCATCCTGGCGGCCATCGGATTTTTCCGCACCCGCGCCGAGGCGATCACGACCTCGGGCTGGCTGATCGATACGCATTGTCTGGCTTCCTACGGCGCCAAATTGGCCGAGCATCCTGCCGCGTGCCTGCTGAAGTGCGGCAAGCAGAACGCAGTGGGCGTGATGGATGCCTCCGGCCACTTCGTGCGCTTCGATGCCCACGGACGCCAGAGCGTGCTGGCTGAAGTTCGCGCCTCGCACCGCGCCGACCATCTCTGGGTTACGGCGCGCGGGAAGCGCAGTGGCAGCAGCCAGGCGCCGGTGCTCGATGTCGAGCAGGTGGAGCTTACGAGGCCGGGCACGACCACGCTGGAAACACGCTAGTCTAGCGTGCAAGAATCTGCTGGAAAAAGGCCAGAGCGCGAGGGTCTTTTGACTGTCCCAGCCAGAACATGGCGCGCTTGCGCACGGCGAGATTCGAGTTGGTCTTGGCCACCTGGATCAACTTGGGCACGCCCTGACCGCCAGGTAATTGGCTCAGTGCGAACACCGCCCGTTCCTTAACTTTCGTATCGGGATCATTGGCGACCGCGCTGCTGATGGCGCCAATGGCTTTGCGGCCAGCCTTTTGCGCGAGCCAGAACAATGCCTGTTCTCGCACCCGGGGGGAAGGGTCGAGCTTGGCCTGACGGATTAACTCGTCCACCGCGCCTGGATCGGGGCTGACGCTCAGGGCAAAGGCAATGCGGCGGTCGAGGGAAACGTTATTGGCTGCACGCGCGAGGCGCTGGAGCGCCAGAAAGCCGGCGTGCCCGCGCGCCGAGCCCAGCCAGAAGACTGCTTTCTCGCGCACCTTCTCAGGGCCGGCGGCGGCCGCCAATCGTTCCATAGCTTGCTCTGCGTCCGGGCCCTCGCTTTGCGCAAGCGCCGCCAGCGCACCGGTGGTTTGCGCGCTGGCCAAACGCGACAGCAGCGCTGCGCTTTGGCTGGACCTGGCGCCGATGAGCCAGGTAACGGGCGAGCCGCCGGCGTCGAGTTGGCATTGCCCGCCGATCGCACGCACCCGCGTCACACTGTGGTCCTCGATGTGCAGCAGAATCGCGATCGGCTCTGGGTTGTACTGCGGGCTCGCCTCGATGTGATTGCCATGATCGCCGTCGAGGTAAACGGTGCCGCAATTCCAGTGCTGCCCCGCCATGCCCTGCACGCGATAGCCCCACCACAGCGAGTTGGAGCCACCTTCGCTCGCCTGGAGTTGCGCGGCGAGGTTGTGGGCGGCGATGGTTTTCAGTTGTGCGTTCTGGAACTGCGGCTGCTGCGCGGAGGCGGCCGTGAGCAGAACCAGAGCGCAGGTTGCGGTCAGGCAGGCGTACTTCCTCATTGCTTCAAAATCTCCTCCAGGTAAGCAGTAGCGGTTGGGTTTTTCATCATCGAAAGCTTCTGCACGATGTCTTCTTTCAGGCCCGGATCTTTCTCTTTGCGGGCGAGCGCAACCAGCGCGGTGGCGCTGTTGTGGAGAAACAGAGCCTGAATGACGGCCTCGCTGGTGCTGCGCTCGCGCGCGCCAGCGTACAGGCCCTTCAGGGCTGTCAGCGCCTGCGGTGAGCCCGTCATGCCCAGTTCGCGAATAGCGTCGGTCCGGAGCTGCGGGTTCTTTTCCGTTTCTGCTGCGGCAATGATCTGCGGGGTGTCGCCGCCGAGCATGTAGGCACTCAGAATGTCACGCCGGGTCGCCACCGAGTGCGAGTGCGCGTAAATCTGTTCGAGCGCCTGAGCGCCTTCCGCGCCGCCCATCATGCCCAGATAGCGCACCGCGTGCGAGCGCACGCTGGCCGCCGGGTTGCTCCCGGCAATCTGCACCAGAGCCGTCACCGCCGCGGGCGAGCTGTTTTGTGCGAGCACGAACAGCGCCCGGTTCTTCACGGTCGTATCGGCGTGGCCATGGATGACGTTTTCCAGCAGAGGAACCGCTTTGGCCGGCTCGGTGTTCATCAAGCCGTTGAGTGCCAGCAGCTGCAGCTCGTCATGGGGCGACACGATTGTCGCATCCGACATGGGCGGCGTGGGCGGCACCGGCGGTATGGGCGGCAGCGGCGCTACGCGGTCTTCCATGGAAAGGATCTGCAGTTTCAGGGCGGCCGCGTCCACCTCCCAGCCGCTGCTCTGGCCTCGGCTCTGTAGCTTTTCGAGTGCGGCCAGCGCCTGTGTGCGCTCGCCCAGATGGGCAGCGGCGTAGGCCTCCCAGTACAGGGCGCCGCTGACCTGCCCGCTCTGGGCTTTCGCCATCGCTTTTCGCGCGGCTTTCATCTCCGATTCGGCGTTTTTCCAGTCGGCGGAGTTGATGGCGTTCAAGGCTTTTTGATATTGCTGGTCCGCCTGCTCTTTGGCTTTCGTGCCCGGCGCCGGGGTTTGTGCGGCTACCGCGGTGGCCAGCGTCAGGCTGAGCAGTGCGTACTGCAAGGTGCGAGGGAATCTCATAACGCTCCGTTCTGCGCGTGCAGGGTTTGATCAAGCACGCGCACTTTGAACAACACGCCGCTGGCGGCAATGCGCTGTTGCATCTGTCTCCACGCCGTCGGTGGCACTTCACGCGGACTGTGGGCAATCTCCAGCAGTGCTGGTTCGAGCGCGCTCAATACGTGTGCCATCATGGCATCGCCTTGCAGTGAAGCGCTCTGGCGATAGAGCTGATTAGCGTTCAGCAGATTGCGTGCGCTCGTTTTTTCCAGAGACAGGCTGATCGCCGGCCCCGGCATTTCGTTGGCATGTGCCAGCTCAACCAGAAGCGCTTGCGTGCGGTCGAGGTGGCCGGCGACGACATAGCGCAAGACCGGAGAAGGCCTGGCAGCAGCGTGGACCATGGCGGTGGCGCGCTGCGGAGCGGCCGGGTGCGGCCGTGCCAGCCAGAGTGTGGCGGCCACCGCCACGCCGGCCGCCGCAGCGATGGCCCCCTGTCGCCAGGAAGGGCCCCAGGAAGGGCGCCGGCGCGGTTGCGGCGCGCGCGGCGCTGCTTGCTGCCACACCCGCTGCCACACCTGTGCGGCATCGGGCGCAGGCGGAACCGGTAGCGCGCTGGCGCGGGCGAGTACCTGCCGCCAGGCGTCGAGCTCCTGCTGGCAGGCGGCGCAGGCGGCGAGATGCTGCGCCGTGTCCATCTTGGCATGGGCACTGGCGTGGCCCATGGCGTGGGCGGCCAGTTCTTTTTCGCTCAGGTGCTTCATAGTCCCTGCAACGCGGTGCGCAGTTTGCGCACACCGCGAAAAATCGTGTTTTTGGTGGCTGCCGGGCGCAAGCCCAGCGCGGCGCCAATCTCTTCAATCGAGAGCCCTTCGTAATGGCGCAGGACAAAAGCGGCTCGTTCTTTGGGGCTGAGGGCTGCCAGCGCGGCGCGAATACGAAGGTTCATCTCGCGGCTGCGGAGCAGGCGCTCCGGAGACGCATCCTGGGCGGGCATGCGCTCCACCCAGGACGGCCCTTCGGCGGGTTCTGCTATGGCCTGCGGATGCGTTTTGTGGCGGCGCAAATGGTCGAGCGTGGCATTCGTGCAAATGCGGCACAGCCAGGTCGACACGCTGGCGCGCGCGGCAAAGTGGCCGCGGCTGCGGTAGGCGCGCAAGAAGCTTTCCTGCACGAGATCCTCTGCGTCATGGGCGTTTCCGGTCATGCGATAAGCCAGCGAGAACAGCCGGCCGCTGTGGGTCTCGACCACCAGGCGAAAACTCTCCTCATTCCAGGCAGGAGGCCACGCGGCCGGCGCGGGCACCGGGAACTCGCTGGTGATCGGCTCAGCCACCACGGTCGTCATACAGTCGCTATAGACGCGGGTGCGCCGCATTGGTTAGCCGTCTGTCAGCCGATTTCGGACTTGCCGGGCCAGCCCGAGCAGGCGCCGTTCGTCGGCAGGGCGGCAGCGCCAGCGTGTGAGCATCTCGCGCAGCAGCCGGTGCTGGCTGGCGCTGTGGCCGGGTTTGACCGCTCCCAGCCCTTCCAGCAGCGGGTACCAGGTGTCCAGCAGCCGCTCGCGCTCGCTGACGCCGATCGCCGCTGCCGGGGTTGGCGGACGGGGCAGCGGGCGCTCGGCGCGGGCCAACTCGTATAGGCAAACCGCAACCGCCTGCCCCAGATTCATCGACGGGGCGCCGTGCTGGGTCGGAATGCGCGCCAGGCGGTTGCAATGGCTGATCTCGTCCACGTTCAGGCCAGACTTTTCATCGCCAAACAGCAGCGCCGCGCCAGTGCCGGGAAGCGATGCAGCGACGGCGCGCCAGTCTTCCAGCGGCAGCTCCGGCACGCGGGCGCCGCCGTCCGTGGTGCCAACCACTGCATCGCATTCGCTCAGGGCTTCGGCGAGAGTGCCGACGCAACGCGCATGATCGAGAACCGCTACGCCGGCGCGCGCCGAGCGTGCCGTTTTCCAGGCCTCGCTGTAAGGTTCGACGAGCACCAGATCGCCGCAGCCGAAATTTGCCATCGCCCGCGCCGCCGCACCAATGTTGAGCGGATTGCGCACGCGCACCAGAACCACACGCAGAGAGTTCACAGCTTACAGGTTACAGCGTACAGGTTGCAGGCTACCGGCTGCTTCTGCGCGGCAGAGCCGGTGGTACAAGGCGCGATAACCGGCGATCATGCGTTCGGACGAGAAGAGGCGCTCGGCGCGCCGGCGGCACGCCTGCGGATGGAGGCTGCCCAGACGGTCCACCAACGCCGGGAATTCTTCTGTGCTGCCCAGAAACCCGGTCTCCCCATCGGCGACAATTTCCGGCAGCGCACCGGCGCGCGTGGCCAGCACCGGCACGCCGGAAGCGGCCGCTTCCATGGCCACGATCGAGCTCGCCTCGGCGATGCGCGAAGGAACCAGCACGGCAGCGGCTGCGGCGAGCAGGCTGCGTTTACCTTGCAGACTCGGCGGCGGCAGCCAGCGCCTGTCGCCATCCAGTTGCGGAGCAATTTTGCGGGCGAAATATTCCTGATGGGTAGGAAACGGTGCGACCGCGCCCACCAGCCACAATCGCCGCTTGGCCTGCCGCGCGGCGGCGATGGCGGCATGCGGACCCTTTTCCGGGCAGATCCGTCCCAGATACAGCAGCGGTGCGTCGCGCGCTGCGATGTGCCGGCGGGCTGCGAACTGCGCCAGATCCACGCCGTTGCCGATATAGCCGCAGCAGGCGGCGTCGCCATAGAGCCGCGCTTGCGTCTGGCTGACGCACTGCAAGTGCAGGTTCGCGGCTCGTTGCTCCAACAACGCCGGCGGATAGAGCGAGCGCGCCAGATGCAGCGTAAACAGAGTCGGTGTGGGCGCGGGCGTGGCCCGCACCGCAAAGGCGCCATTGTTGTGGATCAGCTCCCAATCGCCCGCCGGGAGTTGGCCGCCGGACAGGCTTTCCCAGGCCGCGAAATCAACCTTGGGCAGACGCACGCTGCCCCGCGCGCCCACCCAACTCACCCTGAGTTCCGCATCCTGTGACCAGGCCCGCAAGAGCAGGTATGCCATCTGCTCGGTGCCGCCGCATGCGGCGGGGCCGACCGGCGTGCCGGGATAGGTGAGCATCAAAACCCGCATGCGGTCACGCTGCCGTTCACATACGCAGCGAACTGGCGCGCCATATCGACGGCGCTCCAGGGCCAGCCCCAAAGCTCGTACACGGCGCGCTCGCTGAGCGCCGGGCGGCCGTAGTCGTGCCGCGGGAGCGGCCGCAGGGCTTCATGTTCGGCCGAAACGTCGGCCAGCGTTCGCGCTTGCGAACCGTAGCCGTTGAGCGCCGCCCGTTTCGCTGCCGCAGCCGCTGGCCGCAGCCGCCGTCTCCATTGCGGCTCGGCAGGGAACTGCTGGCGGCAGATTTGACCCTGATGTGCAGTGTACAAGGCGTACTCGCTCACCGCCGTGTGCAGTTCGCGCCCGAGCGCGCAGGCCAGCAGGTTGGCGGCGTCGTGGTCAGGATGGCCGCCCTCAAAAGCGGGCGCCAGAATCAGGTCGGGCCGCAGCTCGTCGGCAAGCGGCCGCAGCCACGTTGCCGCCTCCTGCAGCCGGAAGGCCAACTGTTGGTCGGCAAACGGAGCGAACCAGAGGCGCGCACCCGGATCAACTTCGTGCCAGACAGCGCGAGCCTCAGCGCGCCGTATACTCCGATATTCCCTCCGGCTGAATCCTGACGGCCGCCAACGGGCGTGCGGAGCCCCATCGGTTAAAAATGCCAGCGTGAGGGCGCCGCGCCTGCCGTACAGGTAGCCGAACGCGCCAATCGTCTCGTCGTCGGCATGCGCGGCCAGCACGAGCACGTTGCTATATTCTGGTGGCATGGCTTCCATTACTCCGGCCGTGGCCGCGTACATCGAAACGAATGCCGATCGTTTTCTGGATGAGTTGCAGCAGTTGCTCCGTATTCCGAGTGTGAGTACATTGCCCGAACACCGTCCTGATATGGAGCGCGCCCATGCCTTCCTGGCCGCCCAGATGCGGACTATGGGCTTGGAGCACGTGCAGCGATTGCTGGCTCCCGAGCGGCCGCAGGGCGCACCGCTGCTCTACGCTGACTGGCTGCACGCGCCGGACGCGCCCACGCTGTTGTTCTACGGGCATTACGATGTACAACCTCCAGATCCGCTGGACGAATGGCTTACTCCTCCTTTCGAGCCCACGCTGCGCGACGGCAATCTCTATGCTCGCGGCGCTGCCGACGACAAGGGCCAGGTGTTCGCCCAAATCAAAGCCGCACAGGCTTGGATGCAGGCGGAAGGCAAGCTGCCGGTCAACCTGAAATTTTTGATCGAAGGCGAAGAGGAAGTTGGCGGCGAAGGTGTGGAATTTTACCTCCGCCGCCATCATGCCGCGCTGGCCTGCGATTGTGGTGTCGTCAGCGATACCGCATTCTTCGCATCCGGCGTGCCCTCCCTTGAGGTCGGCCTGCGTGGGATGGTGTATACGGAAGTGGAAGTGACCGGTCCCAGCCGCGATTTGCACTCCGGCATCTACGGCGGCGCGGCGCCCAACCCGTTCGAGGCGCTGGCGCGCATCATCGCCGGCCTGAAATCGCCCCAGGGCAAAATCCTCATCCCGGGTTTTTACGATCGCGTGCAGCCGCCCAGCGCCGCCGAACGGGCGGCATGGCAGCGCCTGCCGTTTGATGAGAATGCCTTCCGGGAAAACGAGGTGGGTTCATCGGCGCTGACCGGCGAGCCACAATTCTCGGTGCTGGAGCGCATCTGGGCTCGGCCCACGCTCGATATTCATGGCATGCCCGGCGGCTTTACCGGAGCCGGTTCCAAGACGGTGATTCCCGCCCGCGCCAGCGCCAAAATCAGCATGCGCCTGGTGCAGGATCAGCGGGCGGCAGAAATCTTCGAGCGCTTCCAACAAGCCGTTCTGGACCTGACCCCGCCTGGCTATCGCACCCAGGTCAAGCTGCTCAGTGCTGGCGATCCCGTCGTGGTCGGTACTGACAATCGATTCATTCGCGCCGCCACCGCCGCCCTGCGCTCCACCTTTGGCGCCGAGCCGGTCTTTGCGCGCTCGGGAGGTTCGATCCCGATCGTGGGGTTGTTGCAGCAGGAACTCAAAGTGCCTACCGTAATGATGGGCTTTGGTCTGCCCGATGATGGCCTGCACAGCCCCAACGAGAAAATAACTGTGGCCAATTTCCAGGGCGGTATTCGCGCCCTTGCCGAGTTTCTGGCCCTACTGTCCTGAGGCGACCACCAGCTCGTTTTTGACGCCAAATACCCCCGCGAGGGAGCGCACGGCGGCGCCAGCAGCGGATTTATCCACCTGCGAGTCAACCACCCCCTCAAGCGTGACGCGGCCGTTCTTGACCACAATGCGAATGGGATGGGCAGGATTGTTCCGGTACCGCGTGAACTGCGGGTTGCCGTATATCGCGCGCGCCGCCGCCATGCGGATGCGATCGTCGTTGGGCGACACCGGATCGACCTGGACGTTGTCCACGATGCCCTTGACACCCTTGGTCGCGACAATGATATCCACGGCAGAGTCGCGCGAGGCATAGCCAATCACGCTGCCCCCAACCGTCACCATGCCATTGTGAACTTTGAGAGTCAGTGAATTGAAAGTCTGACCCATCCCCATGCGGTCGTAAACGAGCCGATCGGAAATCTCGCGTTGCAGTTGCTGGTCGGGTACTCTCTCCGTATCCACCTGGATGCGATCGATCACACCGTTTACTTTGTCGGTTTGGCGTGCCTTTTGCTCGGCGTCCAGCTTGGCCCGCAGGTTCGGCACCGTTCCCGACAGCGTGGCTATCTGGTCATCGACGCTGACCTGGATGTTCGACCATTGCTTTTTCTTCGCGAACTCCTTTTGCAGCGAAACATTGATCGACTGATTTACTGACTGCGTCGTTGACTGATAGGGCGTTTGCGCCCATAGCAGGCTCAGCCCCAGCAGTAAGTACCCAAAAATGGCAATGTTATTGGCCTTTCGTAGCACGGCAGCCTCCAATCTAATTATTGGATGCCTGACCGTGCCCTGCGTTGCAGGTTCTATGAACGTCCAGCCGTGGCGCGCCGTGCCGGGTAAAGAGGAAAGGCATCGGCAAGTTCGAGCACCTGCTTTTGAATCTCCGCCAGTACCGCCAATTCCTGGTGATGGTGCAGTGCGCGCGCAATCCATTTCCCGACCTGGCGCATCTCCTCCTCGCCCATGCCGCGTGTGGTCAGTGCGGGCGTGCCCAGCCGGATGCCGCTGGGGTTCAGCGGCGGGTTTTTATCAAACGGAATTGCGTTCTTGTTCACCGTGATGTTGGCGGTGTGGAGCGCGTTCTCGGCTTCTTTGCCGCGTATGCCCTGGCTGAATACATCCACCAGCATCAGGTGCGTATCGGTGCCGCCGGACACGATGCGAAAGCCCTCGCGTTGCAGTTGCGCGGCGAGGGCCTTGGCGTTGGCAATCACCTGCGCCGCGTAGGCTCGGAATTCCGGCTGCATGGCTTCGTGCAGACAGACCGCTTTGGCGGCGATGACATGCACCAGCGGACCGCCCTGCGAGCCGGGAAAAACAGAGCGGTTGATCTCCTTCTCGTATTGCGCACGCGCCAGAATCAGCCCTCCGCGCGGGCCGCGCAGCGTCTTGTGCGTGGTCGTGGTGACGATGTGCGCGTGCGGCACGGGACTGGGATGGACGCCGCCGGCGACGAGGCCGGCAAAATGCGCCATGTCGACCAGATACAACG
>JBOGKK010000103.1:0-4513 GCA_050745425.1 Terriglobales bacterium
CAGCCGAGGTGCCCGACATGACCCCGGCGACGCGCAGGGTGCGCGCGGCGCGGCCTGGGACCGGTGACTTCGTACCTGTAACCTGGTTCCTGCTCCCTTTCAAAGCCCGTGCTTGAGCTCCGCCAGCAGGTTCAGGGCTTCGAGCGGCGACAGCGCATCGAGATCGACCGCCGCCAACCGATCAGCGAGCCTTTGGGCTTGCGGCGTGAACAGCGTGAGCTGCATGGCGGCCGCGGACGCACCGTTGGCGGCGGCAGCGCGCTCGTGCTCGCCGAGTACGATGCGCGCGCGCTCGATCACCGCCCGCGGCAGCCCCGCCAGCCGTGCCACCTCGATGCCATAGCTGCGGCTGGCCTCGCCCGCCTCGACCTTGCGCAAAAACACGATGCCCTGCGGCGACTCCCGCACCGCGACCTGGGCGTTGCGCAGCGCCGGCAGCGCCTGCGCCAGCGATGTGAGCTCGTGGTAGTGCGTCGCAAACAGCGTCAGCGCGCGGGTGTGGTCGTGCAGGTACTCCACCATCGCCCACGCCAGCGCCAGGCCATCATAGGTTGCCGTGCCGCGGCCAATCTCGTCCAGAATCACCAGACTCCGCTCGGTCGCCTGGTTCAAAATCACCGCCGCCTCGGTCATCTCCACCATGAACGTCGACCGGCCCCGCGCCAGATTGTCGCTCGCCCCAATGCGGGTGAAAATCCGGTCCATCACCGGCAGCCGCGCCGAGCTCGCCGGCACGAAACTGCCCATATGCGCCATCAGCGCAATCAGCGCCGCCTGCCGCAGATACGTCGACTTGCCCCCCATATTGGGACCGGTGACCAGCAACAACCGCTGCGCTTCAGGATCGAGCGCCAGGCTGTTGGGCACAAAAGGCTCGCTCGTACCGTCACCGCCGCGCTCAATCACCGCATGCCGGCCCTCCAGTATCTCCATCCCCCCCGCCGCCGCCATCTGCGGACGGCAGTAGTGGCGCTCGCGCGCCAGGTGGGCGAAATTCGCCAGCACATCCAGCTCGGCAATGGCCGCCGCATTTTGGCGGATGGGGCGGGCATGCTCGGCCGCCTGGCGGCGCAAACACAGGAACAGGTCAAGCTCAAGGGCGCGCGCTTGCTCTTCGGCAGAGAGAATTTTGCGCTCGAGATCTTTGAGCTCAGGCGTCGTGAAGCGCTCGGCGTTGACCAGTGTTTGCTTACGTTCGTAGTCGGGGGGAACGTGCTTGAGATTGGCTTTCGAAATCTCAATGTAGTAACCAAAAACGTTGTTAAAGCGGACCTTTAAGGAAATAATGGTCGTCCGTTCGCGCTCTCGAGTTTCAATCGCAGCAATGGCGGCTTTGGCGCCGTGGGCAAGCTGGCGCAGTTCATCGAGGGTTGGATCGACACCCGCGCGGATGTAGCCGCCCTCGGCGAGCGTCGCCGGCGGGGTGTCAACGATTTGTGCGGTAATCGCGGTGTGCAGCCGCTCGCACGGATCGAGGGCCGCGATCAGTTCGCGCAAGCGCGTGGCCCGCCCCGGAGTCCCTGCCCCCGACCCTGCCAGCATCGGAATACGTGCCAGCGATGCCCCCAGCGCCAGCATATCGCGCGGCAACGCAGTGTCGAGCGCCACGCGCGCCAGCAGGCGCTCGAGATCCTGAATGCCCGCCAGCGTCGTGCGCAGGGTTTGCGCCAGACTCCAGGCGCTGACCAGCGCGGCCACCGCATCCAGGCGTGCTGTGATGATGCCCAGATCCGCTGCCGGGCGCAGGATCCACTGCCGCAGCAGGCGCTTGCCCATCGGGGTGGCGGTTGCATCGAGCACAGAGCGCAAGGTGGTCGCCTCCGCCCCTTGAAATTGGGGCTCCACTAGTTCCAGGTTGCGCGCCGAAACGGCATCAATCACCAGACCCTGCTGGCGCTCGTAATAGCCCAGGCGGTCAATATGCGCCAACGCGCTGCGCTGGGTTTCCTTTACATAGTGCACGATCGCGCCCGCGGCGGCAGCCGCCCAGGGCCGAGCCGTGAGGCCAAACCCTTCGAGCGACAAAACCCCAAAGTGGCTCTCCAGCACGCCATGCGCAAAGCTGGCTTCGAGAATATAAGGCTCCAGGGGCGTGAGTGCAGCCTCGGACTCCGCCCTTTGCCCTTCAAAGAGCGGCAGGTCGCTGGCGGCGTAGAGAATTTCACGCGGGCGCCACTGCGCCATCTCTTCGGCCAGGCGCGCCGCCGCCGCGTCGGCGGCAAACTCCGTCGCCCGAAACTCGCCGGTCGAGACATCGACCACCGCCCAGCCCACACTCGCTCCGTCGGGCGAACGGACGATCGCCGCCAGAAACCGGTTGTCGGCCTCCGGAACCGCAAAGGCGGCCGTACCCGGGGTCAAAACGCGCGTAATCTCGCGCCGCATTAATGTGTCTGCTTTGCTACCGTCTGCGGCGGGTGCCGGCATCTGCTCGCAGAGCGCCACCTTGTGTCCCTGTTGGATGAGCTTGGCGATATAGGATTCCGCCGCATGCCAGGGTACCCCGCACATGGGTATGGGCGTGCCTTTTTCTTTATTGGTGCCGCGGCTGGTGAGGGTAATGTCGAGCGCCGCCGCTGCGGTTTTCGCATCCTCGTAGAACAGCTCGTAAAAATCCCCTAAACGAAACAGCAGCAGCGCTTCCGGATGCTGACGCTTGGCGGCGAGATACTGCCGCATTACCGGGGTTGTGCTTTGAGCGATCGTGGTCTGGGGAGCAATCGCGGCCATAGTACACGTCAGATACTGAGATGTAGTTTATCCCCCTTGCAGGTGGGTGGCGAAGAAAACAAAACGGCCCTCCGATGCACCGGAGGGCCGTTTTGGGTTAACGGTTAGCCTCGCCTACCAGTTGACCAGCAGGCCCAACTCCACCTGCCGCGCACCTAGTGAGCTCCCGGTGACTTCGCCGAACGTGGTCGTGCTGCTCAGATAGTCGAAGTGCGGTGAGGCCGAGAAGTGGTTGAACAGGTTGGTGGCCTGCGCATTGAGCGTGGTCGAGAACCGCTCCGACAACGCCAAATTCTTGGTCACCGCGAAGTCCACGTTGGTCTGGCTCAGGCCGGGGAGGTTGTTGCCCTCTGCTGCCGTGGTGTCCTGGCCCAGAACGATGGGCCGGAACTCGGCCAAAACGGCCGCCGGGTCCGCAAACCGGTTAATCCCGGTGCCGTGGTGGTTGGCGGGATTGCTCCGGCCAAATGTCGAGTCGCGCACGATGCCTTTGCCCCCGGTGTAGCCGGTGGTCAGAATCGCCGCCTCATCCGTGTAGGCCGCGCTGCAGTCGGCTTCCCCGAACGAGGCGCACTGCCCCGGAACCACCACCTGCGATACGCCGCCGTAGTTGGAAAAGTAGTTGGATCCGATCCGCTGCCAGGTGATGATCGGCGCCAGCGACCAGCCGTGCGTCAAGTGCTGCCAGAACGTGTTCTGACCCTTTTCTCCCGGAGACCATACGAAGTAGGCGTTATAGGCGAGCGGCGTAGCATTCGGTTGCGGCCCGTACATGGCGTGCATGTTGAACGGGTCGGCTACGGTGTACTCGCTATTGGCCTGCTGCACCTGCCCGGTGCCCATGTTGCGGCTCCAGGTGAAGTTCGAACCGCCGGTCAGGCCGTGGAAGTTGCGGAAGTTCACCGTCCACACCAGCGAGTTGTAGTTGCCCCAGCCCACCGAGTCGTTGTCGAACACGGCAGTCAATTGCCCGCCGCCGGAGATCACGCCTCCGGCCGGGCAGCCCGTCGTGGCTGCGCTGCAGGTCGTCTGGGCGCTCATGTTACCCCGTCCCAGCGTCCAGGAGGGATCGTTTTGCATGTCCTGCCACATGCTGAACACGTTGTTGCCGTACTGCGGATCAATGTTGTCGTGGTTCGATGGACCTTCAAGCTGAGCCACCGCCAGCGCGCAGTTCCCGGCAGCCTTGCAGAAGGCCGAGTTGTTGCCGCCCAGCGCCGCCGTGAAAAACGGCGACTGCGTGACCTTGCTCAAACCGTTGGGGTCGGCTGCGATCTGATTGAATAGCGTCGCAAAGGCGGTCTGGAACTGCTGCCCGCCCGCAGTCAGCATGTAGGGCACCGCGCTCAGATCCGTAGCCTGATACTCGTTACGGATGATGCGGCCCACATAGCCCACCATGGTGGTCAGGCTGGGGGTGAGTTGGCGCTGGAAGGTCAGGTCAAACTCATCGGAACGGTTGGGCCGGAAGTTGGGGTCAAGAAACTCGCCCGCCCCCGCCGACGGATTCACGACTCCGTTCTGGATTTCTCCAGGAAAATAGGGTTGCGGCAGGGTCGTCGTGGGCTTGGCACCCAAGGGGGCGGTCATACCGTTGCCACTCTCGCCCAAGGCGGCAGCTGCTGCCGGGCCAATGCGGAAAGCTGTGTTGGGATCCACCCCGCCCGGCCCCAGGCACGCGCCGCTGGCGGAAGCCCCAATGCAGCTCACCGGCTGGCCCAGTCCTGTGCCCAGCAGCGGCACCAGCACCAGATCCACGCCGTTCAGGCGCCCGTAAATGCGC
>JBOGKK010000104.1:0-2775 GCA_050745425.1 Terriglobales bacterium
GGCATGAGGGATGAGAAAGATGAGGAAGGGGCGAGCGGGTGGGTGGGGCGGCGGCGAGCGGTGGTCAGCGTGAAGGCCGCGGTGCGGTACTTGCACTGGCAACTGCGTCCGGCGAGTTGGGCGGAATGGTGGCACCGTATGCTAGCCGCGCTCCGGATTCTGCGGGATAGCGGCGGGCGGTAGTTTAGGGGCGGGTGTAGAAAGGCAGGGGTGGCATTTTCGGGCCATGCGCGGCGCTGGCTTGAAGCTCTTTCGCATAAGCCAGCAGAAAGCAGTCTCCAACAGCTTTGGATGCGTGCCGTGCCGCGAAAGGCTCTGTGGTTTGGCGGAATGCGGTGTCCAGGTGGCGCGGCTCAGGATAGAACTCCACAGGCGTGTCTTCGAGCCAGCGATCATACACAACCCAAGCCTTGCGGAGTGTAAGAGTCTGGCCGCCCATCGCGGAGCCGTTCGTGAGCAGACGCAGAAGCTGAATCTGGGTATATCGGGAAAAGATCAACTTGCAATCACGGGGCAGCATCTGCGGTAAGCTGAACGGTCCAGAAAACCGGAGCCGGAACAACATCCCTGTCGACGCAACTTTTTCGGCCGGGGATAGGGTAGATTGCGTTTCCTCTGCTGCTGGGCCCGGTGATGGTATTGGCACTCACGGCGATTCGTCAGTTCAGCCGGTCGGCGCCTCCGCGTCCTTTGATAGGCGGCGTTGCTGTAAATGGACCATGTGATGGTCTATACTGGGGGCTGGGAGCGGAGGATGAAAAAGGTATCGGTCACGGCCGCGAAGGCGCAACTGACGGAACTGGTGCGCCGTGCGGAAGCAGGTGACGAGGTGATTCTGACCCGGCATGGGCAGCCGGTGGTGCATCTCGTTCCGGTGCGCACGATCCCAGACCGGCAGGCGCGCCGCGCTCTGCTGCAATCGGTGCGAGCGGCGGCGGCTGGCAAGTGCTCGCCAGGGGCGAGTGCAGCTCGCAGCCAGGACTTCCTCTACGGCGGGGATGGTCTCCCCGAATGATCGCGGTCGACACCTCCGCGCTCATGGCTATTTTGCTCGACGAGGATAAGGGTGGACGCTGTGCTGCGGTGTTGGAAGCCGAGACGGAATTACTCATTTCGGCGGCGACGGTATCCGAGGCGCTCATCGTTGCGGCAGGCCGGCGGGTGGGTGCGGAAATGGCGCAAATGATTGCCGGCCTCGGCGTTGAAGTTGTCAGTGTTACCGATGCCTCGGCGAGGCGGGTTGCGCAGGTGTATGCCCGCTGGGGCAAGGGAATTCATCGGGCGGGGCTGAACTGGGGCGACTGCTTTTCTTATGAAGTCGCGCAGAGCCGTGGCTGCCCACTGCTGTATGTTGGCAACGATTTCGCTAAAACCGATGTGGCCCACGCCGTTTGAGGTGACGAGTCCCATATAGCCATATTTGTGAATATGGTATAATGGCGGCATGAAGACAACGATTGATCTTCCGGATTCGTTGTTAGAAGAGGTCAAGGCGCACGCGCGCGCGCGGCATACCAGTCTGCGGCGGATGATGGAGGAGGGGCTGCGGACGGTGTTGGAGCGGGAGCAGAAGGCCGTGAAGCCGTTCAAGCTACGCGACTGCTCGCAACATCTGGGTCAGCCGAAGGTGAGCAGTTGGCCGGAGATACGGGCGATCATCTACGAAGGCCGCGGCGGGGAAGAATGAGCGGGTTTATTGGCGTGGACACGAACATTCTGATCTATGCCCATAATGCTGATTCGGAGTGGCACGAGCGGGCGCGGGGCCGGCTGGAGGGACTGGCGAGCGGGATGGCGCCTTGGGCGATTCCGTGGCCGTGCATCCACGAATTTCTGGCGGTGACCACCAACCGGGCGATTTTTCCCGGGGTCGAGGCGTTCGACATGGCGGTGACGGACGTCAACGCGTGGATGGGATCGCCTTCGTTGCGGCTTCTGAGTGAGATGCAGGGGCACTGGGCCGAATTGGAGCGGGTGATGAAAGAAGGGCGGATGCGGGGCGGGGCGATTCACGACGCGCGCATCGCGGCGATCTGCCTGGAGCACGGGGTGAGCGAGCTGTGGTCCGCGGACCGGGATTTCACGCGCGTTGGGCGGCTGCGGGTAAGGAACCCACTCGTCTAATTCTGTGGGCGAGATTGATCGGCAACTGGAGCGTGGATGCCGGCTTTGGTGAGGCCGTAGGCGCCCAAACGAAGGGTCGGCCGGGAGTTGCGAGCCTGAGAGTTGCGCTCGACACCAGTCGGGTGGCTCGCCACTTTTGCCCGGATCACTCCTGTTGTTTGGCGCATTGAGTGGGAGGGCGAGGGCGCTAGTCTAGCTAGACGACGTCCTCTTCGCCGAGGGCGACGTGGATGAGGTCCCAGAGGACGTGGAGGAGGGCGACGTGGGATTCCTGGATGCGGTGGGTGGAGAAGCTGGGGACGGTGAAGCAGTATTGGGCGGTGTCGGCGAGGCGTCCGCCGTCTTTGCCGGAAAAGCCGATGGTGAGCATGGCGTGGGCGTTGGCGTATTCGAGGGCGTAGATCAGGTTGGGGGAGTGGCCGCTGGTGGAGAAGGCGATGACCATGTCGCCGGGGCGAGCCCAGAGGTCGAGCTGGTCGACGAAGACTTTGGCGAAGTCCTTGTCGTTGCTGATGGCGGTGATCACGGCGGTCTGGCTGACGAGGTCGCGGGCGGGCAGAGCGCGGCGCTTCTCAATGATGGGATGGAGGAACTCGACGGCGATGTGCTGGGCGTCGCAGGCGCTGCCGCCGTTGCCGAGCGTCCATAAGC
>JBOGKK010000105.1:0-4062 GCA_050745425.1 Terriglobales bacterium
CGCGGTGGGCGTTGTACTGCAGCAGGCGCAGCATGGCCGGAAAACTCGAAGTCCGCAAAATGGCGGCCTCTTCGCTGAGCGGATTGCTGACGTGGATCGGCACGCGCTCGGGCGCAAACGCGTGACATTCGATTTCGGAGGCGAAGCTGATCGAGACGGCTTCGGCAAACCCGCGCCCGCGCAATTGCTGGCGCACGCGGTCACGCATCGCCGCTTCCGGTAGCGGGTGCGCTGCGCCCTGGAAACGCGGCAAGCGGGAAGAGAAGCGGTCGTACCCGTGCAGGCGCGCCAGCTCTTCGATCAGATCAATTTCGCGCGTCAGGTCCGGACGCCACGACGGCGGCAGCCACTGCTCGCCGCCGGGCTGCATTTCACACCCGAGCGCCGATAGCAGCCTCAGGCACTCGTTCGCATCCAGCGCTTTGCCCAGCACCTTCGTGATGCGTTCCGGACGCAACGCAATCGCTTGCCGCTGCGGCAAACTTCCGAGCGCGGTACGCATGCCTTCGGCATTGAGCTTCACCGCATCGCCCAGCAGGCGGGCAATGCGCTCGGCCGCGAGCGTCGCTGCTTGCGGATCGGCGCCGCGTTCAAAGCGGTGGCTGGCTTCGGTATGCAGACCATGCCGGCGCGCCGTGCGGCGCACCGTAAGCGGATCGAACCAGGCGCTCTCGATCAACACGCGCTTGGTTTCGGCGCTGATGGCGGAAGCGAGTCCGCCCATCACGCCCGCCAACGCCACGGGATGATGCTGGTCGGCAATGACCAGGTCTTCGGGCGCGAGCTGGCGCTCGATGCCATCCAGCGTAGTAATGCGTTCGCCCGTGTGCGCCCAGCGCACGTGAATTTCACCGCCGGAGAGCTTGTCATAGTCGAAGGCGTGCGTGGGATGGCCCATTTCCCACAGCGTGTAGTTGGTGGCGTCGGCGATGTTGTTGATCGATCGCTGCCCCAGCGCCTGCAAGCGTGCGGTAACCGCAGCCGGAGTCGGCATCACGCGCGCATCTTCGAGCCGCAGGGCGCAATACAAGCCGCAGGCTTCGGGCGCTTCGATAAAAACGCGCTCGCCCGCGGCCTGCTGCTCGATCGTGTCTCCCGTAAGCGGCGGGAGCGATTGCCCGGTGATCGCGGCAATTTCGCGCGCCAGCCCATAGTGGCTGAGGCAATCAGGGCGGTTCGAGGTCAGGTCGAGCTCCAGCAGGGCATCGTCCACGGCATCGCCATCGCGCTCTTCAACCGTATCGACCGCCTGCCCCGCCAGCGTGAGCGCACTGGCCAGCTCCGTCGCGCTCATCGTAATCGGCACAAACTCGCGCAGCCAGCTCAGCAGGACTTTCATCGGAACTGCTCCAGAAAGCGGATATCGCCGCTGTAGAAGCGCTGGATATCGTCAATGCCGTAGCGCAGCATGGCCAGCCGCTCGACGCCCATGCCGAAGGCGAAGCCGCAGGTGCGGTCCGGATCGTAGTCGACAAACCCGAAAACGGCAGGATCGACCATGCCACAGCCCAGCAGCTCGATCCAGCCCGTCTGCTTGCAGGTGCGGCAGCCGGCGCCGTGGCAGAAGATGCAGCCGACGTCGAGTTCGGCGCTGGGCTCGGTGAACTGGAAATACGAAGGCCGCAAGCGGGTCTTGACACTACTGCTGCCGAAAAATTCGCGCGCAAAGTACTCGAGCGTTCCTTTAAGGTCCCCGAGCGTCAGATCGTCATCGACAGCGAGGCCTTCAATCTGCTGGAAGTTGGGCGAATGGGACGCATCCGGGGCATCGCGCCGGTAGACTTTGCCGGGCACGATGACGCGCAGCGGCGGGCTCTGCTGTTCCATGCAGTGAATCTGCACCGGCGAGGTATGCGTGCGCAGCAGGTATTCGCCGCCGGGAATATCGAGATACAGCGTGTCCTGTTCTTCGCGCGCCGGGTGTCCGGCGGGAATATTGAGCGCCTCGAAGTTGTAATAGGCGGTCTCGATTTCCGGTCCGTCGGCGACGCTGTAGCCGAGGCGCAGAAAAATATCCACGATCTGATCGCGAACCTGCAACACTGGGTGGGCCGCCGCGGCCTGAAAATCCACCGGCGGCAGCGTTACATCGACGGGCGGCGCTGCTTGCGGTGTTGCCGGCGCCATCGCGGTGAAATGCGCCTCGGCGGCTTGCCGCAGCGCATTCAGCCGCGCGCCGAGTGCGCGCTTAAGTTCTTGGGGCGCCGGACGCAGCCAATGCTCGTTGAGCAGCGTGAGCAGACCACGCTTGCGCGAGAGCCATGTGTCGCGGTCGCTCGCCGCCGCGAGTGCCGCCTGAAACGGCGCCAGCGCTGCATCGATGTCGATTTCGGAGCGCAAACCGAGTTCCGGCCACGGCGTAGCCGCTTTTGCCGCCAGACGCTCGTCTGCTTCCGGCACGAGCTTAGGCCGCAGGGGTCGCCAGAGCCGTTTTGGCTTGCTGGACTATATGCGTGAAGGCTGCGGGATCCTGGAAGGCGATGTCGGCGAGAATCTTGCGGTCAAGTTCAACGCCGGCCAGTTGCAGGCCGTGCATGAGCTGACTGTAGGTGATCTCGTTCTGACGTGCGGCGGCGTTGATCCGTACGATCCAGAGCTCGCGGAACTGGCGTTTGCGCTGTTTGCGTCCGCTGTAGGCAAACTTGAGCGCGCGCTGGCTGGCCTCTTTGGCCGAGCGGTAGAGCTTGCTCTTGGTGAGGAAAAAGCCTTTGGTAAGGCCAAGAATCTTCTTGCGCTTGTCGCGCCGCTTGGTACCGCGTTTTACTCGAGGCATCGTTTTCTCCTTGTTTTTTGTCTGCCTGCGGCACGATGAAGAGCCTGCGGCCGACTGAGCTCACCCCGTTCCATGCCGGGGGCCCGCGCCAACAGCCAATCGCTGTCAGCTTTACTGGTACGGAATCATGCGGCGTACGCGCCGCTGGTCCGCCTTGTCAATCAAAGTATCCAGATCGAGCTTGCGCTTGCGCTTCCGCGCTTTGCTGGTGAGGATATGGCGCGCACCGGAAAAACCACGTACGATCTTGCCGCTTCCGGTGGAACGGAAGCGCTTGGCGGCGCCGCGATGAGTCTTCAGTTTCGGCATAATACGTTCAAACCTTCTTGGGCGCGAGAATCGCGGTGAGCGAGTTGCCTTCCATGCGCGGATGAAACTCGACCGTGGCCTGCGCACCGACTTCCTGCAACAGCTTCTGGATTAGTTGGAAACCGATCTCCTTGTGCGTAATTTCGCGCCCGCGGAACTGGACCACGGCTTTCACCTTGTCGCCTTCATCGAGAAAGCGCAGCACGTTGTTTTTCTTGAAATCATAGTCGTGGTCGTCCGTGTTGGGCCGGAACTTCACTTCCTTGATGACAATGTTTTTCTGGTTCTTGCGGGCCTCGCGCGCCTTCTTCTCCATCTGATACTGATACTTGCCGAAGTCCATGATCCGGCAAACCGGAGGGTTGGCGCTGGGCGCTACTTCCACCAGATCGAGCGTGTGCTGACGCGCCATGCTCAGCGCGTCCTGAGGTGCCATTACGCCCAACTGGGCGCCAGTTTCATCAATCACACGCACCTCGCGGGCACGTATGCGTTCATTGATGCGGGTTCGGGGTTCGGGTGCGCGGCGCGGTCGGAAGTCTCGGATATGGCTCTCCTGCGCTGCGGAATCCTCCCACAGCATCGTCAGTATACCACAAGGTCAGTGCACCTTTAAGGCGTCGCCTGGCGCTTCGTTTGCGTCCAATATATAGAGATCGCAGGTAGTCCGAGGAGAATAAACTCATGCCGTCGTCCCGCTTTTCCGGTCTTTATGTGAGCGGTCGCACGTTCGCGCTGCTGATCGTCATTGTGGGTGTAGTGGGGGCGATGGCGTTTTATCGCACCCATACCAGCAGTCCGCAGGATCCCAAGTTCGGCGGCATCACGCGCTCGACCCAGCCGGCGCTGCAGGCCTCTCAGGTGCAGGCGCTGACGAAGCTGTCGTCCGAGCAGGCCATGCTGGCCAAGCGGGTCGAGCCGGCGGTCGTTGCCGTGAATGTCACCGCCCACAATACCGGCGACAGCGACGAGATGGAGGG
>JBOGKK010000106.1:0-10156 GCA_050745425.1 Terriglobales bacterium
CCTCAAGGCCACGGTCGAGCGCCGCCTGCACATACGCGCCACCGTTGCCGAGCGTGAAGGCGATTTCCTGCGCCGCGGTCGAACCCGCCTCGCGAATGTGATAGCCGGAAATGGAAATCGTGTTCCATTCCGGCAGCTCGCGCGAGCCATATTCGATGATGTCGATCGCCAGGCGCAGCGCCGGGCGCACGGGGTAGATGTAAGTACCACGCGCAATGTACTCCTTGAGAATGTCATTCTGCACGGTGCCTTGCAGTTTGCGTGGATCCGCGCCCTGACGCTTGGCCGTTGCCACGTACAGCGCCAACAGAATGGCGGCGGTGGCGTTGATGGTCATCGAGGTGGAAATATCCCGCAGCGGAATGCCGTCAAATAATCGCTCCATGTCGGGTAGCGAGCCAATGGAGACCCCGACGCGCCCCACCTCACCCCGCGCCAGCTCGGCGTCGCTGTCGAGTCCGATCTGCGTCGGCAGATCGAAGGCCACCGATAAGCCTGTCGTTCCCTGCTCCAGCAAATAGCGGTAGCGGCGGTTCGATTCTTCGGCGTCGGCAAACCCGGCGTACTGGCGCATGGTCCACAGCCGGCCGCGGTACATGTCGGCACGCACACCGCGCGTGAACGGAAATTGGCCCGGATCGCCCAACTCGCGGGCATAGTCGAAACCGTCAAGGTCAGACGGCCGGTAGAGTTGCCTGCTCATGCCTGCCTCGCCGCCGCGCGCACCCAGGAGCTAATCCCGAAGTAGGCAAAGACGAGCGCCAGGGCCAACTCGATTTGCGTGTTCGTGGATGCTTGCGTAAGGCTGGAAATCAGTTGCACGCCGGAATGGGCGCGATCGGCAATCCAGCCGTCGTATCCGGCAAGCCCAAAGCCAAAAGCGAAAAACAAAAACAGGACCGCCGAGATCTGGAGGCCAAGGCGGCGTAGCGCGTTTCCGGAGTGCGCCCAGAGCTGCCGCCCACCACGGCGAAAGGCCGTTTTCAGGGTTCCCGGTGTTTGCGCGTGCGCATGGACTTTTTGCCCCACCAGCGTGCCGGCGGCGCGGCCCAGCTTTGCACCCACCGGCGCCATCGGTGTTTGTTGCAGACGCTGGCGCTGGCGCAATAGATGCGCCGCGGCGCGCCCTAGTCTTGCGCCCGTGCCCATGTCCCCATTGTAGGCTGCCGCCTTATCTACGCGTTTTCGGCCAGTCCGTGGCGGCGGAGAAGGCCGGGGAGGTTTTGCGAGAAAGCCGAACGCGGCATGACCAGGTCGCAGCCGGCTTCCTGAGCTTTGATCTTGAGTTCAGCTTGCAGATGGCTGAGAAAGCCGATCAGTGGCGTCTTCTTCAGGTCGGGATTGTGTCGAATCTTGCCGATGGTGGAAAGCGGCTTGAGGGCGGTGCTGTTGAGGTCGAGGATAATCAGCGCCGGGGGTATGGCTGCCTTTTCCAGCAGCTCGCTGTCGGTTTTTGCCATCTCAATCGTGACCTTGAGCTGGCGTGCGGTCTCACGGATTTTGGCCAGGAAGAACATGTCGTCCACCGCAACCAGAATCCGGCGCTGCACCTGCACACCAGGTACTGCGGCACCCACCACAGGGGAATTCGTTGTAGCCAAAGGTTTACCTCCAGGGTAGAGCTTGCTCCACCACGGAAAATTAGTTGTTGAAAATCAGCACAACCGCGGCGTACTGCAAGCGGCGCATCCACCGGATCATTGCAGCCCGCAAGGGCTGGAGAATAGCCTCCAGCACGGGTGAATGTCTCCATCATACTCCAAACTTCAACGCTTGGGCAGCGGGAACCGGGCGCGCAAAAGGCGGAACAAGTTGGCCATTTCCACCGCTGCCAGCGCGGCTTCGGCGCCCTTGTTCCCCGCTTTCAACCCGGCACGCTGAATCGCTTCCTCCAGCGTTTCGCAGGTGAGCACACCGAAAGCGTGCGGCACGGCGGTTTCGAGCGCCGATTGCCCGATGCCGCGGGTGACCTCGTGCGCAATGAAGTCAAAATGCGGCGTCTCGCCGCGCAGGATCAGCCCCAGGCAGACGATGGCATCAAAGTGCCGCGTCTCGGCAGCGGTACGTGCGGCGGCAGGAATCTCAAACGCGCCCGGCACTTCGATCACCTCGACGCCTGCGGCATCGAGGCGTTCCAGCGTATCGACGGCGCTGGTGCGCAGCCGCTGCGTGATGAACTCGTTGAAGCGGCTCACCACCACCGCAAAGTGCAGACCGCGGGCGCTGAGCTTGCCTGCAACTCTATTGGCCATGGAATTGCGGCGCACGCTTTTCCAAAAAGGCTTGCGTGCCTTCTTTCATGTCTTCACTGGCGCAACTGAGCGCGAACAGATTGGCCTCGAAGGCCAACCCCTCCTCCATGCTCATTTCCATCCCCGCGCGCACCGCTTGCAGGCAATACTGCACCGCCAGCGGAGCGTTGGCGGCGATCTTGTTCGCCAGGGCTTCGACTGCAGGCAGCAATTCCGCCGCCGGCAGCACCGCGTTCACCAGCCCCAGGCGCAGCGCCTCGGCCGCCGCAATGGTTTCACCGCTGAGCAGGATCTGCAGCGCCGGCCCGCTGCCGATCAGGCGCGCCAGCCGCTGCGTGCCGCCGTAGCCGGGAATCAGCCCGAGCTTCACTTCCGGCTGGCCGAGCTTGGCGTTCTCGCTGGCATAACGCAGCGTGCACGCCAGCGCCAGTTCCAGACCGCCGCCCAGGGCAAAACCGTTGACCGCAGCCAGCACCGGAATCGGGAACATCTCGATTTCGCGGAACAGGGCGTTGCCGGCCTGACTGAAAGAGCGCGCGCCGGTAATGCCGAGTGTGGCGATTTCAGAAATATCGGCGCCCGCCACAAACGCTTTTTCACCGGCGCCGCTGAGGATGAGGCAGCGCAGGTCCGCACTACTGCGGCAGTAATCGAAGGCACGCTTGAGATCGGCGAGCGTGGCTCGGTTGAGTGCGTTCAGTTTCTCCGGCCGCTGAATCGTGATGCGCGCCAGCGGCGGCGTGATCTCCAAGCGGACGGTGTCGAGTGCCAAGGGTGTGCTCATGGTTCCTGACCAGTCTAGTAGACTGGAAGGCGAGCCCGCTAGCCTGTTTCCCGCATGGAACCCCGCTTTATCCGCAATTTCTCCATCGTGGCCCATATCGACCACGGCAAGAGCACCCTCGCCGACCGCCTCCTGGAGGCAACCGGCGCCTTGGCCGCGCGCGAAATGCAGCAGCAGGTGCTCGACAACATGGATCTCGAGCGCGAGCGCGGCATCACCATCAAGGCCCACGCAGTACGGCTCGACTACAAGGCGCCGGACGGCCAGCTCTATCAGCTCAATCTCATTGACACGCCCGGCCACGTGGATTTTTCGTATGAGGTCTCGCGCAGCCTGGCCGCCTGCGAAGGTGCTCTGCTGGTGGTCGATGCCGCCCAGGGCGTGGAGGCGCAAACGGTCGCCAACGCCTATCTTGCCGTCAACCAGAATCTCGAGATCATCCCCGTCATCAACAAGGTCGACCTGCCCGGCGCCGAGCCCGACCGTGTGCGCGAACAGATTGAGTCGGTGATTGGCCTCGATGCCAGCCACGCCGTGCTCACTTCGGCCAAAACCGGCCTCGGCACCGAAGCCGTGCTGCAAGCCATCGTCGAGCGCATTCCCCCGCCGCCTGGCGATGCCGCCGCGCCCCTGCAGGCACTGCTGTTCGACTCCTGGTTTGACGCTTACCGCGGCGTGATTTTATTGACGCGCGTGCAGGCGGGCACGCTGCGCGTGGGCCAGAAGATCCGTCTGATGTCCAATGGGGAAAGCTTTCAAGTCGATTCGCTCGCGGTGCGCACGCCCAAGCCCGTCGCCGTCGATCAGCTTGCCGCCGGCGAAGTCGGCCTGGTGGTGGCCAACATCAAGCGTGTCGCCGATGCCCGCGTCGGCGACACCATCACCGACGATGCCGCGCCGGCGGCCACCGCGCTCGCCGGCTTCGAGCAGGTCAAGCCCATGGTGTTCGCCGGGCTCTACACCACCGAAAGCGATCAGCACGCCCTGCTGCGCGATGCGCTCGAGAAGCTGCGGCTCAACGACAGCTCGTTTTTCTTCGAGCCGGAAAGCTCGGCTGCACTCGGCTTTGGATTCCGCTGCGGCTTTCTGGGCCTGCTGCACATGGAAATCGTGCAGGAACGGCTGGAGCGCGAGTTCAACCTTGATCTCATCGTCACCGCGCCCGGCGTGCGCTACCACGTATACCTGCGCGACGAGACTGAGCTCGATGTCGACAACCCCGACAAGCTTCCGCCGGCCGGCGATGTTGCACGCATCGAAGAGCCCATCATCGCCGCCACCATCATCGCCAACGAAGACTCGCTGGGCGGCATTCTCAAACTTTGCGAAGACAAGCGCGGTGAACAGATCGGATTCGAGTACCTGGGCCCGACGCGCGTCATGCTCAAGTATTCGCTGCCGCTGAATGAAGTCGTACTCGACTTCTACGACCGCCTCAAGACGGTCTCGCGGGGATACGCCTCGCTGGACTACCATTTGAGCGGCTATCAGACCTCCGATCTGGTCAAACTCGACGTGCTCGTGGCAGGCGAACCCGTGGATGCGCTCTCGATGATCCTGCACCGCGAAAAATCATTCGAGCGCGGCAAGGCGTTGGCAGCCAAAATGAAAGAACTGATCCCGCGCCAGCAGTTCGAGGTGCCGATTCAGGCGGCGATTGGCGGCAAGGTCATCGCCCGCGAAACCGTGCGCGCCATGCGCAAAGACGTGCTCGCCAAATGCTATGGCGGCGACATCAGCCGCAAGCGCAAACTCCTCGAAAAACAGAAGGAAGGCAAAAAGCGCATGAAGCGCCTCGGCAAAGTCGAAATCCCCCAGGAAGCCTTCCTCGCCGTCCTCAAGGTCGACTAGGAGCTCCAGCCTGTTTCGCCGGGCCGATCGGCCAGCAAACTCGCAATGCCAGCTTCGACCTCCGCGGTCAGGATCGCCGTTATCGGCACGCGCTGGCACCAGCGCGCGTGCGCCTGCCAGGGACGCCAGACCTCAATGTCGGTGGTCGAGTAGAGCGCGAACACGGGCTTGCCGAGTGCGGCAGCGATGTGGACCGGGCCCCCATCGTTGCCCACCACCAGCTCGGCTTCGACCTCGATCGCCATCAATTGTTCGACGCTGGTTCCGGAAATCAGGGTAGCGCCACTGACCGGTTCGCCGGCCCCGGCGCTGGCTTGTACGCTGGCCAGGCCATGGGTTTTGCGAAGCCATGCCGCCACCTCGCCAAAGCGATCCAAAGGCCAGCGCAGGCCGGGCTCGCGTGCTTCCGTGCTGAGGAAGGCATAGCGGCCCAAAATGCCGCGCTGTGCGAGGCGTTGGCGCATGCGTTCGCGCGCTTCGGGGCGTACGAATAGCTTGAGCGGCCCTGGCGCGATCTCCGGCAACCCCAGCCCGGTGAGCAACGACAGTACGTGCTCCACCGTGTGCAGCCGCGCCTGCCCTGCAGGGGGCGCTTGCGGCGGCGTGAGCAGGTTATAGGCCCAGCCGTGGCGCAGGCCGGCAAACGTCGCGCGCTGGGTTGCGCCCGAGGCGCGCACCAGCCCGGCGGCGGTCGAGCCACCGTGCAAACCGAGCGCCAGCGCAGGCCGGAAATGGCGCAGAGCGCGTAGCGCGTTCCAACGGCCGGACAGGGTGGCCGGGACCTCGATGACCGCCTCGAAATCGGGATTGTGCGCGACCGCTGCGGCAAAGCGCGGTTCCACGAGAATCGCCAAGCGCAAATCCGGCCGCCAGGCTTTGAGCGCCGCCGCCGCCGGCGTCAGCAGCAGCGTGTCGCCCAGGCTGCGCAGGCGAACGAACGCCACGCCGGCGCCGCGCGGCAGGCGCGAAAGAATTTCAGCCATTGCCCGGCGCGCTGTCGCGCGTGGCCTCGTCGATCAGCATCACGGGAATATCGTCGCGGATCGGATACACGCGCTGGCATTGGTCGCACTTCAGGCCCGTGGGCTGATCGGCCGGACCCACCAGATGCACGGGCGCGCGATCATCGGGACAAACCAGAATTTCCAGAAGCTCAGGAGAAATCGCCATAAACGTTATCGATGCGCATCAATATTCTGACGGATGGCAGAGTTGATCGCCGAATACGCTTCCGTCGCATGATGCTGGAACCACTTCACCACTTCCTTGCCGCTGGGATCATCGCAACGATGAATGGCGTGATCCTCGGGATGAATGGTCGAATCGACCACAACCAGCACGTCGCCGGCGCGCAGCGATTGGGCATCGTCCACAACTTGCCTTACGGCTACGTTGAACACAAAGGCGCGCGCAGTGGCGGCGACGCCATCGACCGGCTTCTTGCAGAACGGACAGTGGTAGGTTTCCATGGATCGTCTACCATGCTACCGCACGGTAAGGTCCGCGCACGAACTTTCCATATATTCATCACGGGCCGTCAGCAACAGGCGGCTCGCGGCCGCCCGGCTCGGTCGCAACAGCACCTGCCGTGCCTGGCGGCGCAGCGGCTGGCCCGGTTCCAGTGGTTGCGCCAAGGCCGCCGCCAAAAGGCACAAATCCCAAGGCTGACCGCTGCGGGACGGCAGGCGAAAATCAGCGGCAACAGGTGCTGACTTGCGCTTGCGGCGGGGTGAGCTTGACGTGGACGGACTCATTGGCTTTCTTCATGATAAACGCCTGACCCCAGGTGTTATAGGCCGTATCGATCACCTGCACCAACACGACGCCAGGCTCAAAGCCCTGGACCACCACCGTGCCGTGCTCGTCGGTATGGGTGTCGATATTGAATGGATCGCGCGGAATCTGGCCCTTATGATCGCGCAACTGTTTGAGCACTACTAGCGCACCCTGGACGCGGCGGCCGGCCGGGTTGACGACGGTCACCGTTACCCGAATCGTCGGGACCTGCTTGTTTTTACTCTGCGCGAACGCGGGCGTGAGCAATACGACGAGGGTCAGCAGCCCGCTCCACAGCATCTTCATGTGCCGGGGAACAACATCTGCCTGACGGCCCCCTCGGCCGAGCCCGGAGCGGCCGAGGGGGAGCCGACCAACGGGAGGCGTCGGGGGCGCAGCCCCCGGAAAAGACAGGCTGTGCCTGTGAACCCGGTCCATAGCCGCAGTGTACCTCAACCCAGCAACTCCAGAATGGCCGCAACCACTAGATCCGGGTCTTCCAGCGGAACCCAATGACCGCTGGAGTGCGCGACGCGATGCTGACCATGAGCGGCGGCGGCAGCCATGGCCTGGTGTTCGCAGCGTTGCGCCTCGGGCGTATCGGCAGCCGAAAGTACGATGAGCGGGATTTCGCCCAGCGGCGGCGCGGCGGCGGCGCGGCGGCACGCTTCCGGCAGGCCTTCCATCTGGCTTGCCAGCGCCTGATAGAACCGCGCCCGGCTCCAGAACCAGCGCATCACCGGCTTCAACTCAGGCGGCAGCCGCATGGCCGGGGTGAAGTTGAAGTCCGATTTCGTGCGCAGCTTGCCGCCACTGATCAAAGTGGCACAGGCAGCCGCCAGCTTCAGGGCTCCGGTGCTGACCAGCCAAGCCGCAAATTGCGCCACACCACAACGCGCCGCCAGCATACCGCGCCGCGACAGGCGAATGCCACTTTCGAGCTTGGCCTGATGCGCCGCATCCGGATGCGCCCATTCCGCCAGCGAGGGCGGATCGACCAGAATCACCCCAGCCGTCTGGCTAGGATGCTGCGCCGCAAACTCGCGCACAATCAAGGCACCGTAGGAATGGCCTACCAGCAGATAGGGCGGTGGCGCGCCGGTCAGCGCCAAAACCGCTTCCAACTCGCCTATCATGCGCTCCAGGGAGCGCGGCTGCGGCCCGGCGCCGCTGTAGCCCATGCCCGAACGATCATAGCTGAGCGTACCCGCCGCCGCCAGCGCCCGCTGCACGAAGACCCACCCCAGCGAGGTTCCCCCCAGCGCGGCCTCAAGCACCACGGATGGCCGCGACGGTGCGCCCGGCGGTGCGGGATGGTACTGCACATGCACCTGATGCCCATCAATTGTTAAAAACCTGCCAGGCGGAGGAACCGGAGGGCTCACATTTTAATGATAATGAATGCGTGGACCAGCCGTTGCTCAATTTTGGCCTCGAACGCCAGACCTGGACCGTTTCCTCGCTGCTCGCCAGTCTGAAAACGCTGGTCGAGCGCGATTTTTTCAATGTCTGGATCGAGGGTGAAATTTCCAACTGCAAGTACGCGGCCTCGCAGCATTGCTACTTTACGCTTAAGGACGCCAAAGCGCAGTTGCGCGCCGTGCTATTTGCCCAGCAGGCACGGCGCGCCAGGTTCCAGTTGCGCGACGGGTTGCAAGTGCGGGTGCGCGGCCGCCTCAGCCTCTATGAAGCGCGCGGCGACGTGCAGTGCATCGTCGAGCACGTCGAGCCGCTGGGCCGCGGCGGCCTGCAACTTGCCTTCGAACAACTCAAGCAAAAGCTGGCGGCCGAGGGGCTATTCGCTCCGGAACGCAAGCGGCCGCTACCGGTTCTGCCGCGCCGCATCGGACTGATCACCTCCGCGCGCGGCGCCGCCGTGGCTGACGTGATCCGCATTCTGCATCGCCGCTTCCCGGGCTTGCACATCCTGCTCCATCCGGTTGCGGTGCAAGGCACCGCGGCGGCGGCGGAAATCTGCGCGGCTCTCGATTTTTTTGCGGCGCATGCGCCCGGCGGCGCCTTCGCCGTCGACTTGCTGATCGTGGGCCGCGGCGGCGGCTCGCTCGAAGATCTCTGGGCGTTCAATGAAGAAACGGTCGCGCGGGCGCTGGCACGCTCGCCGCTGCCGACCATAGCCGCCGTTGGCCACGAAACCGATTTCACCATCGCCGATTTCGTGGCCGATCTGCGCGCCCCCACCCCAAGTGCGGCGGCCGAGCTGGCGGTGCGCCCTTACGCCGACTGGATGCGCGAACACAACGAGCGCAGTGCGCGCCTCGAACACGCGATGCGTTACGGCCTGTTGCGCCGCCGGCGCTTCGTCGAAGATCGCGCGCGCCATGGCGCATTCGATGCCCTGCGCCAGCGTCTGCGCCGGAGCGGCCAGCGCACCGATGATCTGGCCCACATGCTCGAACAACTGCTCTGGCGGAAGCTGGCGGGAGCGCGGCGCCGCTGGGTTGCGAGTCAGGTGAGTCTGCGCCAGCGCGACCCGCGCGCGCAACTGGCCGCCGCGCGCCTCACTTTATCCGCACGCGAGCGCGATCTGGCCGCCGCCGCCGCATCCCAGGCGCAGCACCGCCGCCTTCGTCTCGATCATCTGGCCGCGGTGCTGGCCGAACGTGACCCGCTGCGCATCCTGGGCCGGGGCTACACGCTCGTCTACAACGCGGAAGGCCAACTGGCCGCGCGGCGCGCCGCGGTTGCCGCAGGGGACGCATTGCGTATCCGCTTCGCCGATGGCTGGCTTGAGGCGGAAGCGCGAACCGGCCATGATACGATTTGACCAGCAGATCGGGAGGATTCCGTGGACCTTATTCCCAGTGAAAGCCAGGTGCGCGAACAGTTGGAGCAGACCGGAGCGCTGCGCCCCGGTCACTTCCGCCATAGCAGCGGCACTCACTCCGACGTTTACCTCCAGATTCCGCTGGCCATGCGCTATTACAGCGAATCGAAAATGCTGAATGTCGCCTTGGGGCGCAAGTTGCGCCAGGATGACGCCGTGCGCCGCTCCGTCCCTAACGTCAGCATTGTCGTGCCCGCCACCGGCGGCCTGCCGGTCGCCTTCGGCGTCGCCGAGGCGCTGCAGGCGTCGCAGACCTACTGGGCCGAGAAGACTGACGGCGGCAATCTCGAGTTGCGGCAGTTTGTCGAGATTCATCGCGGTGAGCGCGTGATTCTTGTCGACGATATTCTCCGCACCGGGCGCAAACTCACCCAACTCCGCAAGCTGGTTGAAGATGCTGGCGCCCAGGTGCTGGCGCTGGCGGTGCTGGTGCATCAACCCTTCGAGAATTGCGCCCGTTTTGATGACTTGCCGCTGTTCAAACTACTGACGCTTGCACCCCACTACTGGACCGCGAAGGACTGCCCGCTGTGTGCGCAGAAAGTACCGGTGATCGAGGTCGGCGAGTAGCACCGCAGACGCTGCCATCGAGCCTGTTCGGCGCCTTGGTGCGGATGCGCAATCGCGCCTACGCCGCTGGCCGCCTCG
>JBOGKK010000107.1:0-5549 GCA_050745425.1 Terriglobales bacterium
TGTTTTGAAATCATCTGCTGCGAGAGTGCAAACGGTTCCGTCAATCCATGCACTGAGGCAGGCCCATTGGAGAGTAGTTCGATCAGGGCCCGGCGGGTTGGATCAGACAAAGCTGCAAAGGTTGCACCCAGACTATCCACAACCCTATGGTTGTGCATTGTCTCGTCGTTGTCAAGGGTGAATTTGGCGACTCCTGATTTCTCTTCCCTGCTCCCTGAACCCTGACACTTGCGCTGGTGGATACTCTGCACGGGAGGACGAGCCGGCAAGGGTCCGGTCCTGGCATCAGGGGCAGGAGGAATGCGGATCGCCTCTGGAACCTTGCCGTTGTCCCATCGCCGCGCAGACGACTCGCTAGAGCAAAAACAGCTCTGCTGTAGCACCGCCGACCGTGCCGCCTGCGGCTTTGACCCCAGGAAAAGCCGCACGCAATCGCCCGAAGCTTGCTACACCGACGCTGTTTTTGCTGTAAGACCTGCCGGTCTCCCGCCCCACGATGATGTCGTAGCGTGGGCGCTCAAGCACAACTTCTGCGGCTGTGGCGTAGTCTGGGTTGATCTGCGTCTTCTGGCGTCCGTCCAGCCGGTCAACTGGCGGCTTTGGACCGCCGGCGAACCGCTCGCCGCCATGGCGGGCGATCTGCATTTGGGCTGGCGGCCGCATTAGACAAAATGCGGCTGCTCGCCGCACAATGCTAAAAGGAGGTGCGCGATGGCGGCAGGGGTGCTGCAGCGATGGCAGCAGGCGCAGGCGGCGAGCGACCAGCTTTGGCGCGTGCTCAAGCCCGAGGCGATGCTGGAACGCCCGATTCCCGAACGCCACCGCCTGGTGTTTTACCTGGGGCACCTGGAAGCTTTCGATTGGAATCTGCTGGCGCCGGCTTTGGATCTGAAACCATTTCATGCCGAGTGGGACAAGCTGTTTGCGTTTGGCATTGACCCGGTCGACGGCGAGCTACCGTCGGACCCGCCGTCGGCCTGGCCCGAAGTTGATGCCGTCGGCGCTTACAACCGCAGCGCACGCACGGGATTGCAGAACGCTTTGGCGCGACAAGGCAGCCGCGGTCTGGAGCAGCGCCTCGAGGTTGCCATTGAGCACCGCTGGATGCATGTGGAGACGCTCAGCTATCTGCTGCACAATCTTGCTTACGAGCACAAACAGCCGGGCCCTGCGCCGCGCGCGGCAGCGGCCCCGGCGGAGCGAGCGGCGGCGAGCGCGCCCGCGGTCGAGGTGCCTGCGGGGCCGGTAACGCTGGGGCAAAACCAGCCCCGGGCGTTTGGATGGGACAACGAGTTTTCCGCGCATCAGCAGCAGGTCGCGGCATTTCTGGCCGATCGCACCAAGATCAGCAACGGCGACTATCTGGCGTTTGTAAACGAAGGTGCGGCGCCGCCCCACTTCTGGCGCAAACACCATGGGGACTGGTTCTATCGCGGCATGTTCGCACAGGTGCCGCTGCCGCTCGATCAACCCGTGTATGTGACCCAGGCTGAAGCGGCCGCCTACTGCACCTGGCGCGGGAAACGCCTGCCCAGCGAAGCCGAATGGCATCGCCTCGCCTATGCCACGCCGGAGGGCAGCGAACGCAGCTATCCCTGGGGCGAAGCGGCGCCACAGGCAGCCGCCGGCAACTTTGACCTGCGGCACTGGGATCCGGAACCGGTGAGCGCGTATGCGGCCTCGGCCAGCGCCTGGGGCGCAGAGGATTTGGTGGGCAACGGGTGGGAGTGGACCGCGACGCCGTTCGCGCCCTTCCCTGGGTTTAAGGCATTTGACTTTTATCCTGGCTATTCAGCCAACTTCTTCGACGGTCGGCATTACGTGATGAAGGGGGGCTCGGCGCGCACCGCGGCGTGTTTATTGCGGCGCAGTTTTCGCAACTGGTTCCAGCCGCATTACCCCTACGCTTACGCCGGGTTCCGCTGCGTGAACTGAAGCGCTTATGGCACAGGCACTGCTCCAACCCGGCTTGGCTCGCACTCTCGATTCCGGGATGCTGCACGCCGTAGAAGCGGGATTGCTGCGGGAGGGGCAAAAGAGGCTTACGAGCACGTATTTGTACGACGAGGTCGGTTCGTTGCTGTTTGAGGCCATTTGTGCGCTGCCCGAATACGGCCTGACCGAAGCTGACGAACGTCTTCTGAGTGCAAACGCGAGTGCCATGGTCGCGCCCTTCGCAGCCGGAGTCATGGTTGCCGAGCTGGGAAGCGGAAGCGCACGTAAAACGCGCTGGGTTCTGCGCGCGCTGTGCCGCCGGCAGGCGACGCGGTACTGGCCCATTGAGATTTCTCCGCTGGCCCTGGAACGCAGCCAGCGCGAGCTGGCGGCCATCGCGCAGCTAACCGTTACACCGCTCGCGCTCGACTACCTGCAGGGGCTGAACACCATTGCGCAGCGTCGCGCCGAGCCCGGCCTGAGCCGCCAACCGCTTCTGGTGCTGTTTCTGGGTAGCACCCTGGGCAACTTCGACCCGCCCAGGGCGGCTGCGTTTCTACGTGCGGTGCGTGCCCTGTTGCGCCCTGGCGATGGCCTCCTGCTGGGACTCGACCTGGTCAAGCCCGCCGCCTTACTCAAGCTGGCTTACGACGATCCTGCCGGCGTCACCGCCGCTTTCAACAAGAATTTATTGGCTCGATTGAACCGCGATCTGGGCATGGATTTCAACCTCGCCCACTGGCAGCACCGCGCGCTCTACCGCAGCCGCGAACACCGTGTGGAAATGCACCTGCGCGCCCGCCGCCGCACCCAGGTTTCGCTGCCCGCAGGCGAGGTGGTTGCGTTTGCCCGCGGGGAAACGATTTGGACCGAAAGCTCGCACAAATTCCGCTTGAACGACATTGCCGGAATGCTGTCAGCGGCCGGATTCCGCACCGAAAGGCAATGGGTGGATGCGGCCTGGCCATTTGCCGAGACGCTGGCCTTGGTAAACTAGTCGCTTACCCATGATTGAGCTCCCGATTCCCGACTCGCTCACCTTCGACGACGTACTACTGCAGCCCGCCTACTCCGAGGTGCTACCCACGGAAGTGGGAACGGCGACGCGCTTGAGCCGGCGCATCCGGCTGAACATACCGATCCTTTCGGCCGCCATGGACACGGTGACCGAAGCGCGGCTGGCCATTTCGCTGGCGCAGCAAGGCGGGCTGGGGGTGATCCATCGCAACTTGACGATTGACCGCCAGGTCGAAGAAGTCGACAAGGTCAAGCGCTCGGAAAGCGGCATGATCGTCGATCCGGTAACGATGGGGCCGGAACAAAAGATTGCGGACGCACTCGAGGTCATGCGCAAGTACAAGATCAGCGGGCTTCCGGTTACGCAAAAGGGCAAGCTGGTGGGTATTCTGACCAATCGCGACCTGCGTTTCGAGACCCGCACCGATATTCCGGTCGGCGAGGTGATGACCAGGGAGAATCTGATCACCGTACCGGTGGGCACGACGCTGGAAGAGGCGGAAGCCATTCTGCACCGGCACCGGGTGGAAAAACTGCTGGTCGTGGATAAGGATTACGTGCTCAAGGGCCTGATCACGGTCAAGGACATCCAGAAAAAGCTGAAATACCCGCTGGCCGCCAAAGATGCACAGGGCCGGCTGCGCGTGGCTGCAGCCGTGGGCGCGACCGGCGACTTCCTGGAGCGGGCTCAGGCGCTGGCAGCGAAAAAGGTGGATGTGGTTGCCGTCGATACGGCGCATGGCCACTCCCGGCGCGTGCTGGAGGCGGTGCGGAAGCTGAAGGCGGCCCTCCCCGATATCGATGTAATCGCCGGCAATGTGGCGACGTTTGAGGGCGCACGCGATCTGATCGAGGCCGGCGCTGATGGCATCAAGGTCGGTATCGGACCGGGCTCGATCTGCACCACCCGCATCGTAACCGGCGCTGGGGTGCCGCAAATTACCGCCATCCTGAACGCGGTTCGCGCCGCCGTGGCCGCCAGTGCCGACCCCGACCAACGTGTCCCGATCATTTCCGACGGTGGCGTGAAGTACTCCGGCGACATCAGCAAGGCGATTGCCGCCGGCGCCAGCGCGGTCATGATGGGGAGCCTGTTCGCCGGCACCCACGAGAGCCCGGGCGAGATCATCCTCTTTCAGGGCCGCACCTTCAAGAGCTACCGCGGCATGGGCTCGCTCGCCGCTATGGAAGCAGGCTCGGCCGAACGCTACGGACAGCATGAGCTGCAGGCAGCCGGGGAAGGCAATCGCAGCGACAAGCTGGTACCGGAAGGCATTGAGGGCCGCGTCCCCTATAAAGGGCCTTTGGCGGCCATGGTGCACCAGCTCGTCGGCGGCCTGCGGGCCGGCATGGGCTACTGCGGCTGCGCCTCGATTGAGGATTTCCAGCAAAAGGCGCGCTTTCTGCGCATCTCCAGCGCCGGACTGCGTGAGAGCCACGTCCACGATGTGGTGATCACGCAGGAAGCGCCGAACTATCGCCGCGACAGCATGGACTGATGCGCAAAGACAACCCGGATACAGCAACCGGCAACTAGGCTCAGGTGCGCTGGATGCTGCACTGCGACGCGGACCTCGCGCCTCTGGCGCCGGTGTGGCACACGGCGGAGCGGGTCGGCGCCTACAGCGTCTTTCAGAGCTTTGCCTTCGCCCGTCATTGGGCCGCCTGCTTTGGCACGGAAGCTGAAATCTCCATCGGCTGGTCGGCCGCACCGCCCATCATCGTTCCCCTGGTGCGCCGTCATCAGTACTGGAGCCTGCTCGGTGAAGGGCTATTCGACTATCAGGACCTGGTAGGCCCCGCCGATGGCGTTTCACAGGCCGAGGCCGCCGCATGGGCGGCCGAACGCGTGCAAACCGCCGCGACCTTCACCGGCGTACCCGCAAGCTCGGCGTGGCGGAACTTCTGGCATGCGCTCGGCCTCAACGCCACTCCCTTTGCGGCAGTGCCGCTGCGGCCGGCAGGAGATGATTCGCTGGCTCAGGAGCATGCCCGCCTCGAGCGGCGATGGCAGAAGGCGCATGTGCAACTCTGCTGTCTTGATGACCGCCTCGAACGGCGGCGCGCGCTGACCTGGCTGCTGCAGCGCAAGGCCGAGGCCCTTGCCGCCAAGGGTCAGGACAACGTGCTGGGTGAAACCGAATACCGCTGGATGGTGGCCATGGTCGAGCACGAAGCTCATACCGCCGAGTTGTGGCAGCTACGGCGCGCAGGCGCGGTGCTGGCCGGTTTGCTGTGCTGGCGCACCTCCCGGCTTCGTTATGCTTACACCATCGCCTATGATCCTGCCGCGGCGGCTCTTTCTCCCGGCATTCTGGCGTTATACGCGCTCTTGCGCCAAACTATGAGAGAGGGACGGATTTTCAGTTTCCTCACCGGCGAGCAGGCGTTCAAACAGCGCTTTGCCACGCAATGTGACCGGCTACTGCGCTACCAGAATGACCATGCCAGCTTCCAATCCTGATTCCATACGCGGGGGACGCGCCGCTTTGCACTGCGGGCAAAATCGGCGCGAAAGGCCGCGAAATTCCGAAGGGCGGCCCGCCCCCGGGGAGCGATGCAGGCGCGGCCCCAGCGTAGCGCAGCGCCGGGTTGGG
>JBOGKK010000108.1:0-5877 GCA_050745425.1 Terriglobales bacterium
GGGCGGAAGCGCCGCCCCCGGCCACACCAGCCCCGGCGGCGGCGGCCGCCACGCTGAGTTGCGTCACCGCCGCCCGGCGCCGCACTGCCTCGGCATAGAACTGCCGGAATTGGCGGAGCAGCAGCGAATCCAGCGGTGCGGCATTCATGGGAGATCCTCTACGCCTGTGGTTGCTTCACATACAGCAGCACTTCGGCAGGCGCGGCGGCTGCTCCCGGATTCTCCACCAACAGCCGCTGCCCCGGCAGCAGCAGCGCCGCACTGCGCGTCAACTCGAACAGCACCACCCCTGCGGGCGCCACCAGTTCATCGCCGGCACCGATCTGGCGCCGCCGCAGCCCCAGGGTCCGCTTGGCGCGCAGCTCCGCCATCGCGCCTTCGGAGGCGATCAGACTCTGCTCTGCCCAGCCCGCCATGTCGGCCTCACTCGCTCCCGCCGGCCGGCGTATCCCCAGCACCAGCCGCCGCTCCGCCCAGCTCGCATCCATGAGCGTATAAAAGGCGCCGGCGCCGTTGCGCTCCAGCGGAATCGTCAGATAGGCGTCCGCCACGCCCTCGCGCACAGCGCGCAGGATGAACTCGCGCACCGTCGCGAAGGCCCCCGCCAGCTCCTCGTGCCGGTAGGCGCCCAGCAGCGGCGGCTGCAAGCTCGCGGCCAGCCCGGTTACCGCACCCGCCACATCACACAGCGCCAGATACAGCCCAAACGGGTGCGCTCTGCCCGTCAGCAGCAGTGCCTCAAAGGCCGGCAGCGCACTCACCAGACACTGAATCTGGCGCTTGCATTCCCACGCCGCCGCGCCCTGTCCCGCAATCGTCGGGGAACGCACCTGCTCGGCGAGGTGCAGCGCTTTAGCGCGCAGCAACTCGGCGATCGCCGCACAGGGCGCATACAGCGGGCAATCAAAATCCACTTGAAGCCGGGGCGCCACGTAATCGCTCAGCACAAAGGCGTCCTCACGTCGTTCCACCCGTGCCAGCGGCATCCATACATAGCGCGCCGGAGGCGGCTCGCCGGCAAACAAGCTCAAGCGCACCCGCAGCCGCGCCAGCGGCATCCCGCCCTCGCCGGTATTTTCATCCACTACGGGACCGCCCGCCACCGACCGGAATCGGGCCAGCTCGCCGTGGGCGGCCTCGGCCGTACGCAACGGGGCCGCTATATAAATGGTTAGCTGCGGGCCGGGGTGGGCTTCTGCTGCAGCCGCCAGATCCAGCTCGAGCGCTTCGCTTTCCGCCTCTTCGCTGGCATCAAAGCTCACCGCCTCCCCATCCGGCAACACGGCCTCCAGCAGCCGCACCCGGAACCGCCCGGCCGGCAGCACCGCCGGATCCGTCTGCAGCCGCCGCACACCCCAGGCAAACGGGTTTAGCCCCAGCGCTGTCTGCTGCAGCAACCCCTCCCAGCGCGCGCTCAACTGCTGAAAGTGCTGTGGGGACAGCAGCATACCCTCATGCCATTGGATTGCCTCCGGCACGCTCGTCCGCTCCCCCGCCGATGCCTGTACGTCGCCCGCCTTGGCGGCGCCTGCAACACTTGCCACACATGCCTCCGGACGCTACGCTACTATGCTGCCGCGTCCAGAGTCAATCAATGTTGCCACTGAGTCTGCTCCAACCTCGCTTCGGCCTGCAGCATCCCAACCGGCAAGGAGTCCTCATGCTGTCCGATCACTTCCTGTCCGCACCCAGCGCCAACATCGTCTACAACCCCCGCCACGTCAGCTTTTACCAGACCGAGAATAACGGCGCGAAATTAAAACTGCATTTCATCAGCGGCGAAAACAAAGACATCGAAGGAGCCGATGTGCGGGCCTTTCTGGCCGCCATCGAAAGCATTCCGGTGTCCCCCTCGCAGGCCGCGTAGGCTCGGCCGCCCTACCCACCCTAACGGGTGCCAGCCAACCCTTGCGCAATAATAAGGGGGCTGCACGCGCCCTGCCTCGCCCTCCTGTTGGCACTTTGTTTGCGGGCGGCTCCCCGCATTCAGCCCCCGCAAGGTGACCAGACCGTCGCCCTCCAAGACCCCACACGCAAACAACATTGACTGGCGCGGCCCCCGCGTACCGCGGGTGAAACGATTGCTCACCGGCATGTTTCGGACCGCACCATCGTGGCTATCGCGGAGGCGAAAACCTGCCGCATCCTCTGTTTATCGTCGTCTCTCGAGGGCAGGCTGCACCACTTCCTCCGCGCCGTCCGAGACCTACCCATTCGCACCGTGAGCGACGCTTCCAATTTCACCGCTGCTGGCGGTATCATTGGCTTTACAGTTGTCGACGACCGCGTGCGCTTCGCAGTGGATCCAAGCGCCGCCCGGCGCGTACACGCTCAGCGCGCAACTGTTGAAAGTCGCTCTTTCAGTCTTCGGTGCCCGTATCCCGTAACCAGCAGCCATGGCCCTCTCTGCTTCGATCACCAATCGTCTCATCCGCATGAACATGCTGGTGAGCGCGGTTGCTGTGGTGCTGGCCTGTGCCGCCTTTTTCATCTACGGTGCTCACAACTTCCGCCGTCAAGCCCTGAATCAGGTTTCCGTGCAGGCGCAGGTCATCGCCTATGAAGCTGCTTCACCGCTGATTTTTCACGATCCGCGTTCGGCCCAAGCCAGTCTTGCCGCCCTGCGTGCTTCGCCGCATATTGCCGCCGCCGGCATTTACGACCGCTCCGGCGCCTTGTTTGCCGCTTACAAGCAGCCTCCGCAGCATCTTATGCCGCCGTTCCGTTTCCAGGCAGCGCCGCTCGGCGGAGGTCTCGGCCTGCGCGGCTTCCGCGCCGTCCAGCCCATAAGCTTTCAGGGTCAACGCCTCGGCGCCGTTCTCATCCGCTCCGATGCCGGCGTTCTCGGTTCGCAAATCCGCACCTATCTCGCGATTCTCGCCGTCATCCTTGCCTGCTCTCTGCTGATCGCCTACGTGCTCGCCCGCAGCACCCAGCAGCGGATCACTGCACCCATCGTCCAGCTTGCCGAAACCGCGCAGGCTGTGGCCCGCGGCAATAGTTACTCCCTGCGCGCCCAGGCTCGAGCCACGCCCGATGAAATCGGTTCGCTGGTGGCCGCATTCAACGCGATGCTGGCGGAAATCCAACAACGCGACGCCAACCTGCAGGCCAGCGAACGCCGCTTCCATACCCTCGCCGACGTGGTCCCGCAGCTTGCCTGGATGGCCGACGCCTCCGGCGCCGTGCTCTGGTTCAATCAGCGCTGGTATGACTACACCGGCACTAATCCCGAACAACAAACCGGATGGGGCTGGCAATCCAGCATCGACCCGCGCTCGCTGCCCGAGGTCCTGAGCCAGTGGAGTAACTCCCTTCGCACCGGCAAGCGCTTCGAAATGGTTTACGCCCTCCGCGCCCGCGACGGCTCGTTCCGCGACTTTCTGGCCATCGCGCTCCCGGTCCGCTCGCCCGAGGGGGTGGTGGAGCACTGGTTCGGCACCAACACCGATATCACGCGCCAGCGCCAGGCGGAGCAAGCCCTTCGCCGCAGCGAAAAACTGGCGGCGACCGGCCGCCTTGCCGCCTCCGTCGCCCACGAAATCAACAATCCCCTCGCTGCCGTCACCAACCTGCTCTATCTCGCCTGCACCCATCCCGATAAAGCCGCTCTCTATGCCTCGCGCGCCGCCACCGAGGTCGACCGCATCGCCGAAATCACCAAAACCACCCTCGGTTTTTACCGCGATACGTCCGTGCCCTCCTACGTCGATTTAGCCGACGTCATCCGCTCCGTGGTCGCCCTGTTTCAGCGCAAGCTCCAGGCCCGCAGTCTCATCGTGGCCCAACGGCTCGCTCCAGGAGCCATCATCATCGGCTGGTCGGGCGATATCCGTCAGATCTTCACCAACCTCGTTGCCAACGCCATTGAGGCCAGCGCCGATCACGCCACGCTTGCCATCAAGGTCTCCAGCGCTCACGGATGGGCCAATTCCGATGGTGCTGGCGTTCTGGTCTCGATCCTCGATCATGGCTGCGGTATTGCCTCCTCCGCCCTGCCCAAAATCTTCGAACCCTTCTACACCACCAAGCAAGATGTCGGCACCGGCCTCGGCCTTTGGCTGACGCAAAATCTGGTGAAGAAGCACGGCGGCAGTATTCGCGTTCGTAGCTGGACTTCCCCCACCCAGCGAGGTACAGTGTTTTCAGTCTTCCTCCCTGCAGCCAAAGCCCGTCACCAAGAGGCCAACTGATGCCAGCTTGCAGTGAGATCCCAACCATCTTCACCGCCTTCCCGCCCCCGCCGCCGCCCGATGATTCGCAAGCCTGGCCCGCCAGTCAGGGCGGTACGCCTTCGTCCAGCAAGCTGCGCGTCCTGGTCGTCGACGATGACACGCTGATTGCCGATACCCTCGTCGATATTCTGCAGGACGTCGGCTTTGAAGTCATGGCCGTCTACGATGGCGAGACCGCCATTGCCCGTGCCCGCTCTTTCAATCCTGACGTCCTCGTCAGCGACGTCGTCATGCACGGCCTCAACGGCGTGGATGCCAGCCTCGAAATCCAGCGCCTGCTCCCCCGCTGCCGCATCATTCTTCTCTCCGGCCAGGCTGCCACCGCCGACCTGCTGGCGCAATCGCCCGCAGCCCAGTCGTTCGAGATTTTCGCTAAACCCGTCCACCCGGAAACGCTTCTCGCCGCGCTCCTGCGCCGCTCCTGAGCCTCAACCGTTGGCGGGCACGCGGGCATTCGCCAGGAACGCCGGGCGGCGCGTCCAGAGAAAATACACCGACACTACCGTGATCGTCATGGTGATCACCCCCATTATCCCGGCGAACCAGCCCGATTGCAGCGCCACGGGCACCGGGGCCGCCGTTCCTGCGATGCCGCGCATTTGGGCCGCCTGCATCATCTTCGCCCACGCTCCCGGAACCAGCCATGTTGCCACGGCGTTCAGCGTGCCGATTACAAACCAGACCATCGCCGCCCAACGCGCCCACATGCGCAGCGCCAACAGCCCAAATCCGAGAGCCAGGCCGATTATGCCAAAGGCAAAATACCCAATCTGCGCCCCCGTGCCCGTGATGACAAAGCTCGCCAGCGCGAACACTGCCTTGTGCCCCAGTAATGGCGCGGACAGCAGACATCCTGCCCCGCCAGCGATGCACATCCACGCCAGGATCGCGATGCTAAGCGGCACCCGCTGGCCACGCTTGCTCTGACGTGCACCATAGAACGCCGCGCGCACCTTCGACCGCAGTAGATACACGATCCACCAGAGGGCAATACCAGCGAACGTCAACCCCACTCCCACCCCAAATACCCGCGCCACCGCAGCCGCCGCCGGCGTCGATCCAGGAATGGCCAAAATCGCCAGGCTGATGCCCGTGACTGCCCCTGCCGTCAGCAGCAAAAACGAAAACAATAAAGTGGATACCAGTGCCCACACGCGCATTTGCAGCAAGCCGATCGCGCTCGCAATTCCCCAGCCCGCGCAGGCGAAATACATCCCCGCCGCGGCGGTCACCATCGCCGCGCTCGACTGCGGCCCCGCCAGAGCCGACGCCTTCAGCATCATTGCGCCCAGCCCGATCAGCAACGCCGTCCCCAGCGTCAGCGCTGAGCCCGCCAGCTCCACAACCGCAATGGCAACTACCGTTTTTGGCCGTTCCACCGCAGCAGTATACCCCGGGCGGCTCAGCCCGTTCGACCCACTTCCGGTCCAGCGGAAAGTCCCAGTGCAAGTACGTCGCCCCCGCTCCCGGCATCACCCCGGACTTATAGACGCCAGGCCGCCCTCGCCCCGCCGCCCGGCCGTATACTAGAGCAAAAACAGCGTCGGTGTAGCAAGCTTCGGGCGATTGCGTGCGGCTTTTCCTGGGGTCAAAGCCGCAGGCGGTACGGTCGGCGATGCTACAGCAGAGCTGATTTTGCTCT
>JBOGKK010000109.1:0-2049 GCA_050745425.1 Terriglobales bacterium
AATCGAGGCAACCGGCTCGTGATCGAAGATCGGCTCCCATGTCGTGCCGTCGTTGTTTGACTTCCACACGCCCCCATCGACCGCACCCATGTAATAGGTGTCGAGTTGACGGGCGTTGCCGCTTACCGCTACCGTGCGTCCGGCGCGGAACGACCCGGCCATGCGCCACTTCATGCCGGAATACAGCGCCGGGTTAATGGTTTGCGCTGCCAGGGCCACCGTCAAGGCAGCCAGTATCCACAGAATTCGACGAATCATCAGTTTGCGCTCCTGGAAAAGACTGAACAGGCGAGCATAACAGCAGCGCCGCCCATTTTCACCCCAGAAAAAGTGCTAGCATCATGCTGTCATGGCGACGATTACCATCCGCAAGATTCCTGACGAAACGGTCAAGGTCATCAAGGAGGTTGCCGCACGTAACGGCCGTTCCATGGAAGAAGAACTGCGCTCCTTCCTTAAAGGCAACTATCTGACCTACCCAAAATTGCTGGCGGCCATCAAGGAAACTCGCAGTCACCAAAAGCGTGCCGCAACGGCGGAAGAAATTGATACCTGGAGGCGCATCGGGCGGCCGTGATGCCAGTGGCTCGCCACCTTTTGTCTGGGTCGCTCCCGTTGGTCGCTCGGAGTGCGGGCTTGGATTCCCGGCAGGGTCCGCCCGCTGGTGCTCAGGGCTCCTCGAAGCTGCCGCCGCTTGAGGCCGTTGCCGACACGAATGTCGTCGCCTACATGGTTCTGCGGACACCGCTCTTCGTCGAAGAAGTCGAGCCGTTTTGGAGTTCGGTTTCTCGTGCGCTGGCGCCGGCCCACTGGCGTGCTGAATTCGCAAATGTGGTTTGGGGTGCTTGCCGGGCCGGTCTTCTGGCCGTTGCCGACGCGCGCACGCTGCTGAATCGGGCCGCAACTTTCGCGATTACCAGCATCGCCGTTCCAGAACTGTGGCACGGCGCCCTGTCGCGATCCCTGGACACAGGCATCGCCATTTACGACACGCTGTTCGTCGAGCTCGCCGTCCAGCAAGGTTGCCCCTTGGCGACTTTCGACAAGGCTGTTTTGCGCGCTTTCCCCGAGATCGCCGCCCGCCCGCGCGATTTGCTTTAGCGGCCGGGCCCCCAGCCCCTTGCTTGCCGCGTCAGGCCTCTGTTACTGTACTGCCTGACTCATCGACTCCTTACGGCTGAGTCAGAGCGTGCCGCCAAGGTAAAATGGCGAGCCAGCAGGTCATCGGGAGCAGCATGGCGGAATCGCACAACAGGCCCACGCAGCCGGGGCGGCGCGAGTTTCTAAAGCGCGCGGGGCTACTCGGTTTGGGCGCGGCCGGCATTGCCGCCGGAGGGGCGGGGTGGTGGCATCGGCAATCTCCGGATCCGATCAAAGTGGGCGTGCTGCACTCCCTCAGCGGCAGCATGGCGATCAGTGAAACGTCGCTGTGCGACGCGGCGTTGCTGGCGATCGAGGAGCTCAACGCCGCTGGTGGCGTGCTGGGACGCCCGGTGCAGGCGGTGGTGGAAGATGGCGCCTCGTCGCCCGCTGTATTCCGCAGCCAATGCGCCGCCCTGCTGAGCCAGGAGCGCGTCTGCTCAATCTTCGGGGGCTGGACCTCGGCCTGCCGCAAGGCGATGCTGCCGGTGCTTGATCACTACAACGGCCTGCTGTGGTATCCGGTGCAGTACGAGGGCAACGAGTGCACCCGCAGCGTGATCTACACCGGCTCGACGCCCGCGCAACAGATCTCTCCGGCGGTGCAGTGGCTGCTGCGCAACGGCCACCGGCGCTTTTATCTGCTGGGCTCGGACTACGTTTTTCCGCGCACCGCGAACCGCATCGTCAACGCCGTGCTCGCTGAGGAGGGCCACCACGCGGTGGGCGAGGACTATGTAGCGCTGGGGGCGCGCGACTTCGCGGCGACCGTCGCGCGCATCCGCGCCGCCCGGCCGGATGTGGTGTTCAGCACCATCAACGGCAGCAGCAACCGCGCCTTTTATCGCCAGTTCCGCAACGCCGGCCTGGCGGCCGCGACTCTGCCCATCATGGCCACGAGCGTGGCCG
>JBOGKK010000110.1:0-2072 GCA_050745425.1 Terriglobales bacterium
GTGGGTCGCGGGCGCTTTCGCGGCTACGGGCTGTTCCGGCCGTTCACTGAGGGAGGGCGATCATGAGCGCGGAGCAGTTGTCATTTGAGGACTTTTTCTGGCACCTACACGGGCAGAAGCCCTTCCCATGGCAGGAGCGGCTGGCGGCGCGGGTTTGCACGCAAGGCTGGCCACAGGTGATCGCACTGCCGACGGGGAGCGGTAAGACGGCGTGCGTCGACATCGCCGTCTACGCGATGGCCTATGGGCAGCCGCAGGGACCGCGCCGGGTCTTTTACGTGGTCGACAGGCGCCTGGTGGTGAGCGAGGCGTACGCGCGGATGCAGAGGATCGAATGCCGTCTCTGCGAGGTGGCCGAGCTCGCACCCGTCGCGCAGGCGCTGCAGGAACGTGCCCATAAGGGCGCGAAAAGGCCGGTGCTCGCGTTCGAGCTACGGGGCGGCACCTACCTCGACAATTCCTGGGTGCGGACGCCGTTACAGCCGCTGCTCGCTGCCTGTACGGTCGATCAGCTCGGCTCCCGGCTGCTGTTCCGGGGCTACGGGGTGAGGGACACGATTGCGCCCATCCACGCCGGCCTGGTGGCGAACGACTCGTTGATTCTGCTGGATGAAGCACACGCCTCGCGCGCCTTCTCGCAGACGCTGGAGGCGGTGGAGCGCTACGCGCGCGAGCGTGAGGGTAACTGTGGGCTGCCGGCAACGTTCCGTTATGTCGAAATGACGGCGACACCGAACCGGGGGTCAGACGACCGCTTCGAGCTCGACGATCGCGATCGGGCCGACCCAGAACTGCGCCGGCGGCTGCAAGCGAGCAAGCCGGTACGGCTGATTGAGGCCAAGCTGAAGCGGAATGATGCGGGGCGCCTGGCGGAGCAGTTGGCGAGCGTGGCTGTCCAGGTGGCCGAAGAGGCGGGCGTGAAGCGGATTGCGGTGATCTGCAATCGCGTGCAGACGGCACGCCTTACTCGGGACCACTTGCGCAAACTGGCGAAGACCGAACCGGTCCTGGTCACCGGGCGCATGCGGCCATGGGACCGGGACGAGCTTTACCAGAACAAGCTGAAGGGGCTTAAATCGAGCGCAAAGCGGGTGGAACCCGAACAACCGGTATTCGTCGTCGCAACCCAGACGCTGGAGGTAGGCGCCGATCTTGACTTTGATGTCCTGGTGACCGAGCTGGCCAGCCTCGATGCACTGCTGCAGCGGTTCGGGCGGCTGAACCGGATGGGGCAATGTGCGCAGGCACGCGGCGCGGTCGTGGCCGCCGCGGTGCATCTGAGCGAGAAGGAGGCCGACCCGGTCTACGGAGATCGGATGCCAAAGACGTGGAAGTGGCTCAATGAACAGGCGGCCGACGGGTGTGTGTCGATGCGCCTGGGCGATCTGCGCGGGGTGCTCGCCGAACTCAGCGATGAGCGCCGTTCAGAGATGTCGCGCAGCGGCCCCGATGCGCCAATTCTTCTTCCGGCGCACCTCGATGCGTGGGTGCAGACCAGCCCGAGGCCGGTACCGGAGCCGGAGGTTTCCCTGTTTCTGCACGGTGTGGAACCCGCATCGGCAGAGGTGCAACTGGTCTGGCGTGCCGATCTCCTGCCGGGAGAGGAGAAGCACTGGCCCAACATTGCCGCGTTCTGCCCGCCACGTGCGCTAGAAGCGTTCCCGGTGCGATTGGGCACGGCGCGGAGGTGGTTGTCCGGCAAGCAGCCCTCGGACGCGGGCGATGCGGACGTCGAAGGAGCGTGCGGGGAGGAGAGCCAGGACAGGGAGGCGGCACCTGGAAATTTCCTGCTCTGGCGTAATGGCGGGGCAAGTATCGGTGATGCGGGCGATCTTCGGCCCGGCGACACCGTGATCCTTCCTGCATCGGAAGATATTCCGGAGGCGGTGGCACAGGTACCTGCCAATGCTGTGCGTGACTTGGGGGATTGGGCTGCCCTGCGGATGAAGCGGCGCGTAACGCTGCGCTGGCATCCGGACTTGATTGCAACGTGGGCGGATGGGGTTCGGGTGCGCGCGAAGGGTGCGGCGCGAGATCTCGATGCGGCCCAGGAGCTTTTCGCGGGCGGTGAG
>JBOGKK010000111.1:0-2423 GCA_050745425.1 Terriglobales bacterium
CGCATACGCAAAACCGCGTTTCCTCAACCGTGGCGTAGTACTCTCAGTTGTACGGAAACAGGGGGCAGGTCATCGAGATGCCGCGAGTGATGGCTCCTGCTTTGTGGGCGCGCTGGCTTAAATCTTCTACCGCCTGCTGATTGCTGGCGCACAGGCGGGCGTCCTCGGCCTCGGATTTGAACTCGGACAGGTTCATCGGAATGGGCTTGGGCGCTGGCTTTTGCTCGCCGGCCAACACCGGCTCGACTTCCTTGCGAGTGATCGCGTGTTCGGCGATGCTCGCTTCGTTCGCCTGGCCCCACTGGCAGGCAATCGGGATCTGCCGTATGCCCATACTTTTGTTTATGGTAGGATGGCGGCATGAAGACGACCATTGATCTGCCCGGTTCCTTACTGGAGGAGGCGAAGGCGCATGCGCGGGCGCGGCATACAAGCCTGCGGCGCCTGATGGAGGAAGGGCTGCGGATGGTCGTGGAGCAGGAGCGAAAGGCGGTGAAGCCGTTCCATCTGCGCGACGGGTCGCGGGATCTTGGCGAGCCGCTGGTGAGGGATTGGGAACAGATACGGGCCATCATCTATGAGGGCCGGGGCGAGTGAGTGCGCGCTTTATTGCCGTTGATACGAACATTCTGGTGTATGCGCATAACCGCCGGTCGCCATGGCACCGCGAGGCGGCGGGAAAATTGGCTGGACTCGCCGAGGCGGGTGGACCGTGGGCACTGCCATGGCCTTGCGTACACGAGTTTTTGGCGGTAACGACCAATGCGCGGCTGTTTCCGGACGCGGACACGGCAGCGGCAGCGATGGAGCAGGTTGCGATCTGGATGGAATTGCCACCGCTGCGGTTACTGGGGGAGATGCAGGGGCATTGGCGCGAGTTGGAACGGATCGTAAGCGAGGGGCGGATGCGGGGCGGGGCGATTCACGACGCGCGGATTGCGGCGATTTGCCTGGAGCACGGGGTGAGTGAACTGTGGTCGGCGGACCGGGATTTTACGCGGGTGGGGCGGCTGCGAGTGCGGAACCCGCTGGTGGGGTAAGCTGGCGCGGGGCCCCGCTGCAACAGCGCCGGGGCGCGGCGGTCAGCAGATGCGGGGGAGCTGTTCGTGGAACTGGGTGTCGAGGACGCGGGTGCCTCCGACGGCGGTTTGGAGCAGGACCATGCCGCTGGGGGTGGCGATGACCTCGCCGATGCGGCAGGCATCGGCGCCGAGAGGGTGGGCGCGGAGGGCGGCGAGGGCGCACTCGGCGTATTCGGGCGCGACGATGGCGACGAGCTTGCCTTCGTTGGCGACGTAGAGAGGGTCGATGCCAAGCAGCTCGCAGGCGCTGCTGACCGATTCGCGGACCGGGATGGCGTGCTCGTCGAGGCGGACGCCGACGCCGGAACGGCCAGCGATTTCATGCAGCGAGGTGGCGATGCCGCCGCGGGTGGGATCGCGCATGCAGCGCAGGGCGGGCGGGGGACAGGCGGCCATGAGGGCGGCGGCGAGGGTGTGGAGCGAGGCGCTGTCGCTGGCGATGGTGGTTTCGAACTCGAGGTTTTCGCGGAGCGAGAGGATCGCCATGCCGTGATCGCCGACGGTGCCGCTGAGCAGGACCTGATCGCCAGGCTGGGCGCGGTGGGCGCCGAGTGAGATGCCTGCGGGGACCCAGCCGACGCCGGTGGTGGTAATGAAAACCTGATCGCCTTTGCCGTGATTGACGACTTTGGTGTCACCGGTGACGATGGTGACGCCGGCTTTTTGCGCCGCCAGCGCCATCGAGTTCACGACGCGGGCGAGATCGGTGCGGGCGAGTCCTTCTTCGAGAATGAATGCCGCGGCGAGCCAGAGGGGCTTGGCGCCGCCCATGGCCAAATCGTTGACGGTGCCGTGGACGGCAAGAGAGCCGATGTCGCCGCCGGGGAAAAAGATGGGGGTGATGACGAAACTGTCGGTGGTGAAGGCGAGGCGGCCGGCGGCAGCGCCGGAGCCGGGCAGCGGGAGAACCGCCTGATCGTCCATGCGTTCGAGGACGGGGTTGCGGAAAGCGGGCAGAAACACGTCATCGATCAACTGGGCGGTGAGCTTGCCGCCGGCACCGTGGCCGAGGACGATGCGCTCATGCTCGCGCAGGGGAACGGGGCAGGAGGCGTTCAGGAGGCTGGGTTGGGAGGTGTCCATCGCGGTTAGCGATCAGCTGGTCGGCTGGTCAGCTGGTCAGCGATCAGCTTGTCAGCCTGGGCAGGGCGGACGGAGAGAGCAGGTTGATGGGCTGGGGGCATGGGGACTGGGGCGAGGTTGTGGTTTTTGAGACGGCGATGCGTGCCGACGGTATGCGGCGGGCTCCCAAAAGGTACTTACATCTACTCTGATTGCGAGAACTGGCGAGGGGGTTGGCTGCTGGCGGAATGAATGTTCCACGGGGTACCAGGATGCGGG
>JBOGKK010000112.1:0-3580 GCA_050745425.1 Terriglobales bacterium
TTTTTCGCGGTGGCATAGTGCTGAAGCATTCCGGGGACGGACTACTCAAACCACTAATTTCTGAGGCCCAGCGTACAGGTGGAAATTGGGAAATGAGTACTCCGCCCCTCAAGGTTCGGAGCATGCATGCTCACGGACCCTATTGCGCGGGTTTCGCGCCATCTTGCATAACATCGAAACGAAAGGTGTTCTTTTTCTTCGCGACCGGGATCAGCGTCGGATAGAATTGCACGAAGGTGGTGTCGACAGCCCCGTTGTCACGATGACACGAGTAGCAGTTCGCCCCTTTCGGCACCATTTTTGCTGGAGCCGCACCGTCGAATTGATAAAACGCCCAGCCGCCGCGCGCCGCATCCTTGACCGGTGTAGCTTGGAATGGCCCCGGACCGAGCGCTCGAGCGCAACCCTCCGGCAAGCCCGGTGGCTCCGAGAATACACACAGCGAATAGGACTCTAAGCCGCAAGTGCCCCCAAAATTCATTCATACGCTATTTGCGTAAGCGTCCGGTGAGTACCGTCTGGTAAATAAGAGCGCGATGGGGCATGCTTCGAAAGGGGCACCGTGCAAGGTGTCCGGCGGAGGCATAATGAGCGCATCCAATCAGAAGGGCAGCGAAACGGCGAGCGTGGGTGAGATAAGGACGCAGGGAAGGCGGCAGCAGCGGTCGCTGGAGGAGAAGCGGCGGATTGCGGAAGCGGCACTGCAACGCGGAGCATCGGTATCGGCAGTGGCGCAAGCCAACGGCGTGCACACAACTCAGGTATATAAGTGGCGCTGCATGTACCAGCGTGGATTGCTGGATGGTTCTCAGGCAGCGGAGTTGTTGGCCGTGCGGGTGTCGGATGCGCGTGCTGAAGAGAAGCGGAGCGCGCCGGCACGCTCGTCGGCTCGCGCGGAAGCAGGCAGGCCCGGAGCGATTCGCATCGAGTTGGCCGGGGCGCGTGTGAGCATCGAAGGCAGAGCGGATGCGGCTACGGTGCGCGTGGTTTTGGAGTGCCTGGCGGGATGATTTCGCCGCCTGCAGGAGCGCGGATCTGGATTGCAGCGGGGATCACGGATCTGCGGCGCGGATTCACGGGGCTGAGCGCGATGGTGCAAACGGCGCTGGAGCAAGATCCCTATGCCGGGCACGTGTTCGTGTTTCGCGGGCGGCGCGGCGATCTGATCAAGCTGCTGTGGTGGGATGGAGATGGCCTGTGTTTGTTTGCCAAGCGGCTGGAACGCGGGCGCTTCATCTGGCCGCAAGCCGAGAGCGGCACTGTGTTACTGAGCCGGGCGCAGTTATCGATGTTACTCGAAGGTATCGACTGGAGGCGCCCGGCGCGCACGTGGACGCCGGAGATGGCCGTGTAAGTCGGAAAGCAGAAATATTTAGAAATGTTTCTGTTTCTTGATGACTAAGTAAGAAAATCATGGCATAGTGTGAGTATGCCCGTTGCGCCGCTGCCGGACCCGAACACGCTGGATGCAGCCGCGCTGAAGGACATGGTTGTGAAGCAGCACGCGCAGATCTCCTCGCACGATGCCGAGATCGAACGCCTCAGGCTGGTGATCGCCCGTTTGCAGCGGATGCAGTTTGGGCGCAAATCGGAGAAGGTCGAGCGGCAGATTGAGCAGCTCGAGCTGCAGCTCGAAGATCTGGAAACACGCAGTGCGGAGGAACGCCAACAGACCGAGGACGCACTTCCGTCAGCAGCGGCTGCGGTGTTTGCCGCTGCCACGCGCAAGCCGGCGCGGCGTCCGTTGCCGGAGCATCTGCCGCGGGAAACCGAGATGCATCGGCCGCAGAACGAATCCTGTATCGCGTGCGGCGGCGAGTTGCGCAAACTCGGCGAAGATGTTTCCGAAGTGCTCGAATATGTGCCGGCGCGCTTCAAAGTCATCCGGCATGTACGTCCCAAGCTGAGTTGCACGAAGTGCGATGCGATCGCACAAGCGGAAGCGCCGAGCCGTCCCATTGCGCGCGGCATGGCCGGAGCCGGACTGCTGGCGCACGTTCTGGTGTCGAAATATGCGGATCACCTCCCGTTGTATCGGCAAACGGAAATCTACGCGCGGGAAGGTGTGGAACTGGAGCGCTCGACGCTTGCCGGCTGGGTAGGTGCGGCCAGCCAGTTGCTCGCGCCGCTGAACGAAGCTTTGCGGCGGTATGTGATGAGTGCGAGCAAGCTGCATGCCGACGACACGCCGGTTCCGGTGCTGGCGCCTGGCACGGGCAAAACCAAGCTCGGGCGTTTATGGACGTATGTTCGCGACGATCGCCCGGCGGGAGATGCCACGGCTCCGGCGGTCTGGTTCACTTACTCGCCGGATCGCAAAGGCGAGCATCCGCACCGGCATCTAGCGGCGTTTCGCGACACCTTGCAAGCCGATGGCTACCTCGGCTTCAACCGCCTATACGACAATGGGCATATTCGGGAAGCGGCGTGCTGGGCGCATGTGCGGCGTAAGTTCTTCGATCTGCACCAGGCGCACGCCTCTCCCGTTGCGAGCGAGGCGGTGGAACGCATCGGGCAGCTCTATGCGATTGAGAACGAAATCCGCGGCCGCTCGCCCGATGAACGGCGTGCAGCACGCAACGCGCGCGCACGTCCTTTGCTGGAGTCGCTGCACGACTGGCTGAAAACATCGCCGACTAAGCTCTCGCGCAAGTCGGAAACCGCGGCTGCGATCGGCTATGCGCTCGCACGCTGGCCTGCGCTGATGCGCTATTGCGGCGACGGACAGATCGAGATCGACAACAACGCCGCCGAACGGGCATTGCGCGCGGTCGCGCTCGGGCGCAAGAACTACTTGTTCGCCGGATCGGATGCCGGCGGCGAACGCGCCGCTGCCCTCTACAGCTTGATCGGCTCCGCCAAGCTGAACGGGCTCGATCCGGAAGCGTATCTCCGCGAGTTGCTCGTGCGCATCGCCGATCATCCGGTGAACCGCATCGAAGAACTTCTGCCCTGGTGTATCCGCCTTGCCGGTGCCGGCGAGGCCACCGAAGCCGCCGCCTGACCACCTTCGATTCTTCATCGAATCGTGCCCGCGATGCTGTGTGCACGACCGAAAATGAGAACGGGTGCCAATCGTGAACTGGCTGCCTTTGGATTCAAGCGTCTTCACGTCGGCCGCATATCTTCCTGCCAAGCGCTTGCTTTACTTGCGTTTTCGCAGCGGGGAACTCTACCGCTACTTCGGGTTCCCGCCGCAACAATATCGTGACTTCCTGTCCGCCGATTCCAAAGGCCAATACTTCTCGCGCAACATCCGCGACCGCTTCCCCTGCCAACACCTGCCCCGCCGCCAACATTAATCACTCGCACCTCGACCTGACTCCGCCCTGTGCTGATCTTCACGAAGTCAAGACGGCGTTCACCGAACGCTTACCAAGTACCCGCTATCAATAGGACAGATCGACGGGCGCTGGGCGAACCGGATGATCGAGGAATTCAACCGCTGGGCCGCTTCCCAAGGTTCCAAACAGCGCCTTCCGGAACACTGAGCAGAATTTAAGCTCGTAAGATGCATACGCGAATGCGCTGGCTCCTTGTCTTCTGGATATTCGTTCTCAGCGCCGTGGCCTTCCTGGAC
>JBOGKK010000113.1:0-9219 GCA_050745425.1 Terriglobales bacterium
CCCTCGCTGTGTCCGATCAGGCCGATGCGGTGCGCGTCGATGTCGCCGCGCTTTTCCAGAAACGCCAGATCGGCGGCTACATCGTGGGCATAATCGGCAAGCGTGGCGGCGTTGGCATCGCCGCCCGACTGTCCTATCCCGCGCTTATCCATGCGCAGCACCGCGAGCCCGTGGCGCGAGAGCGCGTCGGCCAGCACCCAGAAGATATTGTGTCCGAACAGCGTCTCATTGCGGTTGGTGGCGCCGGAGCCAGGAATGAGAATGGCGGCGGCGAAGGGTCCTTTGCCATTCGGCACGGTGAGCGTGCCGGCAAGCTGGACGCCGCCCGTGCTCGTCAGTTTTACGTCCGTCGACTGGTAGGGAAATGGCGGCTTCGGCCGCTGCGGCCGCGGACTGCTGACCGGTCCAGGCTGCCGCCGCAGCACCAGCGGCAGAGAACCGCCGTTTTGGTGCCAGGTGCCGGCGAGCTGGTTGGCGTGCAGCGTGGCGGTGAAGGTGGCGCGGGCTTCGGACGCCGCCATCGTGACCTGCGCGCCGTGCCGGGTAATGGAAGTGGCCGGAAATTTGGCGTTGCCTTGATCGAGGCTCGTGAACATGCCCTGCCAGCCCGCGCCGCTGCGCGTGATGTGCAACTGCAGCCGCAGCGCCGTGCCGCCGAGTGCGCCTTCCCACCAACCCGACAGCTTCGGCGTCGCGCGTGCCGGCGCCTGTGCGGCAGCTGACGCAATCGTCACAAAAGTGACCAATACCAGCCTCTGCAAATTCCTTGTCATGGGCCAAGTCTATACCCGTTATAATCCGCGCTATGGTCCGGCGCTCTGCTTTCCTGTTCCTGTCATTTGCCCTGCTCGCCACGCTGGCGCCCGCCGCGTTCGCGCAAGGTCCAGCTCATGTCAACCCTGCTCTTTGGAGCGGCATGCACTATCGTCTGATTGGCCCCTTCCGCGGCGGCCGTGTGACGGCGGTCGCAGGGGTACCGAGTGAGCCCCGCACGTTTTACTTTGGCTCGACCGGCGGCGGCGTCTGGAAGACCACCGATGCCGGGGCGACGTGGAGGAACATCACCGACAAGTACTTCGCGGTGGGATCGATGGGCGCCATCGCGGTCGCACCGTCGGATGCGAACACCATCTACGCCGGCACCGGCTCCGCCGACATCCGCAGCAACGTCTCGATTGGCCGCGGCATGTATAAGTCCACCGATGCCGGCAAGACATGGACGTTTGCCGGGTTGCGCGCGGTTGGCCAGATTCGCTTTATCGTGGTGGCTCCGCAGGATCCCAACCTCGTCTATGTCGCCGCGCAAGGTGATCCGTTTGCCAATGGTCCCAACCGCGGGGTATACCGCAGCCGCGATGGCGGGCAGACCTGGCAGAAGGTGCTCTATGTCTCGCCCGAGCTGGGCGCTTCGGCACTGGCCATGGATCCGGCCAACCCCCGGGTGCTCTATGCCGGGCTCTGGCATGGCCTGCGCAAGCCCTGGACCATCATCAGCGGCTCGGAGGCGAGCCAGGGCGCCGGCCTGTACAAGTCCACCGATGGTGGCGATCACTGGACGAAGCTCGGCAACGGCCTGCCCGCCCAGCTCTTTGGCCGCAGCAACGTCAAGATTTCCGCGGCCAATCCCAATCGTATCTACGCGTTGATCGAAGCCAAGCCCGGCAGCGGTCTCTATCGTTCCGAGGATGCCGGAGCGCACTGGGTGCTGATTAACGGCAAGGCTGAGCTGATTACGCGCCCGTTCTATTACGACGTGCTGGGCGTTGATCCGAACAATGCCGATGTCGTCTATGTTGGCGATGAGAACTGGTTCAAGAGCAGTGATGGCGGCACAACCTTTCAGCGCGAACGCACGCCCCACGGCGATAACCACGGCATCTGGATCAACCCCAAAAACTCGCTCGACATGATTCAGGCGAACGATGGTGGCGCCAACGTTTCGCTCGATGGGGGCAAGACCTGGAGCACGCAGCTCAACCAGCCCACGGCCGAGATCTATCAGGTCGCGGTGGACAATCAGTATCCGTACCGTGTTTACGGCGCCCAGCAGGACGATGCCACCGTAATCATCCCCAGTCTGCCGCTCGGCGATGATCTTACGTTCCGCACCGGGCCGGGTTGCGAAACCGGGCCGATCATTCCCAAGCCCGGGGACCCGAATATCGTTTATGGCGGCTGCAAAGGCCAGTTCACACGCGAAGACATCCGCACCCACAACGAAATGGCGTATTGGATCGGCGGGCAGTCGCTGTACGGCAACAAGCCGACGCGCCTGATCGACCGCTTCCAGCGTGTGGCGCCGATGGAAGTCTCGCCGCACCCGCCCTACGCGGTCTACTACGGCTCGCAGTACCTGAACCGCACGCTCGATGGCGGTGTGCATTGGCAGCGCATCAGCCCCGATCTGACCGCGCATCCGCCCGGCACTCAGATTGCCAGCGGGCAGCCGATTACGCGTGATGCCACCGGGGAGGAAGTCTACAGCACGCTTTACACCATTCGCGTGTCGCCGGTGCAGGCAGGCGTGATCTGGACGGGCTCGAATGACGGCCCCATCTACGTCACGCGCGACAACGGCAAGACCTGGACCAACGTCACCCCGCAGGGCTTGCCGCCGGGCGGCCGCGTGCAGAACATCGAACCCAGCCCGTTCCGCGCCGCCGGCGCGTACGCAGCGGTTTACCGCTATCTGCTTGGGGATTTCAAGCCCTACATTTACCGCACCGACGACTTCGGCGCGCACTGGACGCTGCTCACCGACGGTCACAACGGCATTCCGGACGATGCGCCCACGCGCGTGGTGCGCGAAGACCCGGTGCGCCCGGGTCTGTTGTTTGCCGGCACCGAGTTCGGCATGTATATCTCGTTCGACAACGGCGGGGAGTGGCAGCCGTTTCAACTCAATCTCCCGCACACGCCGGTCACCGACATCAAAATCGCCCACGGCGATCTCATTCTCTCGACCCAGGGCCGTTCCGACTGGATTCTTGACAACCTCGGTCCGCTGGAGCAGCTGAACCCGGCGGTCGAGGCCTCGCGCGCGCATCTGTTCAAGCCGCGCCGGGCGATTCGCTCGGGCGGCGGCGGTTTCTTCGGTTTTGGGCGCACCGCCGGTCCGGAGTATCCGGCTGCGGGCGCGATGATCGGCTACTACCTGCAGCAAAAACCTGCCTCGCCGCTGCAGCTTTCCATCCTCGACGCGAGCGGCAAAGTCATTGCCACCTATTCGAGCAATGCTCCCGCGCCGCGGCGCAGCCGCTTCGGGTTCTTCGGTGGCGCGCCACGGCTTTCGGCAGAGCCGGGCATGCACCGCTTCACCTGGAACCTCCGGTATCCGGGTGCGTGGGTGAGCGCGAGGCAACCGCATGGCGGCCGCGGGCCGCTGGCCGTTCCGGGCCGCTATCAAGTGCGCCTCAGCACCGCGGGTTGGAGCCAGACCGAGCCGCTGACGCTGGTCGAGGATCCTCGCAACACCGCCGATGGCGTCACCCAGGCCGATCTGCAACAGCAGTTCGACCACAACCAACGCGTACTGGCTTTGGTCAGCCAGGTGAACAAACTCGTTGCCCGCGTCCGCGCCGCTGAAAAAGACCCCTCGTCGAGGGTGGACGCGGCGAAGCTGAAGGTACTGGCAGGCAAGCTCATCACCCCCGCCATCCGCTATAGCCAGCCGGAGCTGCAGACCCAGATCACCTACCTGTATGGCATGACCAGCCGCGCCGACCAGCAGATCGGCCAGGACGCCATCAACCGCTATCGGGTGCTGAAGAAAATGCTGGATGGGCTGCAAGCTGAAGCTGACGCGATCCTTGGCGGGCGGTAGACCCGCGAAAAATGGGAACTCGCCGAGGCCCCCCGTGCGTATAGTCAGGTTATGTTGCGTGATCTTCGCCTTGCCTGCCGGATGCTGCTCAAGGCCCCCGGTTTTACCCTGGTAGCGGTGCTGACGCTGGCGCTGGGCATCGGCGCCAACACGGCGCTCTTTACGCTCGTCAATGCCGCTCTGCTGCGCCCGCTGCCGGTGAGCCATCCCGGGCAGCTCGTGATGCTTACCGATCCCGCGCAGGAAGGGCTGAGCATGGGAACCTCGGGCGGGCGGCGCGGCCAGCTGGCCTATCCCGAATACCAGCAACTGCGGGCGGACGACACGGCCTTTTCGGGTCTGCTGGCGTTTGGCAGCGAGCATCCGCGCACGCTGGTCAACTGGAGCCGGCCGGGCCAAGCGGCAGCGCCGGAGCTGGCGCGCATTCAACTGGTTTCGAATAACTACTTCCCGGTGCTCGGCATTCCCGCCTATCGTGGCCGGGTTTTCCATGGTGCCGAAGCGCTCAAGCCCGGTGCCGATCCCGTCGCCATCATGCGCTATGGCTACTGGAATCAGCGCTTTCATGGCAATCCTGCGGTGATCGGGCGCACCTTCACGCTGCATGGGAATACGTTTACCGTCATCGGCGTGACGCCGCCAGGGTTTTTCGGCACCGACGTCGGCGTCGAGCCCGATCTCTGGATGCCGATTGCGATGCAGGCTCAGGCCATGCCCGGACGCGATCTGCTCCACAATCCCTCCGGCGTATCGCGTTACATGTGGCTGCAGGTGATGGGCCGCGGCAAAGCGGGCGTGACGCTGGCTGCGGCGCAAGCCCAGAGCAACGCGATATTCCGTCAGGCGTTGCAATCGCAGATGGGCGCCGCCTCGGGGCAGTTGCGCCAGTCGGTGCTGAGCCAGAAGCTCGAGCTCACCAGTGGCGCCGGCGGTGCCTCGGCGGCGCGCAGCCAATTTTCGGCGCCGCTGCTGGCGCTGTTCGCCCTGGTCGGTCTGGTGCTCCTGCTGGCGGTGGTGAATCTTGCCAGCCTGCTGCTGGCGCGGGCCGCCGGACGCCAAAAGGAGATGTGTGTGCGCCTGGCGCTGGGCGCCGGGCGCGGGCGCGTGATCCGGCAGTTGCTCACCGAGAGCGTGCTGCTGGCGCTGGTGGGCGGGGCGGTGGGCGCGCTGCTGGCTTGGTGGGGCGTACACCTGCTGGTGGGGATGGTGAGCCCTGGCGGAGGGCTGGTGCTGCCGCTGGCGCCGGATGTCCGTGTGCTCGGCTTCGTGCTCGGCATCTCGGTTGTGGCCGGGATCTTGTTCGGCCTGGCGCCGGCGTGGCGCATGGCGCGCACCAATTTGAATGCCACGCTGCAGGCCGAAGGCCGAGCCGTGCATGCGCGCATGCCGCTGGGCAAGGCGCTGGTGACGGGTCAGATTGCGCTCTCGGTCATCCTTCTGGTTGGGGCGGGACTGTTCCTGCACAGCTTGCTCAATCTGGAATCGCAAAACGTCGGCTTCACAAGCGCCGGGCTGGTGGAAACCGACCTGAACGCCGCGCGCGCCGGCTATGCGGGCGCGCCCGCTTCCGCCCTGTTTCATCGGCTGCTGGAGCGGGGCAAGGCGCTGCCCGGGGTGCAGGGCATGGCCCTTTCCATGATCGGCCTGTTTGACGGGAGCAACGCCGGCATTCCCATCAAGGTCAACGGCTACACGCCACCCGCGGGTGGCACCATGAGCGCCGGAATCGGCAGCGCCGCCATGTTCGACCAGGTCTCGGCGAGCTACTTCAAAACCGTCGGCATTCCGATTTTGACGGGCCGCGGCCTCACCGAGGCCGACGCCACCAGCGCCACCAAAAACGTGGTCATCAGCCAGACCATGGCGAAGACGTTTTTTGCCGGCCGCAATCCCATCGGCCATCACATCATGGATGCCTATCCTGACGACCATAATGCCGAGTACACCATCGTCGGCGTGTGCGCGGATATCAAAGATGCCGCGCTCGATGAGCCGCCGATGCCGCGCATGTATTTGTCTTTTTTCAACGGCATTCCGGCGGCCAGCGTGGTTGCGGCCGGATCGATTCTGATCCGCGAGTCGGGCTCGCCGTCGGCGGTGAACGCCTCCGTGCGGCATCTGATCGTGAGCCTGAGTCCGAACCTGCGCGTCGAGACTTTCGAGAGCCTGGATCAGAAAATCGGCGCCACCACGGTGAGCCAGCAGTTGCTGGCCAAGCTGAGCGGTTTTTTCGGCATCCTGGCGCTGCTGCTGGCTGCCATCGGGTTGTATGGGGTGATGGCCTACAGCGTTACGCGCCGGACGGCCGAAATCGGGGTGCGCATGGCCCTGGGCGCCAGCCGCACCAGCATCATCACCAGCGTCATGCGGGAAATGTTTCTGCTGCTGGTGATCGGCGTGGCCATCGGCATTCCGCTGAGCCTTGGGCTCGCCAAGCTCACCGTGCATCGCATGAACCTGTTTCAGCTTCATTACACCGATCCCACCGTCTATATTGGCGCCGCGGTGGCGCTGGCGATCATTGCCGCGATGGCGGGGTATTTGCCCGCACTGCGGGCCAGCCGGGTCGATCCGCTGCAGGCGCTGCGCCAGGAATAAGCGATGAGTGTGGCCCAGGACCTCCGCTTTGGCTGGCGGCAGATTCGCAAAACGCCGGGCGTGGCGCTGATCGCGATGCTGGCGCTGGGGCTGGGCATTGGCGCCAATACGGCCATCTTCAGCGTGGCGAATGGCATTCTGCTGAATCCCCTGCCGTACCACCATCTCGACCGCCTGATGGCTATTGCGGAAGTGCCGCCGCACTCGCCGCCGGATGCGACCAACTCGGTTTCTGCGTTCAACTACGCCGCCTGGCAGCAACAGGCGCATGCCTTCCGCGCTCTGGCCGCCTACGAAACCGATCAGGTCAATCTCAGCGGCGCGGGTTTGCCGCAGATGGTCATGGCGGCCGAGGTCTCGGCCAACTTTTTTCAGTTGCTGCCCTCGCGGCCGCTGCGCGGGCGCACGTTTCTCGCGGGCGAGGATCGCCCCGGCCACGCGCGCGAGGTGATTCTGAGCCAGTCCTTGTGGCAGCATCAGTTTGCCGCCAACGCCAACATCGTGGGCCAGACGATTGATCTCAATCAGCAGGCGTACACCGTGGTAGGTATTTTGGGCAAACAGGCCACGATGCCGCGCCGTGTTTTTGCTGCGCGGCTCCGGCGCCGGAGACGTGACCGGGCTGGGTCCGGCGATGCGGCCGGCGGTAGCGGCGGTGGATGCGGCCGACCCTCTCTTCCGCGTTGCATCGATGCGCGAGAGCATGCACGAAGCCAGCATCGGCATTGCCTACGTTGCTGTGATGCTCACGGTGGCGGGGCTGCTGGCGCTGATTCTGGCAGCGATTGGCGTCTACGGCGTGATGTCGTTTCTGGTGAGTGAGCGCATCCATGAGTTTGGCATCCGCCGGGCGCTGGGGGCATCGCACGGCAGCATCACCGGCCTGGTGCTGGGCCGCGGGGGCGCCCTGCTGGCCTGGGGGCTGGGCATTGGCCTGCCGCTCGCTTACCTGATGGCACGCTCGCTGCAAGCGCTGATCCAGGGCGCGGGCGCAGGCGAATGGTCCACCTACGCCGGTGTTTGCGGCATTCTGGGCATCATGGCCGCTATCGCCTGCTATTTGCCGGCGCGCCAGGCGGCCCGCGTGGACCCGCTGGTGGCCTTGCGCGAGCCTTGAACGCGGAACGATTGGCAATGGAGGAGTGAATGACGTAGAGTAACGGTGTCTGGAGGCCAGGATACGATGAGAATCTCCGTCAGGACCGTTGCCGTGGTGAGCGCAGCCGTGCTGCTGCCGCTCGCCTTCGCCGTTCCCGCCGCAGCGCAGATTGCGGCGCAAACCCTGATGAGCAAGCTGCAGTGGCGCAGCGTGGGGCCGTTCGTGGGCGGGCGCGTGGTCGCCGTCGCGGGCGTAGCCGGCAACACCCAGCTTTATTACATGGGAACGGTGGGCGGAGGTGTCTGGACAACGGACAATGCCGGTCTGAGCTGGAGCAACCTCACCGATAAGACGCGCGCCATGGCGCCCAGTGTGGGGGCGCTGGCTGTAGCGCCGTCGAACCCGCAAATTCTCTATGCGGGAACGGGTGAAACCGATATCCGCAACGACATGCTTACCGGCAACGGCGTGTTCCGCTCCGCCGATGGCGGCAAAACCTGGCATTATGCCGGGCTCGGCGAAGCGCACTCGACGAGTGCGCTGCTGGTCAGTCCCACCAACCCCAATATCGTGTATGCGGCGTCGATGGGGCATGTGTTCGTGCCCGGGCCCAATCGCGGCGTCTACAAGACCAGCGATGGAGGCAAGACCTGGAAGAAGATTCTGTTCGTCGACAACAAGACCGGCGCGATTGGACTTTCGATGGCGCCGAGCCAGCCCGATGTTCTCTATGCCGCGATGTGGCAGGGGCAGCGGCTGCCGTATGCCCTGAAGAGCGGTGGGCCCGGCAGCGGCATTTACAAATCGAGCGATGGCGGTGCGCATTGGACCAACATCAGCCACAATCCCGGCTTGCCCAGCGGGATTTGGGGCCGGGTGGGGGTGACGGTGGCGGCGAGCGCGCCCAACGTGGTCTACGCCATTATTCAAAACAAGCACGGGGGCGTGTTTCGCTCCAATGATGGCGGGCAAAGCTGGCAGCGCGTCTACGCGGGCATGTCGCTGCGGCAGCGCGCCTTCTATTACATGCAGATCTACGTCGATCCCACCGATCCGAATACCGCTTATGTGCCCGAAGTGGATGGGGTGTGGGCCACGCGCGATGGCGGCCGGAAGTGGACGGTGTTGCACACGCCGCACGGCGACAACCACATCGTCTGGGTGAACCCCAGGAACCCGAAGATACTGCTGGAAGGCAACGATGGCGGCGCGACCGTCTCGATGGATGGCGGCAAAACGTGGAGCAGTGAGCGCAATCAGCCCACCGGCGAGTTTTACCACGTCAACCTTGACGATCAGTTTCCTTTCCATATTTACGGCGCGCAGCAGGATGAAGGCTCGACCGAAGGGCCCAGCGCTGCCGTGGGCGGTTCGATTGCGGCCGGCGACTGGCATAGCGTCGCCTACGGCGAAAGCACGTGGGTGGTGCCGCAGCCGGGCGATCCGAACATTACCTACGGGAGCGGCTACTTCAGCATCTTCATGCGCTACAACCTGAAGCTGGGCCAGTACCAGGACATCAGTCCGTGGCCGAACTACAAGGAAGGCTCGGCGGCGAACGCGCTGAAGTACCGCTTCGGGTGGACGCACGCGATCACGTTTTCGCCGGTGAATCCCAAACGCGGGGGCCGCGCTGGGGCTTCAGGGGCCCCCGGCCCGGCCGAGCGTCAAGCGGGTGGCGTGGCGCACATGCCCCGGC
>JBOGKK010000114.1:0-2154 GCA_050745425.1 Terriglobales bacterium
GGCCGGTGAGCGTCGAGGTACGCAATCCGCTGGGATCGTGGCAGGAGGGCAAGGATCCGCAATTGGCGGCGGCGGTGAAGGTGTTGCTGGCGCAAATCGGGGGGGCCAAAGCGGGCACAATCGCCAAAGGTTCTCAGCATTGATCAGGAGGAGGACATGAAGATACTTTTGGCGGCAACGATAGGGTTGGCAGCGGCGGCAGCGCTGGCGGCCTGCTCTCACCCGGCGCCGGCGGTGGCGCCGGGTGCGACCAGCGCGGCGCGGGGTGCGCAACTGGTGGCCTTGGGAGGGTGCAACGACTGCCATACCCCGCGGCTGCCGAATGGACAGCCGGACGTGAGCCGGGAGCTTTCCGGGTTCCCCGCAGGCGGGACGCTGCCGCCCACGGTGGCGGGCGCCGATCTGGTGGAAACCAATGGAGCGTTTCGCGGGCCGTGGGGCCTGAGCCTGGCGCGCAACATCACCTCGGACAAAAGCGACGGAATCGGAAGCTGGACACAAGCCGAGTTCATCAAAACGCTGCGCACCGGCATTGATCCCGCCGGGCACGCGATTCAGCCGCCGATGCCCTGGCAGGACTACGTACACGTGCCGGATGCCGACCTGATCGCCATTTACAATTACCTGCTGACGGTGCCGGCGAGCACCAACAAAGTCGACGGCTCGTAAGGCGCGGCGAGGTTGGCAAGGCTGGGCTAAACTTGAGCCTATGCCAGTAGCGGATGAGATTTTACAGGGCTTGGAATGGACGGCGAACGAGGCGCCGGCGGATTTGCCGCGCCAGGAGCGGCTGCGGCGGATACGGCACTCGGCCTCGCATGTGATGGCGCAGGCGGTGCGGGAAATTTTCCCGGACGCGAAACTCGCCATCGGTCCACCGATCGAGAACGGCTTCTACTACGATATGGAGCTGCCGCGGGCGCTGAGCGAGGCCGATCTGCCCGAGATTGAAAAGCGAATGCGGAAGATCGTGGCGCGCGATCCGCAGTTTTATCACAGCGAGTTGGCGCGGGAGCGGGCGCTGGAGCTATTCCGGGAATGGAAGCAACCGTACAAAATCGAGCTGATCGAGGGCATCAAGGACGCTAAGGTTTCGCTATATAAGCAGGACCGGTTCCTGGACCTGTGCGCCGGGCCGCATGTGAGTAAGGGCGGGATCTGCGGGTATTTCAAGCTGCTGTCGGTGGCGGGGGCGTACTGGCGCGGCGACGAGCACAAACAGATGCTGCAACGCATCTATGGGACGGCGTGGGAGACGGAGGCGGAACTCGCCGAGTACCTGCAATTTCTCGAGGACTCAAAGGCGCGCGATCACCGCAAGCTGGGGCAGCAACTTGATTTGTTCAGCTTCCATCCGTGGTCGGGCGGGTGCCCATTCTGGCATCCGCGCGGGTTGGAGGTGAGGGAGCAACTGCGGCGGCTGTGGCGGGAAACGCACAAGAAGGCCGGGTACATCGAGATCCAGAACCCGGTGCTCTACCGCAAAGAGCTGTTCGAGACGTCGGGACATTGGGAACACTTTCAGAAAGACATGTTTCTGGTGCAGGCGGGCGCGGGCGAAGCGGGCGAAAAAGGCGAGTTGGCGATGGCGCTGAAGCCGATGAACTGCCCCGACACGATGCTGTACTACAAGACCCGGCAGCATAGCTACCGCGAGCTCCCGCTGCGCATTTCGCAAGGGCAACTGCTGCACCGCAACGAGCCGGTGGGGGCGCTGCACGGGCTGATGCGGGCGCGGGTATTCAGCCAGGACGACGCGCATATCTATTTGCATGAGGATCAGATTCAGGAAGAGATCATTCGGGTGATGGATCTGTTGAAGCTGATCTACTCATTTTTCGGGCTGCGCTACACGGTGACGCTTTCGACCAAGCCGGAATCGGCAATGGGCGAACCCGAGTTGTGGGAGAAAGCCGAAGCGGGGCTGCGGCAGGCGCTCGATACGCTCAAGCTGCCGTACAAGGTGGAGGCGGGCGGCGGGGCGTTTTACGGACCGAAAATCGATGTGATGGTGCACGACAGCATGGGACGGCAGTGGCAGTGCGGAACGGTACAACTGGACTTCAACCAGCCGCGGCGCTTCGGGCTGGAGTTTACCGATCGCGACAATCAGCCGCGCACGCCGGTGGTGATCCATCGCGCTCTGTTCGGATC
>JBOGKK010000115.1:0-1611 GCA_050745425.1 Terriglobales bacterium
GGTGTAGTCGCTGCCCTTGTCCTTGCCCCCCAGAATCACCCAGATGCCGCGCGGAAACGACGCCAGCGCCTTGAGCGTGGCATCGACGTTCGTGGCCTTGGAGTCGTTGTAATAAGCGACGCCCTGGATGGTCGCGACAAACTCCAGCCGGTGCTCGACTGCCTGGAACGTCGCCACGGCCTTGCGGATCGCCGGCGCAGCCTCCGGCCCCACCGCCAGGCAGGCCATGGCGACGGCGGCGAGCACGTTTTCCAGGTTGTGCGCGCCCGGCAGCGGCACTTCACTCACCGGTAGGATCGGGTATTGCTTCCCTCCGCGCGTCCACTCGATGCGGCCCGCGCGCACTTCGGCCCCGGTTTGCGACTTCAGAGGAAACGCCGCAAACCACACGGGCTGGCTCGCCAGCGCGGCCGCGAACTGCCGGCACCAGACGTCGTTGGGGTTGAGTACGGCGAAGTCAGCCGCCGTCTGCTTGCGGAATATCCGCTGCTTGGCGGCCGCATACGCTTCCATGCTGCCATGGCGGTCGAGATGATCGGGCGAGAGGTTCAAGACGGCCGCAATATGCGGATGAAAGTACTCGGTGGCTTCGAGCTGGAAGCTCGACGCCTCGACCACGTTGATGGTGTCCGGCGTCGAGGTCTCGACCAGCGAGATCAGCGGCGTGCCGATGTTGCCCCCCACCTGGACCGTGCGCCCGCAGGCGGCGAGGATGTGTCCGGTCAGTGCCGTGGTGGTGGTTTTTCCGTTGGCGCCGGTGATGGCGATCAGCATGCCTTGCAGGAAGCGCGACGCCAGCTCGAGCTCGCCCATCACCGGCGTCGCCTGCGCGCGCGCGCGCCGCAGCAGCGCCAGATCCGCGGGTACGCCGGGACTGGTGACGATGAGATCGGCATCGAGAAAGCTGCGTTCGCGGTGCCCGCCGGTCTCGACCGCGATGCCGGCCTCGAGCAGCTCGGCAATTTCCTTCCGCACCGCGACCGCCGGGCGCAGTTCCGACACCACTACGCGTGCGCCGCGCGCCCGCAAAAACCGCGCTGCCGCCATGCCGCTGGCGGCCATGCCGACGACCAGAATCCGTTGTCCCGCGATTTCCATACAGTGCCGATTATCGCAGCTTCAACGTGGTGAGCGCGAACAGCGCGCACACGCCCGCAATGATCCAGAAGCGAAAAATAATTTTCGATTCACTCCACCCTAATTGTTCGAAATGGTGGTGCAGGGGCGCCATCCTGAAGATGCGCTTGCGCCGCAGCTTATAGCTGCCCACCTGCAGGATCACCGAAACCGCTTCAATCACGAAAATGCCGCCCACAAACGGCAGCAGCAGCTCCTGCTTGATGAGCACGGCCACGGTGCCGATCGCGCCGCCCAGTGCCAGCGAGCCCACATCGCCCATGAAGATTTCCGCCGGGTGCGCGTTGTACCACAGAAAGCCGATGCAGGCGCCCACCACGGCGCCGCAGAAAATCGTCAGCTCGCCGATCTGCGGTATCCGTTCGATCTCGAGATAGGTGGCAAACACCGCGTGGCCCGAGACATACGTCAGCCCCGTCAGCGCCGTAGCCGCGATGATGGTGCAGCCGATGGCCAGCCCGTCCAGCCCGTCGG
>JBOGKK010000116.1:0-3295 GCA_050745425.1 Terriglobales bacterium
GGCGCAGGAGGAAGCGCTGGCGGATCTGGCGGAATCGACGGGGGGGTTGTTTTTTCACAACAACAACGATTTGACGGTGGGGTTCCAGCGGCTGGGACTGGTTCCGGCGGTGACCTATGAGCTTACGTTTGCGCCGGGGGCGATTGCGCACGACGGCAAGTTCCACAAGGTGAAGGTGAAGCTCACGCCGAAGACGAAAGACATCATTCAGGCGCGGCCCGGCTATTACGCGCCGCAGCCGGGGACGAGCGCGGCGGCGGTGCAGGCGGCGATGGATGCGGCGATGCACACGACGGGGAATGAGAATGGGCTGGCGGCGGCGCTGTATCCGCATGCGGAAAACGGTGGCGTGCGGCTGCAGGTGCACTTCGATGCCGCGAGGCTGCCGTTTCAGAAGCAGCATGGGCGGCGGGCACTGAAGCTGATTTTCATTGCGGGGCTGTTCAATGCGCAGGGCCAGTTTGTGGTGGGCAAGCAGGCGGGGATGGCGATGGCGCTCAAGGATGCGACCTGGCAGCGGCTGGTGCGCGCGGGCCTGAACATCGATTTGTCGCTCAAGGCGCACGCGGGAGCGTACCGGCTGCGGCTGGTGGTGGCGGCGGCGGCGACAGGGGCTCTGTATGCGACCTCGCAGCCGGTGAGCATCCCGTAGGGCGGGCCGGCGCGGCCCGCCCACATGGGGGATTGCGGAAGCAGGGGCGAAGCGGGAGACTGAGCGAGGAGGTGAGTTCGATGAAGCACTCACTCGTTGGCGCGGGCCCCAGCGCGGCTACGCCACGCGTCCCGCTTGGGCTCGCTCTCGCTTTGGGTCTGGTGCTGGCGCTGCCGCTTGCGGCGCAGAACATTCCGACGGTTGGAGATACGACCGCGCCGGCGCCGGTTGCGCCCGGGCATGCGCTGATTCACGGCCCGCACGAGACTGTGGACCCGGCGAACGGGCAAGTGACGCTCATTTTCAGCATTCCGCTGCCGGGAGAGCCGGGTGGGACGCAGCCGCACTTCGCGATCGCCTACAGCAGCGCGGGGGCGGTGTTCGCCTCGGGGCGGCCGACGGGCGGCGCGTTTTTGTACACGCAGTCGAGCCCGCTCTCCAGCCAGGGGTGGAGCTATACGGCGCCGGTGCTTACGTTTGATGTCGAGCAAGCCTCACCGAGTGATCTCGCCACCTGTCAGTTCTCGACCGAATATGTGTTGCAGACGGCGGGTGAGCAGCGGCAGAGCTTCTTTCTTTCCGGGGTTGCCGATGTGGCCGGGAGCGAGCAGCAGAATGATACCTGCCCGCAGCATTATCCTCAGGACACGACCGATGCGGAGGCCGACGGTTGGCGCGGCAGCATTTTCGGTGAATCCGAGTGGTACCGGTGGAGCGGCGCGCAGGCTAGAGCAAAAATAGCGTCGGTGTAGCAAGCTTCGGGCGATTGCGTGCGGCTTTTCCTGGGGTCAAAGCCGCAGGCGGTACGGTCGGCGATGCTACAGCAGAGCTGTTTTTGCTCTACCCCGACGCTGACGAGTCCGGATGGGACCGTGTACACGTTCCCGGAGGCGGGCGGTGATATTGGCACACAGGCCCTGCTCGCCAGCAAGGCAACGGGTCGCAATGGCAACTGGCTGAGCTACGCGCTGGGCGACAACGATGCGCTGACGATCAAGGATTCACTGGGGCGCACGCTGGTCACCACCACGGGTTTCCAGCCGAGCCAGGCTTATAGCTCGCTTACTGACACGATCACCGCAGCCGGAGCTGGCTACGCCGTGGTCTGGAAGGGAGAGGATGATCCAGCGCAGGCGGTGTCGATCAGCGGCGCGGGGGCGGCGCCCTGTCCGAACGAGACCACCAATACCGGTGGCAACAGTCCGGTGATTACGAGCATGACAACACCGGAAGGCACCTACACGTTCGCCTACAACGATCCCTACGGATTGGTGAGCCAGGTCAACGATCCCAACGGTGGGTATGTGCGCTACAGTTGGGCGGTGCCATCGCAGCCGACGGAAGCGGGCGCGTTCGATACGCCGCCGGAGGCGGGCGTAGCGCCGGAGACCTGCACAGGCGTGTACGCGCTGCCCGTGATCACCGACCGCTATGTGAGTCCGGACGGGGTACACGAGACCGAGCATCAGCACTTTGATTATTGGACGAGCTGGAACACGGGCAGCGCGAACGATACCTGGCATCAGAAATCAACGCAGGTTACGACGACGGATACCTCGAGCGGCGCGAGCTATCAGACCAGCCACTTCTACACGCCGGTTGGGGCGCCGGGGGCGGCGAACACGCACGCGATCCTGGCCAGCCAGACTCCGGTGGAGTCGGAGGTTGAGGTGGGACAGGGCAGCGGTACGCTTCAGGATGTGGTTGAGCAATGGACATCGAGTTACCCGCCACAGCTCACGGACCGGCAGACGCGGCGCGATTGGGTGGCGATTGCCGAGCAGTGCTTCCGCTACAACGCCGCCGATCAGATTGTGGACAAGCAGGAGTTCACTTCCTTGCCTGGGTGCGGCAAGGGCGCCAGTCCGGCGCGCGAAACGACGGTGAGCTACGCCAGCTTCAGCGGCAAAAACATTGTGGACCGGCCTGCCTCGGTTACCATCTATGGCAGCGGAGGCGCGATGGCGTCGCAGTCGAACTACGGATACAACGGCAACGGCGATCTGGTGTCGAGCGCGCGCTGGGTGAGCGGGACGACATATCTCACCACGACGTATGCTGTCGATAGCTACGGGAACCGGACTGGCATGACCGATGCGGCGGGCAACACAACCGCGTATGCCTATGGCGGCAGCGGCGATAACGCTTACGTGGCGAGCATCACCGATGCGCTCGGGCACGAGCGCAGCTTCACATGGAACGACAGCGCAGGCACGATGGCGAGCGCGATCGGTGAGAATGGTCACACCACGAGCTACGGATACGACGGCTGGAATCGTTTGACCGAGGTGAGCTATCCGGATGGCGGCGAGACGGCGTTTGCTTATACGCCGTCCACACTGGAAACGAAACGCGAGCAGAGCTCGGGGGTTTGGCAGGACGCGCTGGAAAGCTTTGACGGGCTGGGGCGAGCGGCGGTGGAGGCGACCGAGGTGAGCGGGGGTGAATGGAGCCGGGTTGATACATGCTACAACGGTTTTGGGGAAAAGAGCTTCGTTTCCTATCCTTACCTGAGCACCGGCTCCGGCGGCGCGCCCGATTGTTCCGAGGGAGGAGCGTCCGCTTGCTCTGGGTACGGGTGCTTCCGAGCTCGCCGCGCCCAACGCGAGATACGGGCTATACCGATTTCTGATCGCGCCCGGT
>JBOGKK010000117.1:0-5448 GCA_050745425.1 Terriglobales bacterium
CCGGGCCCCCAGCCCGGCCTAGCGTAAGCGGGTCACGTGGCGCAGCCAAGCGGGGTCCCGCGCCAGTCAACGAGAGAGCAGTTCCAGCGTTGGTGACAGGCGATACGTTCTACCGGGCTACAGCGATGCTGGAACTGCTCCAGGCCGGCTGGCATGGCAGAATAAGGCGTGTCCCAAGCGCAGCCATCGCCGCTTCTCGGCCGCCGCATCGTGGTGACGCGGTCAGCCGAGCAGGCTGGCGAGTTGCTTTCCAGCCTGGAGGCCGAGGGCGCCGAAGCCATAGCCCTGCCCACGATTGCCATTGCTGCTCCGCTCGACCCGGCTCCGTTGGAGGCGGCGCTTGCGGGGCTGGCCCGCTTTGATGGCGTCGTTTTTACCAGCGCCAACGCCGTGCGCGCTGTATTTGCCCGCACTGACGCGCTCGCCGTATCGTCCCCGGCGGGCTGGATCTGTGCTGTCGGGCCGGCCACCGCAGCCGCGCTGGCCGAGCGGCCGGGCTGGAAAGCCACGCTGCTGCCGGCCTCGGCGCAAGCGGCCGGCGTGGCCGCCGCATTGGCCGCCATGCCCATGGCCGGGCAGCAGGTTCTCTTCCCGCGCGCGGAAGGCGCCGGCGACCTCATCCCGCGCATGCTTACTGAACGTGGCGCTTCCGTCGTCTATCCGGTTGCCTACCGCACCATCGTCGCAGAGTCGTCTCGTGCGGCTGCGCAGGCTCTGTTTCCTGAACAAGGCGGAGCGCTGGATCGCGCTGGGACGCGTAGCAAGCCAGGTGTCGACGCCGCCGTGTTTACCAGCCCGTCTACGGCGCGCAACCTCGCTGTATTGCTCAGCGAGAACCATGCGGACCGCATGCGTGAGCTTGCGATTACCGTTATCGGTCCTGTTACCGAAGCCGCCGTACGACAACTGGGCTGGCAGGTCAGCGCCGTGGCCCAGCGGCCGGACCCAGCGAGCATCGTGACTGCACTGCGGAGTTGCTGGCGTGCCTGAGCTGCCGGAAGTCGAAACCGTCGTCTGTGGTTTGCGCTCCCGGCTTGTCGGCCAGCGTATCGAGACGATCGTGCTCCACCGCGCCTCCGTGTTGCACGGAGACCCGGCGCTATTTGCGGCTCTCGCCGGTGCGCGCGTGACCAAGCTCGATCGCGCCGGCAAGTATCTGATTTTCACGCTCGCAGATGGCGCCGGCAATTGGCAGTTGCTGTTTCATCTCGGTATGACCGGCCAGCTCGTACTGCAATCGCCGGATGCTCCACTCGCACGCCATACTCACGCGCAACTATCGTTTTCCGGTGGGTACGAGTTACGCTTTCGCGATCCCCGCCGTTTTGGTAAAATCGCACTCGCCCCAGCTCCCGCCGCCGGTGGCTTCGCTCCCGCGTTGGGCATTGCCACAGGCGCCGAACCGCTGCAGGTTAGTGCCGATGATTTCGTAATGCTGTTTCACCGCCGCCAGGCGCCGATCAAGTCTGCTCTCCTGAACCAGAGCCTGCTGCGCGGTCTCGGCAACATCTATGCCGATGAAAGCCTGTTCCGGGCCGGCATTCATCCGTGCGCGCGTTGCCTGTCCCGGCCCCGCTTGCGCCGCCTGCACCTGAAAATCCGCGCCGTGCTGGCCGAGGCCATTGCCGCCGGCGGCTCCTCCATTTCCGATTACGTCGACAGCCGCGGCGAGCCCGGATGGTTCCATCTCCGCCACCGTGTCTACGGACGCACCGGAGAGCCCTGCCGGGTGTGCGGCCACGCGATTCGCCGTATCGTTCTCGCTGGCCGCAGCGCCCATTTCTGCGCGCATTGCCAAAAACGGTGATTCGCTTCCATACTGCTTGAGTGAGCACGAACTCCAGCTATACCATCGGCGTGGACCTGGGCGGTACTAACCTGCGCATCGCTGCCGTGGATCCGCGGGGCGGCATCTGCGAACGCATCAACCTCGATACCGAAGTCAAAGAAGGCCGCCTGCGTGTCGTCGCTGATCTGTGCAATGCGGTCAAGGAAATTGAGCAGCGCCTGCCCAACTCCCAACTGGGCGGCATCGGTATCGGTGTGCCCGGCATCATCAACCTCGCCGATGGCACCGTCCGTCAGTCGCCCAATCTCCCCGGTTGGAGTGATTTTCCGGTGCGGGACGACATCGAGCAGCGGCTCGGTACTCACGTTGTGCTCGAAAACGACGCCAACGCCGCCGCTTTGGGCGAAAGCTGGGTGGGCGCCGGGCGCGATGTCCCAAGCCTGTGCATGATTACCGTCGGCACCGGGATTGGCGGCGGCTTGATCCTCGACGGCCGCATCTGGCACGGGCGAGAGGGCATGGCCGGCGAGCTCGGCCACATGACCATCGATCCCAATGGTGCCCTCTGTGGGTGCGGCAATTTGGGATGCGTTGAGGCCTACGCTGCCGCCAGCGCCATCAGCCGCATGGCGATGGCTGCGGTGCGTGTTGGCCGTTCTCCCGAACTGGCGCGCGACGCCGAACAACTGGGCGAGTTGACTGCAGAAATCGTCTATATCAAAGCCAAGCAGGGCGACACCGTCGCACGCGAAATTTTCGAAATGGTCGGCCGCTCGCTCGGTGTCGCCATTGCCAACCTCATCAATATCTTCAATTTGCCGCTGTACGTTGTCGGCGGCGGCGTCGCGCACGGGTGGGATGCCTTCTCCCCCAGCCTCATGGCCGAAGTCCACAAGCGCTCACTGATCGCGCGTTCCACCAACACCACGATCGTGGCCAGCGCCCTGGGCGCCGATGCCGGCCTGATTGGTGCCGCTCATTTGCCTTATCTTGCCCAGGAGGGAACGCATGCCGGCGAGCAGCGGATTTGAACTCAGCCTCGAACGCCTCGAGGCCATCGTCAAGGAACTCGAAAACGCGGAGTTGCCGCTGGAGCGTTCCGTCGAACTTTTTGAAGAGGGCATGAAACTGGTCGAGGACTGCCGCAAACAGCTCGACGTGGCCGAAGGCAAGGTGGAAATGCTGGTCAAGCGCGCCGGTGCCGCTACGGTCGAACCGTTTTTGCTGGACGAGGACGCCCGCTCCGACTCGCGCTGAAACGAAACTGCAATCTGCGTGTGCCACGCCGTTTGCTCTAACCCGCCTGTTGCAGGCCGCTCCACAGCGGCCGCTTCTGCCGTTTCACCTTGTACAGCTCGGCATCAGCGGTGCGCAATAACGACTCGGAAGTGCGCGCATGATCCGGGCAAATCGCCAGGCCCAGGCTCAGGCTCAGATGGAGAGCGAGGTTCGTTCCCTGGATCGCGAAATTATGCTGCTCCACTTGCTCGCACATGCGCCGGGCAACCAGATCGAGGCCATCCCGACCGGTGTCGGGCAGAATCAGCGCAAACTCGTCCCCGCCGAAACGCGCCACGGTATCGACCTCGCGCAACCCAAGCGGCAAAATCTGCGCGAACTGCCGCAGTACCTCGTCGCCAGCGTGATGCCCCCAGTGATCATTGACGGATTTAAAATTATCCAAATCGAGCAGCAGCAGTCCGCACGGGCTCGAGCGCCGCAGGCTCCGGTGCACCTCCTGCTCGAGGGCTCGTTCAAAGTACCCGCGCGCGCGTTGTCCCGTCAGGTAATCGGTTGAGGCCAATTGCACCAATTGCCGCATGGACTCAATTGCCCCGATCTGGTTTTCCGCCAGCAAACTGAGGATCCAAAGCAAGCGTGCTTCGGTCTCGCTGAAGCGCGGTCCCGAGTTGCGGAACAGTTGCAGCGAGCCCGCCCAATCATGTTGCACAAACAACGGAACTGCCGCCGCATATTGAGCGTGCAGCCGGTCGAGATACCCATCGACCTGTGCGTCCAACCCACGCTCGACGATCACTGGCTTGGCCGCCAGCTTCGCCCACAAGTTAAGCGTGCTGTCGTCGGGCACGACTGCCCTGTCTACCCCATGAGTGAGTGTATGCCGCCCCTCCGGTGCGTGCGCGGGGTTGAAAGTGATGACCTGAGCCTCGCTGGTGACCACGGCCTGGGCGCTGTCCAATACCAGTTGCAGGGCCGTCGGGAGCGTCATCTCGGCGCCGGACAGCAAGGCCATGCGTAACAGGCCGGTTAAAGCGCTTCCGTGTTGCACGAACATTTCCGCACTCGGTTCGCTCTCGACTTCCACAATGTGGCCGCCCGCCATGACCGGTCTGCCGGAAGGTGCGTTCATCCACTCCCCTTTCTATGCACCCGCAGCACGCTTGGATGAGCTTCGGGCGCGTGTTGTCGCCTCTGCTCCCTTGGTAGCTTTCCGAGTAATTCCGGAGCGGACCCTCATTGGTGTTGCCCCCATCAAGGTGGATGTTTGCTTCCCGAATTTGCGTTACCGTGAGCCATTATGGTCACGCGCTCTCTCGCCCTTGCTCCCGCCCTCACTCCGCCCACTCCGCTGCTGGGCGAAAGTCCAGCCATTGTCGCTATGCGCAACACTCTCGATCAAATCGCTGACACCAACCTGACGGTTCTGCTTCAGGGTGAGAGTGGAACCGGCAAGGAAGTTGTCGCGCGCCTGCTTGGCGCTCACCCTGGCCGCGCCACCTCGTTTGTCAAAATCAATTGCGCCGCCATTCCCAACGAGTTGTGGGAGAGCGAGCTGTTCGGTTATGAACCGGGCGCCTTCACGGGAGCCACACGGCAGAAATCAGGCAAGTTCGAGCTGGCTGAGGATGGCACGATTTTTTTGGATGAGATTGGCGAAATGCCGCTACAGCTCCAGGCCAAACTTCTTCAGGTGCTGCAGGACGGCGAGTTCAGCCGTCTGGGCGGGCGAGGTTCGCTGAGCGTCGACGTCCGCGTGGTGGCCGCCACCAATACGGATTTGCACGCGGCGGTCGCCGAGGGTACGTTTCGCCGCGACCTGTTTTACCGCCTCGACGTGATCGCGCTCGTCCTGCCGCCATTGCGCCGGCGCCGCGAGGATATTCCCTTGCTGATCGAACACTTTGCCGCCAAGTACAGCCAGCAGTACCAGCGCCCGAAGCCGGTGGTTTCCTCCGCCCTGTACCAGCGCCTGCTCCAATACGACTGGCCCGGCAATGTGCGCGAACTCGAGAACCTGATCAAGCGCTACGTTGTGCTTGCCGATGAAAACGCACTGCTGGCCGGCTTGCTCCAAACTGAACCGTCGCCGCCAGCCGTGGCTGCGCTGGCAACGCCCGCGGCGGCAGGCGCACTCCCGCCCGCGACTGAAACCACCTCGCTACTGGATATTGGCCGCCAAGCGGCCTGGCAGGCTGAACGAGCTGCTATCCTGCGAGCTCTCGCCAGCACACACTGGAACCGTCGTCTCGCTGCCCGCCAACTGCAGATCAGCTACAAGTCCCTGCAGAACAAGCTGCGTACTCTGCTGGCTGAGAGCCCCGCCGCCTAGAACGAAATCAGCGTTGGTGTGAGGAGCCGTTGCGGGTTGCGAGCGGCTTTTCTTGTTGAAAAGCCGCACGTGCCGCTCCGTTCGAGCT
>JBOGKK010000118.1:0-19343 GCA_050745425.1 Terriglobales bacterium
GCCGGAGGCAGCGCGGCTGCCTGTACGGGGGTGGGGGTGGAGAAGTGGGCCGCGTTGAGGCGGTCAAGAATTGCCGGCGCCAGCGCCAGCGCGGTAAAGGTGCTCATGAGACAGAACTTTCCCTGCGAATCGAATGTACGCGAAGCCAAACGGAAAATAGAACGAAGGCGGGGAATTCCTGCGAAGGGCACCACACCACACGAACCCGTGTGATATTCAGCGTCCCAAGCAGTGTAGCACGCCTGCTACTCCTGGCGCAGGGTGACAGTCGGATTGAGGCGCGCGGCGCGAAGCGCGGGCACGAGACAGGCGGCGAGGGCGACGGCGGCGAGTAGCACAACGGCGGCGGCGAAGATGGCGGGGTCGGTGGCGCCGATTCCGTAGAGCAGCGACGACAACAGACGCGTGAGGGCGAAGGCGGCGGCGAGGCCGGCGAGCACCGGGCGCATGCCCTGCGCGAGAAGCAGGCGCAGCACGGCGGCGGGCTGGGCGCCGAGGGCGAGGCGGATGGCCATTTCATGCCGACGGCGCAGTACGCTGAAGGCGACCACGCCGTAGATGCCGAGCGAGGCGAGCAGGAGGGCGGCGAGGGCGAACAGCGAGGTGACGAGGGCCTGGAAACGGCGCGGGGCGAGGGAGGCGGCGACGATTTGTCCGAGGCTGCGCAGGGGCGGGACGGCTATCTGCGGATCGAGCGCCGCGACCGTGCGATGCAGCTCGCGGGCGAGCGCGGCGGCAGGCAGGCTCGAGCGCAGCACCAGCGCGCCGGCCGGGTCGCCATGGAAGAGCTCGTAGATCATCGGCGCAACCGCCTGATCGAGGAATTTGCCGCGGGTGTTGGCGACAACGCCCACGACGCGGTAGCCGGGGAAGCCTGGGAAGACATCGAAGCGCTGGCCGAGGGGGTTGCGGCCGGGCCAGATCTCCTGTGCTGCCGATTGCGAGATGACCACCGCGCCGCTGCCGGTGTCGGCTGGGGTGAGGAGACGGCCGGCGAGGAGCGGGATGCCGAGCGTGTTGAAAAAGCCGGGGCTCACGCGGCGATAGCTGGCCCAGGGAAGCTCGACCGCGGGGCGATGATCGCCGAGCGGTGTGACCGGGTCGTCGTTTTGCTCGCCGCTCAGGGGAAGGATGTTGGTGAACGCGGCGGCGTGCACGCCGGGCATGGTGGTGGCAGCGGCGAGCAGACGGTTCCAGAAGCGGAGCTGGTCGGCATGAGTGGCGTAGTGAGCCGGCGATAACTGCAGCGAGGTGGTGGTGACGTTGTCGACGGCGTATCCGGTGGGTGCGGCGGCCAGACGGGAGAAGCTGGCGAGCAGCAGCCCGGAGGCGATCAGCAGAACGGTGGTGAGCGCGGTGCCCGAGGCGACCAGGACCTGGCGGAGATGATGACTGCGGGCTTCTGCGCCGCGCTGCATCTGCGCGCCCGCCAATTGAAAGCGCAGCGCGGGGAGGATGCCGGCAGCGAGCGCGGCCAGAATCGCCGCGGCGAAGGTGACGGCCGCAACGGTGAGATTGAGATGCACATTCGCGGCGCGTGGAAGTCCGGCGGGAACGAGCGCCAGCAGGCCGCGCAGGGCCGCGTGTGCGAGCGCGAGGCCGAGAATGCCGCCGAGCACGCCCAGCAGGACGGTTTCGGTGAGGGCCTGGCGCAGCAGACGGGCGTGCGTGGCGCCCAGGGCGGAGCGGATGGCGGCTTCGCGTTCGCGGGCGCTGGCGCGGGTGAGCAGCAGATTGGCCAGATTGACGCAAATGATGAGCAGGACGGCGAGCACAGCGGCGAGCAGCATCCAGAGGCCGCGGCGGACGGTGCGCACCATGCTGCTGCGCAGCGGCATCATCACGGTGGTGACGTGCAGCGAGGCCCACTGGGGGGACTGACGCGCCAGGATGGCGTCGAGCTCGGCGCGCGCGGCGGCCGGGCTGACGCCGGGCCGCAGGCGGGCGATGGCGGCCCATCCGAAGCCGGAGGGCTGGGCGAGACTGGCACGGCTCGGGGGCACGAAGACCTGCGCGGGCGGGGTATCGGCTTCGATCGGGATCAGTTCGTTCTGGGTGGGAAAGTGAAACCCGGCGGGGAGCACGCCGACCAGCGTGTAAGCGGCACCATCGAGATCGAGGGCGCCGCCGAGGACGGTGGGATCGGCGTGAAAGCGCGCGCGCCAGAGGGCGTCGGTAATGATGGCCTCGTGCCGCGCGCCGGGATGAAAGCCGTGGCCGAGCTGCGGGCCGACGCCGAGCACATCGAAAAGATTGCTGGTGACCTCGTCGGCCTCGAGGAGCAATGGCTCGCCACGGCCGGTGAGCGTCATTTTGTCACCGTAATTGATAAGGCTGATGCCGGCGAGGGTTTTGGCATTGTGCTGCCAGGCGCGGTAGATGTCGAGGTTGAGCGGCATCTCGGGGAAGCGGGAGGCGAGCTTGGGAATATAGAGTTCGAGCGAGACCAACTGGTTCGGATGCGGGTAGGGAAGGGGCTGGAGCAGAACGCCATCCACGACGGAAAAGACCGAAGCCGTGGCGGCCAGGCCGAGGGCCAGAGTCAGGATGGCAATGGCGCTGAAGACGGGGGCGCGGCGGAGCTGGCGGAGGGCATAGCGGAGGTCGCGGGCCAAGGCGTCGAGGGCAGCCATTAACCTATGTACTCAAGAGGCAGGGCGCGGAGTTCTGTGCACGAACCTCGTGCTACACTAAGTTCGTGCAACGGAACCTAACAGTTCGGGTTGATGATGAGTTATTTCGCCGGGTGCGGGTCAGGGCGGCGGAGGAAGATATGTCCGTCTCGAGGCTGGTGAGCGAGATGCTGGAGCGGGAAATGCAGCGGAACGGTGAGCGCCGGCGAGCGTTTCAGAACTGGACCCAAGAGGGGCGCTGGCCCGCGGGCCGGTCTCCGGAAGGCTGGCGGTTTTCCCGTGAAGAAACGCACGAGCGCGGCCATCACGACTGGTCGCGGTGAAAATTTTCATTGACAGCAACGTGGCGTTGTACGCAGTGGACTCACGCGAGCCCGCAAAGAGCACCTGCGCCAAGTTGTGGCTCGAACGGCTGGGCCAGCAAGGAACGGGCTGTTTGAGCTGGCAAATTGTGCATGAGTTTTATTGGAACGCAACCGGGAAACTGAAGGTCGAGGCCAGCGCGGCGCGTGGATTTGTCGAGGAATTGCTGCTGTGGGAAACAATAGCGCCATCCGCGAGGCTGGTGAGGCGGGCGTGGGAGTGGTGCGATGCGGCGCAGGTGGCGTACTGGGATGCGCTGATTGTGGCGGCGGCGGAGGTGAGCGGGGCGCGGTATCTGCTGAGCGAGGATCTGCAGGCGGGACGGGAGTTTGGCGGCGTGCTCGTGGTGGATCCGTTTGGCGATGCGGGAGCGGAGTTGCTGAAGACGCTATCCTGAAGAGATGGAGTTTGCGCTCGAAAGCCAATATACGCCGCAGGGGGATCAGCCGCAGGCGATTGAGCTGCTGACGGCTGGGATCCGGGCCGGGGAGGCGGCGCAGGTGCTGCTGGGCGTGACCGGCAGCGGCAAGACCTACACCATGGCCAAGGTCATCGCCGCGATGCAGCGTCCGGCGCTGGTGATGGCGCATAACAAGACGCTGGCGGCGCAACTGTACCACGAGTTCAAGAGTTTTTTCCCCGATAACGCGGTCGAGTACTTCGTCTCCTACTACTACTACTACCAGCCGGAGGCGTACGTGCCGGCGGCGGATCTCTACATTGAAAAAGAAGCGACCGTTAACGACGAGCTGGACAAGCTGCGGCTGTCGGCGACGCGGTCGCTGTTCGAGCGGCGCGACTGCATCATCGTGGCGTCGGTGTCGTGCATTTACGGTCTGGGGTCGCCGGAAGCCTACTACGGCATGCTGCTGCTGCTGGAGCAGGGGCAAAAGATTCGGCGGGAGCAGATTCTGCGCAAGCTGGTGGACATTTTGTACCTGCGCAACGATAACGATTTTCAGCGCGGGACATTTCGGGTGCGTGGAGATGTGATTGAGGTCTACCCGACCTACGACGATTACGCCTACCGCATTGAGTTGTCCGGCAACGAAGTCGAGCGGCTGTCACAGATTGATCCGTTGCTGGGCGAGGTGCGCCAGACCTATCAGCGCCTGCCCATCTATCCCAAGACCCACTATGTGATGAAGCCGGAAACCAAAGAAACGGCGATTCGCTCGATTCTCGCCGAGCTTGCCGCATGGGGGCCGGAGCTCGTCCATCAGGGCAAGACCATGGAAGCGCAGCGGCTGGAGCAGCGCACGCGGTTCGATATCGAAATGATGCGCGAGATCGGCTACTGCCACGGCATCGAGAACTACTCGCGGCATTTCACCGGGCGGGCGCCGGGGCAACCGCCGCCGACGCTGCTGGACTATTTGCCGAGCGATTCACTGCTGTTTCTGGATGAGAGCCACCAGACGGTGCCGCAGTTGCGCGGCATGTACAACGGCGACCGGGCGCGGAAAGAGACGCTGATTCAGTACGGCTTCCGGATGCCGTCGGCGCTGGACAACCGTCCGTTGAAGTTCGAAGAGTTCTGGGAGCGGGTGGGGCAGGTGACGTACGTGTCGGCGACGCCGGGGCCGTATGAGATGCAGCAGACTGGCGGCGCCACCGTCGAACAGGTGATCCGGCCGACGGGTCTGCTGGATCCGGCGATAGAGGTCCGCCCCAGCAAAGGCCAGGTGGATGATCTGCTGACCGAGATCCGGGCCCGTGCCGAGCGCCACGAGCGCGTCCTTGTGACCACGCTGACCAAGCGCATGGCCGAGGATCTGGCCGAATACTACGGCGAAGCTGGCGTCAAGTGCCGCTACCTCCATAGCGAGATCGAAACCCTCGAGCGAGTGAAAATCCTCCGCGACCTCCGCCGCGGCATCTTCGACGTCCTCATCGGCATCAACCTCCTGCGCGAAGGCCTCGATCTGCCGGAAGTCTCCCTGGTCGCCATCCTCGATGCCGACAAGGAAGGCTTTCTGCGCTCGACCGGCTCCCTCATCCAGACCATGGGCCGCGCCGCCCGCCATCTCAGCGGCCGTGCCATCCTGTATGCCGACCGCATGACCGGCTCCATGAAGCAGGCGATTGAGGAAACCACCCGCCGCCGCTCCCTCCAGGAGCAGTACAACCTCGATCACAACATCACCCCGCAAAGCGTGTTGCACCCCATCGACACCACCCTCCTCGGCGTCGCCGAAGGCGACTACGCAACGCCGGTCGCCCTCGATGAAACCCTCGACGAGTTCCCCACCGAAGAAGCCCTCTCCGCTTACCTCAAGCAGCTCGAAGCCGAAATGCGCTCCGCCGCAAAGCTGTTCGAGTTCGAGCGGGCGGCGAAGCTGCGCGACCGGCTGCGGGAATTGCGGGGACGGCAAATCGCGGTGTAGCGATGGTGCGGACTGTTATTGCGGTCCGGCGGGCTTCATGATTCTGAGCAGCGGGCGGCCGTCAATGTCCTGCAGCGGAAAGTAGACCAGATGGGTTCCCGGATCGACGGCCACCGTGTGCGCGTGCGGCATCTGGATGCGGCCCAGGAGAATGAGGTCGTGACCGGATTCCTGGAACACGGTTACAGTTCCTGATTCGGCCGAGACGTAGAGACGCTTGAGGCCGGGGTCGAAGGCGAGCACGTCGGGGTCGGCGCCCACCTGGTGGCGCGACAGCAGGGTTCTGGTCTTCAAGTTGAACACGGCGAGGGTGTGGTTACCCTCGCCGGCAATGAAGGCCAGACGAATGACTGGCGCGGGCCCCCGCCTGGCTGCGCCAGGCGACCCGCTTGACGCTCGGCCGGGCCGGGGACGCCTCGGGCCCCAGTCCGGCTCCCGCGTGTGGGCCGGATCGAGCGCGATGCCGTGCGGGTCTTCGATGCCGGGCAAAGGGTAGCGGGCGACGATCTTCAGTGTGCGCGGATTGATGGCGGCCAGTTCGTTGATGCGGTGCACGGCCACAAAAATCAGGCCGGAGCCGGGGTCGTAAACGGTATTGCCGGCGCCGCCGCCGAGCGGAATTTTTGAGATCAGACGGTTGGTGGTGGTGTCGATCACCGCATCCACGCCGCCGTGCTCGTCGGAGACAAAGAGCCTTTTCGCAGCCGGGCAGTAGGCAAGCCCATCGGGATAGTCGATGGGCCCGACGGTGGCGATGGTTTTCAGCGTGGCCATATCCACGACGGCCACCTGGTGGTTGCCGGTGACCGAGGCGTAGATGCGTCCGATGGCGGGAACGGCCAGGACCCCGTGAACGCCATTGAAGCCATCGAGATTGGCGACGACGTGACGCGTTTTGGTATCGAAGACGACGAGTTGACCGGCGTTCATGTGAGAGATGTACAGCCGCCCGTGCTGGGCATCGAGGCTTTGGTAGTCAAAGCGAACCGCGGGCCCGGGCAGGGGGATATCGGCGACCGTGGTCAGCACCGGATGGGGCGGGGCGGTTTGGGCGGCGGCGACCGATGCGCCGAGGAGCAGCAAAGCGGCCAAGGAGCCATGCAGCCATATCCGGTGGCCGAGGGGTTTGTTCATCGAGACCTCACTCACTGCATAGCTTACCGCGTGCGGCTTGCAGCTACACTAAACCCATGATGCCGTTTCCGCTGACGGTGGCTGCCATACTGCGGCGCGCGCGCGATTGGTTTGGACGCACCGAAATCGTCTGGGAAGACGGGCAGATGACGTACGCGGACCTGGAGCGAAGGGCGCGGGGGCTGGCGGGACATCTGCTGGCGCAGGGGCTGAAGCCGGGCGAGCGGGTGGCGACGGTGCTGTGGAATGATGCGCGGCACCTGGAGGCATATTTCGGGGTGGCACTGGCCGGTGGGGTGGTGCATGCGCTGAATTTGCGGCAGAACGCGGCGCAGTGGGAGCGGATTGTGCGGCAGGCGGGCGACCGCTTCGTGATCGTGGACGACGCTCTGCTGGGGCGGTGGGAGCAGATTCCAGCGAGCGTTCGGCCGGAGCGGGTTACGGAGTGGGCGGAGGATTATGAGGGCGCGCTGCCGGAGATGGGGGAAAACGACGGGGCGGCGATGGGGTACACGTCGGGGACGACGGGCGAGCCCAAGGGCGTGATCTACTCGCATCGCGCGCTTTGCCTGCATGCGCTGGCGACGGCGCTGCCGGATGCGCTGGATCTGCATTCCGACGACTGCGTGCTGCCGCTGGTGCCCATGTTTCATGCCAATGCGTGGGGGATTCCGTATACGGCGGCGCTGATCGGCTGCAAGCAGGTTTTGGCGGGGGCTCGCTTTGACGCTGAAGCGGTGCTCGATCTGCTGACGCGCGAGCAGGTGACGCGCTCGGCCGGGGTGGCGATGATCTGGCAGGCGGTGCTGGAAGCGCTGGAGCGGGAGCCGGGGCGGTGGAGGCTGCATCCGAAGTTACGGGTGAATCTGGGAGGGGCGCCGGCGCCGCGGGCGCTGTTTGAGCGCTTCGACCGGCATGGCATCGAGGTCAATATGGGCTGGGGGATGACGGAGATGACGCCGGTGGGGACGATGAACCCGATGCTTTCCGGGCCGGAGCGGACACGGCAGGGGCGTCCGCTGCCGTTCGTGGAGGCGCGGACGGCGGATGCCGGCGAGTTGGAAGTACGCGGGCCATGGGTCGCGGACCGCTATCACGCGGACGTGTCGCCGGAGTCGTGGACCGGGGACGGATGGTTCCGGACTGGCGATGTGGTGCAGTTCAACGAGGCGGGCTTGATGGAGATTGTGGACCGGACGAAGGATCTGATCCGCAGCGGGGGGGAGTGGATCAGCTCGGTGGCGCTGGAGAACGCGCTGGGATGTCACGCCGATATACGGGAAGCGGCGGTGATTGCGGTGCCGCATGCGAAATGGCAGGAGCGGCCGCTGGCACTGGTGGTGCTGCGGGAGGGCGCGGCGGCGGATGCGGAGGCGTGGCGGCGGCATCTGGAGGCAAGCTTTCCGGCGTGGCAGTGTCCGGATGAATATCGCGTGGTGGCGGCGCTGCCGCGCACCGGGACGGGGAAGATCGATAAACGCGCGTTACGGGAGGAGTATGCCCATGACAAAGCTGGATTTGCGTGATCAGGTTGCAAGCGTACTGCGCGGCGGATCGGCGCATGCGACGCTGGCGCAGGCGCTGCATGGACTGACGGCGGCGATGGCCGGCAAGAAAGCAGCACGGGCGCCGTATACGTGCTGGCAACTGCTGGAGCATCTGCGCATCGCCCAGCACGACATCCTGGAGTTCACACGCGATCGGCAATGGCAGTCGCCGGCATGGCCGGAGGGATATTGGCCGGCCAGCAGCGCGCCCGCAAGTGCGGCGGCGCTGGCGAAGGCGAAGCGGGCTGCGGCGGCCGATCTGGAGGCGATGATCGCGCTGGTGCGCGATCCCAAGCGGGATTTGCTGGCGCCGCTGCAGCACGCGCCGGGCAAGACGCTGCTGCAGGAGGCGCTGCTGCTGGCCGACCATAACGCCTACCACGTGGGGCAGATGGTGGTAGTGCGCAAGCTGCTGGGTGCGTGGAAGGGTTAGATAAATCAGGCCGGTGTTTCTGGGGCCGGGATGGGCTGGCCGAGAGCTTGGGCCAGCCGTGCGGCTGCGTCTTTCGCTGCGACGGGCTGGTCTGACGAAGCGAGGGATTTTGCGCGTTCCTGAGCGTTAGCGAGACAGGCGGGCTCGATGGAAATGAGCCGGTCGAGATTCGCGTCGGCGAAGTTACTGGCCCAGTCGATTTCTGCGGGATCCTTGCGGTCCAGGATGTTGGGAAGGAAGGAGCAGAGGAACGTCGTCAGGATGTCATCAGGTGGGCTCGGCCACCCGGCAAGGAAATTGCCATAGGCCGCAAGTAACGGGGTTGTGGATTTGGTGGCGCCCGAGGCTGCCTCGAGTGCCTTGCGGCGGAGGAATGAGGCGGAGTTTGTGTCGAGGCCGGCGAAGAGTGGGGCAAGGTCGTCAGTGGTCGCGTTGAGGGGGTGCTGTATGGCGGTATTAGCCGCGGCCTCGAACGCATTCTGAAGGGCGCAGCTGGGAAGCAGCTGAGGTGTGGGTCTAAGTGAGTGGCTTGCCAGGATCAGTGTGTCGCCACCATTGGTCAGGATCGAGAGCCACTGTTCTTTGGTCAGGTTGCGCAGGCCGGTGTCCAAGAACGTGTGTAGTTCGGTGCTGCCCGGTAGCTCGTCGAGCAGGAGCAGGAAGGCGTGCGCGAGAGTTAGGTCGAAGGCCCGACTCATCGCGGCGGTGGCCACCTCGGCGGCTTTCTTTCTGACCCTTGCGTCGAAGGCGTCCTGGCCGAGGATGCTCTCCCAGGCGGTGCGCTCGGCCAGCAAATCGGCAGGCTCTGGAAAGTCCTCGGTCCGATCCGCGATCGCCTTCAGCACGCGGTCGACGGGTGGCCAAACTTGGCGCTGTGCAAACACCGCCGTCTCGGCGCCGGCAGCGATGATCACATCCGCGATTGTGGGTAGGCGCGGCTGCGCGCCGTCGGTAGTGACGGCCAGGCCGTACCGTTCGGCGCCAGTGTTTATTTGGGGTTGGTTGGTGTGCTGGTTGGGATTCGGGTTGCTGATTAAAATCGCCGCGACCCAGCGGGCGAAATCGCTCCCGCTGAGCGCGTTACCGTGCGCGAAGAGCCAGTTTGCGCGGGCGTTTGGCAGGAAGGGGGCGTTCGGGACGAGCGGCCGGGTGATTAGCGCTGCTTCAATTAAGCTCGCTGCGAGGGCGGGGCTCGGCTGATCTAGCCGGCCGTCAATTTGTTGCTGCACCGGCGACCAATCCCAGCTCGGGCCGACAACAAGACAATTCTTAATTGCGTTCAGCCACCCTTCGATGTTTTTCTGGGTGCGAGTGGCTATCTCCGCTACGACTTCCTGCGGCTCGCAGGCGGGTTGCAGGAACGCGAGAACCTTCTCGTGCGATTCCAATGCGCCGGAGGACATTGCGATCGCATAGGCGGAGGCTGCCCCTTCTACGCACAGCATCTTGAGCGCCTCGGTATGTCTTGGCGCCAGCTCCTCGATAAGGCTGAGAGCGCCGGCGGTCCATGTGTCGTTCGGCTCCGGCTGAGCGGCAAAGTTTTGCCCCAGGGTTTGGACGAGGGCGGGCGCGAGAGTTGGATCAGCATCGGCCATACGCGCGACGCCGATCGCGTTATTTTCGCCGAGCCCGGGCCAGTCGGTGATTGCGTGTGCGGCGTTCGCCAGGTCGCGGAGCGCGCTTTCGAGGTCGTTTTCGGATTGGCCGGCGATTGCGGTCGCTGTGTTGGCGATCCGCTTGGGGTCGCCCCGTGCTGGCCCCGCGAGCGCGATCTGGACCTGTAGCCTGATTGTTGGCGCTAGATCGCTGCTTTTCGAGAGCAAGTCGACAATCGCTTGGCTGTCGCCCTTGCCCAGTGCGGCGTCGATTTCCGCGCCGCACATGACCTGGAGAGCTTTCTAGGGGGTGCAGAGGAAATGGAGCGCGGCAACATCTGCGGGGCGCGGGTCGCATTTGCCAGCGATTGTGGACCACACCGGGAGGGACGGTGAGGGCTGCCACGTCGGGTCCGTCGCACGGATAGCTGCGAGTACCGCAACCTGTGCTGGTGTGCGTTGACTGAGCGCGCTTGTGTTTTTGGCGTCGAATTCGATCGCCACGATTGCGTTGACGAACTGCTTGAGTCGACGCGGCGTCAGCTGCGCCGCATCCTGGCCGTAGGTTGCGGACTCGTAGAGTGCGACAGCGAGGTCGCGGTTCTCGGGAAACCAAGCCGGGAGGGCCTCGTCGAGTAGACCGGCCAGGTATTTCCGCCAGTCGGAGAGGAGGGGCTGCGGTACGGTGAGGCTCACTTGGAAGAGTTTCTCCTCCTCGCTTGCTTCGAGGGTTCCCTTAGCTTTCGTGCCGTCGGAGGCGGCGTTGGTGTGGGGCAGGAGCGGGACGAGGGTCCAGACCATCGCGTTGGCTGGCAAGGCGGGAGAGGCGAGGGAGTCTAGGTACGTGCGCATGACCGCAAGCACGTTTTGGCGGTCGGGCGGGTCGAGTCGGTAGAGGTTATCGAGAACGATGAGCAGGCGCCTGTCGTTCACGTTCAGGGCCTTGGTGAGCGCGTTGCAGAATATCTCCCGAAACTCAACGGATGTCGGCTCTGGGGTTGTGGCTGTGTCACTGTGTTCGTCTGACTTCGATGACTGGGCGAAGAGTGAGCGGATATATTCGGCGCGGGTCTCTTTAGGTTTCTTTTTGCTCCAATTCCACCAGACCATTGTGGCCGCGGCGAGCGCGGGCGCAACGGTGAGGGCCAGGCCTGGCCAGGCGGCGGCTGGCGCTGAAAATCCGCCCGCCATCAGCCCCAGGCCGACAGGGACGAGCAGGCCGGAGGCGGCCAGCCAGATGCCGCTCGATGTGAGGCTGGATGTGGTTGTTCTGTCTGTTTTCGTATTGCGCCCTTTAAGCTGGGCGCTCTGGTTGTCGGCAAATGCTGTCGGGAGCCACGGTGATTCGCCTTTCTTGAGGAATTCTATTAGCTCCTCAAGGAATGCTCTGCGGAGTGGGTCGCCCTCGTGCGCCCAGGCATCGAAGGTGAAAATGCGCAGGTCGGGTGCGTCGGTGGCTGACTTTGGGGCCGCCAGCCTTGCGATCTGCTTAACTACGGTCGACTTGCCGGAGCCGCGGTCGCCGTAGAGGCCAATACAGAGGCCGCGGCTTGGGCCTTGTACCAAGTCGAGAATGGCGCGTGCGACAACGGTGTGCGGCCCGTCGGGCCCGAACGCGTCAACATCTGCCGGGTCGTCTGTGAGCACTTTCAGTCGCTGTCGTGTTTCGGGCTGAGTTGCCACTGCATGTCACCTCTGTCATGGTAGCAGTTTCCTTCTGTTGAGGCTTGACGTCAGCGCGCGACCGCGGGGAAGGGAAAAGGAAAAGCTAGGGCTGTGCTGACCAGTGGGAGCGCCACCGGGCTGCCGCTGCGAGCAGGGCTTTGTCGAAGCCACAGAAGGTGACTTCGGTAGGGGCTGCGATTCTAACCAGATGTGCGTAGCAGGCGAGGTGAATGCTATCGAAGCTGCGCAGCCCATAGGCTTCCGCCAAATCGCCGGCTTCGTGGCAGCGGTCTTCATCCAGGGGGAGTTTGCTCAAGGCAAGCCAGTCGGACAGCCACCGGGTTTTCGCTTGCGCCAGCTCTGCCGGGCTGATGCGTCCTAGCCTGCGCGCGGAGGCAAATGCCGCGCGCAGTTCTGCGTAGGCGATGAGGGCCGTGGCCTTTTGCACGGGCGCGGCGAGTTGCGCGCGCGCTGTGGCGCTATCGGACTCGTCGACGTAGAGCTTGAACAGAGCGCTGGCGTCGACGTAGACGATCAATAGCGGCCTCGGGATTCGCGGAGGATCGCGTCGGCAGAGGGTCCCCTGCCGCGCAGCTTGATGCGGGCGCCCTGGAGGGGCCGGCCATCGCCGGGGATGAGTTCGCCGCGGGCGATCATGGCTTCCATCCAGTCGGGGCGGGCGGGCAGGCGTGTGAGGCGAGCGATGGGCTTGCCGTGCTCGGTGACGATCACGTCTTCGCCAGCTTTGACCTTGCGCAGGTTTTCGCTCAGTTTGTTCTTTAACACGCGCACACCGACTTCCGTAGGCATGGCCACATTGTAGCGCAGGTGTAGCTACTCCTGGCGCAGAGCGGTGAGGGGATCGATGCGGCTGGCGCGCAGGGCGGGCAGATAGCCGGCCAGACAGGCAGTCGCGGTCAGCAGGCCGACGGCGATGCCGAGCGAGACGGGATCGTAAAAGCGCAGGTCGAAAAGATGGATCTGGCTGGCCAGTAATTTGCCGCCGCCCACGCTTGCCGGAATGCCGATCGCGATGCCAACGGCGGCGAGCAGCAGGGTTTCGGCGAGCACCATGCCGGTGACGGTGGCGCGGCTGGCGCCGAGGGCCATGCGGATGCCGATTTCGGCGGTGCGGCGGGCGACGGCGTAGGCCATGATGCCGTAAAGGCCGATGGCGGCGAGCAGCAGCGCCACGATGCCGAAAAATCCGCTCAGCCGAGCAAGCATTTTCTGGGTTGCAAGCGACGCACCCACCATCGCGGTTAGATTCTGCGGCGTACTCATCGGCACGTTGGGGTCGAGTGAGCGGAGCAGGCGCCGCACGCTGGCGGTGACGCTACCGGCGCCGCCGCGTCCGCGCACGAACACGTGCGCGCCGGTGTAGTCGCTGCCCGGAGCGCCGTTGAAAAAGGAGAGATAGAAACGCGGCGGGGTTTTTTCTGCCAAGTTGTTGTACTTGGCGTCGGCGCATACGCCCACAATGGTGTAGACGGCGCCGTGGTCGTCCGGATAGAGATCGCGCAACTGCTGGCCGAGGGGGTTGCGGCCGGCGAAGAAGCGCTTCTCCAGGGTCTGGTTGATCACCGCGTTTTTGACGCCACTGGTTGCATCCGGAGCGGTCAGGCCGCGGCCCAGAATGATGGGGATGCCGACGGCGTGAAAATATCCAGCCGAAACCTGATCGAAACGCGATCCTTCGCCGCGCTGGCCGCTGGCAGGCGTGTAGCCTTCGATGGCCACGGGCAACCCGCCTTCGCTGTGGGCAAACAGGCCATCATCGGCAAGCGCTGCTGCGCTGATGCCGGGCGTGGCTTGCAGGCGGTCGAGAAAACGGTGAAAAAAGGCCACCGCGGCGGCGTCTTTGTAGCCGGCCAGACCGGGACCTACGCTGAACTCAGCCAGATTGCCGGCCGTGAAGCCGAGCGGCACGGCCTGCATTTTCGCCAGGTTGCGAACGAAGAGCCCGGCTCCGGCCAGCAGGAGGATCGACAGCGCGACCTGGCCGATGACCAGCGCCTTGCCCAGCCGCAGGCGTCCATGGACGCTCCTGCCCTGGGCCTGCAAGGTGGCGGCCAGCTTCATGTGCGAGAGCCGCAGCGCCGGGATGAGGCCAAACACCACACCACTGCCCACCGAGAGCAGCGCAATGAAGCCCAGCACCCGCCAGTCGGGCGCGAGGTTCAGCGCCATGCCGTTCCCGGCGCCCGCGCCCACCAGCCCTAAAAGCAAATGATCGCCCCAGAAGGCGAGCAAAACGCCCAGCAGGCCCCCGACGACCGAAAGCAGGACGCTCTCCGTCAGCAATTGGCGGACGATGCGGGCGCGCCCGGCGCCGAGCGCCAGTCGCAGGCTCATTTCCCGCTGCCGAGCCGTCGCCCGCGCCAGCTCGAGACTGGCCAGATTCACGATCGCCACCAGCAGCACGAGGCCCACCAGCGCCAGCAGCGCCCACAGAGGGTCGGCAAATTCGCCGCGCACACCCGAGGCTCCGGTGGCGGCGCTCGACAGTGCAAGGTGCTGCGACAGGATGTCGCGGCGCGACTGCGCGTCGACCGCTGCCCCGGCCTGCTGTTCGACCGAGTGCTGGAAAATGGCGTTGCTCGCCGCCTGCGCCTCGGCCAAGGTCACGCCCGGCTTGCGCCGCCCGATCACCTGCAGCCACATGACGCGCGACACGCCGGGCGGGTCATGGAGTTGATCCTGACCGGGCAGCGCCTGCAATTGCATGGTCAGCGGCAGCCACAACCGGGGCGCCTCGCCGACGTTTTCGCCAAAGAAGCCGGGCGGCGTGACGCCGATGACGGTATAGACATGACCGTGCAAGCGGAAGGTCGAGCCAATGATCGCCGGATTGCGCGCGAAGCGCTGGTTCCAGAAGGCATAACTGATCACCGCGACCGGGTCGCTGCCGAGGTTGGGCACGGGTCCGGGGGCAAAGGTGCGGCCGCGGTAGGCGGCGACGCCGAGCACCGAAAAGTAGTTATTGCTGACCAGCTTGAATTCGGTCTGCTCGGCGCCGGCGCCGGCGGATCCCCAGGTGAGGTGGCCGCGGCTGGTGCCACTTTCGGCTGCGAGCAGCCCGCGGAAGACATTATTGTCGTGGCGCAGGCGCATGTACTCCGAGTAGGCCAGCAGGCCGCGCCGTCCGCCGGAGGTGCCATGGCTGGTGCCGCTGTCGGCGGGATCGGTCAGCAGGGTGAGCTGGCCGGGGTCGCGCACCGGCAGCGGACGCAGGACGGTGGCGTCAATCAGCGTGAAAATGGCGGTATTGGCGCCGATCGCCAGCGCCAGCGTGATGAGGGCAACAGCCGTAAACGCAGGCGCCTTGCGCAGCGAGCGGAGAGCGGCTTGCAGGTCTTTGAGCATGGCAATGCCTTGGACGGACGCAGCCGCCACTGGTTAGCTATACCGTCGCGCAAGCAAAAAGTTTCAGCAGTTTCGCCACGCGGGGCCCCGCGCCAGTCAATAGAAAGCAATCAGCCACACAAGCGCAAACGCCGCCCGCCGGCGCCCAGCCGCTTCCGGCCCCCTTGTGCGCAGGAATTGCACAACATCTAACCCCCTCAAGTCACTTGTGCACAAAACAAAACACTTCCACGACCAGCGCGAGACAGATGGCCTGCGCAGCCATGGCTTGTTTTGAGTCAATTGTGGCAGCCGTTTCGGGTCATAATGGCCAGCGGCGATGGACTTGCTCTCGAATACGGGCCAGGACCGGGTACTTGACCGCCTGAGCCGCTTGCTGGAGTCTGGAGGCGAGTTGGATGCGGCCAGCCCGCGCTTCTCGCTGTTCGGCTTCGCGCAACTGCTGCCGCAATTGGGGAAGCTGTCGTCCTGCCGGCTCGCGGTCGCCGCCGATGCCCACCTCCATCTCACGGGAAGCGCTGCCGACCGCGGCGCGCGCAACCAACTGCGTACGCCCTGGCTCGCGCGGGAGTGTGCTCGCTGGCTGGCAGACAAGGCGGCGTTGCGGCAGGCGGCCGGTCCGCTGCCGCAGGCGGTGCTGGTGGCGCGCAGCCACGGGGAAGCGGCCGGGTTCAGTGGCGATTGTCCGCTGACGACGGCGGGGCTGGGTCTCACGCCGGGCGAGCATTTTGGCTTGGTGCACGCGACTGCAAGCGCGGCCGAAGCGGCCGCGCTCGGGGACTGGTTTGCGGCGCTTTGGGCCACCCTTGACGGGGCAGGCGGGCGGCCAGAAGTGATCGCACGCCTTGAGGAAATGGCCTCACCGCACGCACCCGAGTTGGTCTATTGCCTGATGCTGCTGCATCTGCTGGGCGGGGAAACCCCAGACGAAGACCGTCTCGCCGACCCCGCCACCGGCATCCGCGGCACGCGGGTGTGGCGCAAGCTCTACCGCTTTCAGCGCGATGGCGTGCTGGGCGCCCTCGACAAGCTCGACCGGCTCGGCGGCTGCATCATCGCCGACAGCGTCGGCCTGGGCAAGACGTTTGAAGCGCTGGCGATCATCAAATATTACGAGCTGCGCAACCGCCGCGCGCTGGTGCTGTGCCCCAAGCGCCTGCGCGACAACTGGACGTTGTATCGCAGCAACGACGAACGCAATCTTCTGGCTGCCGACCGCTTCAATTACGACGTGCTCAACCACACCGACCTCTCGCGCGATAGTGGTTTTTCGGGCGATATCGATCTTGCGCACGTGAACTGGGGCAACTACGACTTGGTGGTCATTGACGAGTCGCACAACTTCCGTAACAAGCCCGCCCACCGCGGACACGAGACGCGCTACGACCGGCTGATGCAGCGCATTATCCGTGAGGGCGTCAAAACCCAGGTCCTGATGCTCTCGGCCACGCCGGTCAACAACCGCCTCACCGATCTGAAAAACCAGATTGCCTTCATCACCTCGGGCGACGACCACGCGTTGCGCGAGCACGGCATTCCCAGTCTGGAGCGGACCATCCGCCTCGCGCACCAGCAGTTCCGGCGCTGGCTCGATCTGGATGAGGCGGCGCGCACCGCACCCCGCCTGCTGGAAATGCTCGGCCTTGACTACTTTGCCCTGCTCGATCTGGTCACCATCGCGCGCTCGCGCAAGCACGTCGAGCGCTACTACGGCACCGCCGAAACCGGCCGCTTTCCCGAGCGTCTGCCGCCCATCAACTTCAAACCCGATGTGGACCGCGCCGGCGCCTTCCGCCCGGTGCGCGAAATCAACAACGAAATCCGCCGCTTGAACCTCGCCGTCTACGCACCGCTGAGCTATTTGCTGCCGCAGCGGCGCCTGGCCTACGATGCCAAGTACGGCACCCGTCTGCGCGGCGGTGCGTCGTTTTTCAGCCAGGTGGACCGCGAGCAGAGCCTCGTGCACCTGCTGCGCGTGAACGTGCTCAAGCGCATGGAGAGCGCCGTCTCGTCGTTTGCCGAGACCGTCGCGCGCCAGTTACGCGATGTCGAAGGCATGCTGGCGCGCATCGCCACCGGCAGCGGCGAAATTCAGGAGCTTACCATCGCCGATGTGGATGTCGACGACGCGCGCTTCGAGAGCCTACTGGTGGGCACCAAGGTCAAGGTGCTGCTGCAGGATATTGATCTGCTGCGCTGGCGCCAGGATCTCGAGGAGGATCGCCGCCGGCTGGCCGCGCTGCTCGATGCCGCCCGCCAGGTCAATGCCGACCGCGACGCCAAGCTCGAAACCCTCCGCCAGGTGATCGCCGGCAAGCTCCGTACGCCCCTGAACCCAGGCAACCGCAAGCTGCTGGTATTTACCGCCTTTGCCGACACGGCGCGCTATCTGTACGATCAACTCGCTCCCTGGGCGCAGCGGGAGTTTGGCCTGCACACCGGTCTGGTCACCGGCGCCGGACGCAATCAATCGACCATCTCCGCGCTGCGCCACGACTTTGGCTCCCTGCTCGCCGCCTTTTCGCCACGCTCGAAGGAGCGCCCGGCAGCGCTCGCGCAGCACCGGGCTGGGGCTACGGGCCCCCAACGTCGCCCTGCGCTGCTACAGCAGGGCGAACAACCCGGCGCGAGCACAAGCGGGGCGCGTGGCGCAGCCGCGCTGGCGCCCGCGCCAACCAAAGCGCCGGAAATCGATCTGCTCATCGCCACCGACTGCATCAGCGAAGGCCAGAACCTGCAGGATTGCGACTGCGTGGTGAACTACGACATTCACTGGAACCCGGTGCGTATCATCCAGCGCTTTGGCCGCATCGACCGTATCGGCTCGACGAATCAATCGGTGCAGCTGGTGAACTTCTGGCCGAACCTCGAGCTGGACGAATACATTGATCTGGAGCGCCGCGTGAGCGGCAAGATGAAGTTGCTCGACATCTCCGCCACGGGCGAGGAAAACATCATCGAGGAGCAGGCATCGGGCGAAATGAACGATCTGGAATACCGGCGCAAACAACTGCTCAAGCTTCAGGACGCCGTGCTCGATCTGGAAGATCTCGGCGGCGGGATCTCGATTACGGACCTTACGCTGGGGGACTTCCGTCTTGATCTGGGTACGTTCCGCAAGGCCAATCCCGGCGTGCTGGAGCGCCAGGCGCTGGGCACGCTGGCGGTGGTGCGCGCGCCCGAAGGCGTTGCACCGGGCGTGATTTTTTGCCTGCGGGCTGACGCCGCGGCGGCAGAGGCGCTGGCCGCGGGCGGTTATCCACTGGCGCCGCACTGTCTGGTGCATATCGGCGCCGACGGTACTGTGCTCCTGCCGCATACCCAGGCGAAATCCCTGCTCGACGTGCTCAAGCGCAGTGCTGCAGGCCGCGCCTCGACCGATGCCGCCGCGGTGACCGAGTTTGACCGGGCCACGCGCGACGGCGCCGCCATGGACGCGGTATGCGGGCAACTGGCGGCGGCGATCGCCTCCGCGGCCGGACGCGACGAAGAGCGCGCCCTGGCCAGCCTGTTCACCCCCGGCGGCACGCATGCGTTGCCGGGGGAACAGGCTGGCGGCAACGACTACGAAGTGGTGGCGCTGCTAGTGCTGTTACCCTCCGCATGAACGCTGCCGCCGTCATCGCCGCGCTCGCGCTGCCGCCGGAATGCCTCATCGGCCGGCGCGTGCCCAAAACCCTATGGCCGGAGGCGCTGCGCGACCGCGCCGGCGAGGCAATCGCCGACCTGCGCTGGGAAGCGGCGCTGAAGCCGGAAAATTGCGGCATCCCGGCCTGTAGCGATGTGCCCGAAATTCAGGTTCTCGCTCTTGCACTGCGCGGCGCGGCCCGGGCCGACTCCCACGCCGCGCACGTGCGCGCCGCCGTCCCCTATCCGGCGCTGCTGCTGCTCACCGCCAGCGACGGGTCGCTTGCCCTTTGCATCGCTGATGCGCCGGTTTGTACTCTGGGCGATGACCCGGTTACGACTGCGTGGTTGCCCACGCTGGCGCTCGGCCGCCAGCCCCGCGCTTCGCTAGCTGCGGTTTACGGCGCTTGGGCCGCGGAGCTCGATTCCTTGCGTGCCGCACGCATCGCGGGCACAGCGCCGGCGCCCCCATCCGGCGCCGAAGCGGCCCTCCGCCGCCGTCAGGCGCTTGACGACTACAGCCGCCTGGAGAGTGAAATGGCCAGCCTGCGCGCCCGTGCGGGTAAGGAAAAGCAAATCGGGCGCCGTGCCGA
>JBOGKK010000119.1:0-1588 GCA_050745425.1 Terriglobales bacterium
CCTTGAAGTGCTCACCTGCGCGGTGAGCTTTGCCGAGCGCGATGCACAACTGAAGGCCCATCTTGCGCAGATGCGCGAGGAGTACGAGCACGGCTTGGCCGATCCGGGGCTGCACCGGGCGGCGCGCAAGGCCTTGACGAGCCTGAAGAACCATTGGGAGGGATTGACGGTGTTCGGCGAACATCCGCGGGTTCGCATGGATAACAACACGGTCGAGACGGCGCTGCGCAATGAGGTGTTGGGACGGAAAGGCTATTATGGCTCAGGGAGCGTGTGGGCCGCCGAGCTTGCCGCGCTGCAGTTTTCCGTCCTGATGACGCTGGTGCACAGTTGGCAGATCAACCCGCGGCGCTGGTTGCAGGAGTATCTCGAGGCGTGTGCCGAGAATGGACAGAAGCCCCCGCAGGATCTCTCGCGGTTCCTGCCCTGGCAGATGAGCCCGGAACGCTTGCGGGAGTTGCGCGCAGCGGCGGCGCCGGTCCCGGCAACGAACACCTCGTGAGCCAGCGCTATTGTGGACGGGATTTCACCGCCGCGGATCTCGAGCGCATCACACAGCTGATCGGGCAATCTCCCGGCATTTCCCGCGCCGAACTGTCGCGGCGCATCTGCCGGCTGCTCGGCTGGGTCAAGCCCGATGGCAAGCTCAAGCAGATGAGCTGCCGGGTGGCGCTGCTGCGCATGCAGGGCGATGGCTTACTGGCGCTACCGCCGGCACGCCCCGTCACCTTTATCCGCCGGCCGGTGCCGCAAGCCACCGCCGCCACCGATCCGCAGCCCCCCATTACCGCCCCGGTCGATCAGCTGCCGCCGCTTCAGTTCCTGCCCGTGAGCACCCGCACCAAGCGCGACTCACGGCTCTGGAACGAGTACATCCAGCGCTACCACTACCTCGGCTACAACCCCTTGCCGGGGGCGCAGCTGCGCTACTTCGTCGCCCTCGATGGCCAGTTCGTGGCGCTGCTCGGTTTTGGCGCCGCCGCCTGGAAAACCGCTCCCCGCGATCGGTTCATCGGCTGGACCGAGCAGCAGCGGCGCCAGAACATGCATCTGATCGTCAACAACGCGCGCTTTCTGATCCTGCCCTGGGTGCAATCCAAAGGATTGGCCTCCAAGATCCTCGGCCGCATCGCCCGGCAACTGCCCACCGATTGGCTCCAGCGCTACGGCTACCGCCCGGTACTGCTCGAGTCCTTCGTTCAGTCCGATCGTTTCCGCGGGACCTGTTACAAGGCGGCCAACTGGATCCACGTGGGTCAAACCACAGGTCGCGGCAAGCTCGACGTGACCCACCAGAACGCGATCCCCGTGAAAGACATCTGGCTGTATCCCCTGCACCGCTCCTTCCGCCAGGCGCTCACTCGCTGACCACCGCCTCGCGGTACTCTGCCCCTACGCCCCCAGCGCAGCCCGCCCTACTGCGAAATCGCCCGTCACGCAAGACGGGTTCGCCGATCATTTACCTTTCCAGCCCCGATCCCAAGCCTGCCAAGGCACAATCACGGCACACCCAATGTGAGCTCGACACATTCCTGGCACAGGGCTTTGCCCATCGGGTACAGGTTGATGCTTCTCCCGCGTTCTCCTG